>NZ_CP037421.1:2353861-2671151 GCF_007748155.1 Gimesia panareensis
GACCTCCTTTCTGGGGAGGTACTCCTACAAATACTATACCAAACTGTTCACGTAATTTAGGGTTTTGAAACTACCTCTAGAAACTTTTGAGTAGCTGTTCTGATACAGCAGTACTTCACCACCACTGAAAACTCCCAGAGGAATCCCCGAATAATCACCAATCATCATCGGTGCGGGAAGGGGCTTACAGCAGCCGCAGCAACTGTTATCACAACAGTCATCCAGACAGGAAACATCACTGACTGGTTTAGAATCGAAGACGTTTAAAGAGGTCAACTCAAAGTCTTCAATTGTGTCAAAGATATCGGCATGCAGCGTCGAACTCATCATGAGAACCAACGCACCGATCGAGCAAAATAGGCGCATAGATACTCCTTGTATCGTATTCACAAACAATCCATGTTATTGTCTGATTCAATCAGCTGGCGGATAAAAACTAACCAAAAATTGAATACTGTCTTTCTTTATCGAGAAGTCACTTATGTATGTTTAGAGACCTGGATGTCTCTTGATACCTCTTTCTCATATTCCCTATCCTTCCATGTTGAATCAAAACTGATGAAAGTTTCACTTTGATGAGCATCACAAATTCATAAATCACTGCTTATGAAAGAATTAGTGTTTCTGGTTTCTACAGCTCGCTTTCTGTTTGCGTACCAGAATTGCCCATGCTATCATATCAACGTGTATTTATGTTGATTTGATTGTGCCGCAAATCATCGCCTCCAGGGAAGTGATCCGATGCTGACAATTCTGGGTAAACCGACTGCGAAAAACGGAACCTTTTGTGATGGCGTCTCCCGCCGCAGCTTTCTGAAAATTGGGGGGATGGCACTGGGGGGAATTTCTCTGCCTGGTGTCATGCGTGCCGAGGCGGAAAGCCAAACCGGCAGTAATCACAAAGCGATCATCAATATTTACCTGCCCGGTGGCCCTTCGCACATCGATCTCTGGGATCCCAAGCCGGATGCCCCCAAAGAGATACGCGGTGAATTTGCTCCCATCAAAACGAATGTCCCCGGTGTTGAAATCTGTGAGCTCTTCCCACGGATGGCCCAGATGATGGACAAGTTTGTACCCATCCGCACAATTTCCGATGCCGACGGTAGACATGACGCGTATCAGTGCATGACCGGTCGCACGTTCGGCAGTCGTCAACCCCCGGGAGGCTGGCCAGCCGCGGGGGCTTTCGTTTCGAAACTGCAGGGCCCGGTCAATTCTGCTGTCCCCGCACATGTGGCGCTGATGTATAAAACGGGAAACCGGACCTGGGGTGAACCGGGTACTGGTGGCTTCCTGGGAGTGCCATACGCTCCCTTCAACCTGGTCGGTCGTAAGGCCCGCAGTTCGCCGGATAACATGATTCTACAGGGGATCACCCTGGAGCGCCTGCGCGATCGGGTCAAACTGCAGCAGGCTTTCGATTCATTCCGCCGCGATGCGGACACCACCGGTCTGATGGAGAGTATGGACGTCTATTCGCAACAGGCAATGAATATTCTGACCACATCCAAACTGGCGGATGCGCTCGACCTCTCCAAGGAAGATCCCGAGATCCTGGCCCGCTACGGTGAGAGCAGCGAAAAGTTCCAGCGGGACGGAGCACCGCCCATGATCGAAAACTTCTGCATGGCCCGTCGGCTGGTTGAAGCAGGAGCTAGGTTCGTCTCCCTGAACTACAGTCGCTGGGACTGGCATGGTCCGGACGGGATGAACTTCCCCAAGTCGCGAGAAGAATTTCCGCGTCTCGACCAGGGGCTCTCAGCTCTTGTAACCGATCTGCACGAACGAGGACTCGATAAAGACGTTTCCGTTGTCGTCTGGGGCGAATTCGGACGCACGCCGAAGATCAATAAGAACAACAGCCGCGATCACTGGCCGCGGGTCTCCTGTGCCATGCTGGCCGGGGGAGGTATGCAGGCCGGTCAGGTCATCGGTCGAACCAACCGCAAAGGAGAATACGCGGAAGAACGTCCGGTCAAGTTCCAGGAAGTCTTTGCGACGCTCTATCAGAACGTCGGCCTGGATCTGAACGGCACCCGCATCTTCGACACGGCCGGTACGCCGCAATATCTGGTCGATCAGGGCATCGAACCGATTCATGAACTGATCTGATACTGGAATGAACAAATAAGGGGCAGTGGGGAGTGTATCCCAACTGTCCCTGTTTTATTGACTCACGTTCTGCTGGTCTTACTGTTTCAGAAGCTCTTCCAGATAAGCCGGGTAGTTCGCATTCTTTGAGCCTTTCGTCAGGCTGTCCCCAAAGCAGATGACCTTTGTCAAATTCAGCTGTTCGGCTTTGAGTTTCTCAGCCACCAGTCTCGCCAGCAGCTGATATCCGGCCGGCGTCAGGTGCACTCCGTCTTTAATGCCGCTGTTCGCTGGATTACGGATCACGCTGGTTTTTGAGTCATCCGCGAGCTTGTGGTCAATCAGGTAGTCATGAAAATCGATCACGGGAATCTGCTTCGCGCGGGCAATCTTGAGCAGAACCTGGCGCACCTCTTTCATTCGTTCCACAGGAGACTGGTCGGCATATTTCTTCGCATCATGGCGGGTAAACAACAGCTCCGGAATGCAGGTCGGTGGTGTCATCAGTACTACTTTCGCACCGCCAGCCTGAATTTTATCGACCAGCGTTTCCACATTCCTGCGGTAGGTATTGATATTAATAAACCCACCCGAATTGAGCCGATCATTCGTTCCTACCATCAACACAACAACCGTCGGCTGTTTTGAAAGCACATCACGGTCCACTCGCTTCAGCAGTTGGGAACTCCGGTGCCCACCAACTCCTGCATTGATCACCTCTGCGGCCTGGCAGGTTCCAAACTGGAGCAGGGCAAAACAAATCAAAAGGGGGAGCAGGGCTTTGGTCATTGAAGACATCTTTCTGAGGGTTGAATTTAAAAAGAGAGAACAAAGTCCCGTGCCTTTGTCCTCGCTGGCTGACATGCATCATAGTCATAAAATTCATCGAAAAGCAAGTATACCGTCTTTGCCTGAATGATTGTAAGTGTCTGTAAATATATGCCTTATGGCATGTCGCGCAAGGAATCATTCTTTCAAATCGCAGTATCCACAAAACTGTGTTTCTGCTATAAATCTGTCTCTCCTCAACTCTCTCATCTTTAAACAGTCTCCCTGAAACTCCCATGTACTGGATCACGACTTTTGCCTGTACGCTGTTACTGGCACTGACCGCTGTTCCCGCCACAGTCCGGGCGCAAGACAGTCGGTTTCTGCCACCAGGGCCTGCTGCGCGCTCCAGTTATGATCCGTTTCTGTCTGTGGATCAGCCTCTTGCTCCGGGAGTCAATTTGGATGAACCGGGACGGGTCAACATTTCATTGGATGAGACCGATGATAATACCGCTCAGCTACCGGCGGCTCCGGGAACCAGCCAGGCGATAGTCCCCCCTCTGACAATGGGCGTAGGAGGGGATGGTGTCAATCCGCAGTTGCTCTCGAATCCTTATCTCACCGATGCCCGGCAGTTTAATGTCGGACTGGACCTTTATTCTGCTCCATCTTTTACCGAGGGTTTGATCATCTTTGGTAAGGATGCCGCGATGAAAATTGGAGGCTTCGCCAAAGCGGATTTCATCTACGACTTTGATCCCATCGATTCTACGGACTCCTTTGTGACGACCGACATTCCAATTGGAGCACCGCACAGGACCAATTCCCGGTTTCACGCCCGACAGTCCCGCCTGAGTTTTGATACGCGCTGGCTGACCGACGATCATCTGATCCGGGTCTATGTGGAAGGGGATTTCTTCAGTGAAGGAAACCGGTTTCGTTTAAGACATGCCTTCGGAGAATCCGGATCATTACTGATCGGACAGACCTGGACGACCTTTGCCGATGTGGCTGCCGCTCCCGCCACACTTGACTTTGAAGGCTCCGTCTCCAACGTCAATCGCAGACAGGCCCAGGCCCGCTGGACACAACATATTTTTAATGACAACACCACATTCGCGGTATCAGTTGAAGACACCAGCTTTATAATTGAACCTCCTGTCGGTATCACCGGCGATGCACGGAATCCCTCACCTGATTTCGTAACCCGGCTGCGTTATAAAAATGACATCAGTGAGTTTCAGGTCGCGGGCCTGTATCGTGTTGTTGGCTTTCAACCAACCGGCCAGAGGGTAATCACCCGTTTTGCCTATGGGTTCAATTTCACGGGTGTACGGTTAATTACAGAGCGGACCAAGGTCTACTCGCAGCTTCTGTTTGGGGAAGGGATCGGCAGCTATCGGGATCTACCAGATGCCGCCCCCACCGCTGCGGACAAGGCCGGTCTGTTACCCATGTTTGGCTGGATGGTCGGCCTCACGCATGACTGGAACGATGAACTCAGTTCCAACTTCACCTACGCAGAAAATAGCCTGGACACGACCACATTTCAGGCTTCATCAGACGTCAAACAGACTACCTACCTGGCAGCCAACCTGATCTGGAATCCCCTGAAGAATGTGAAAATCGGCGTCGAATACCTCTACGGCACCAAGGAAAACGTCGGCGGCGCGACAAGCGATGCTCACCGGCTGCAGACCTCGTTTATCTTCGATCTGCCCTGATTCTGTCATCATGTGAGATGAGGTCAGGGGGGGCAGGTCACTCGCCGATATCTTCATTCCAGACATCCGGATGGGCGGCAATAAACTGCTGCATCAATTCGATGCACCGCGGGTCCTGCAGGACTTCCAGTTCGACACCGCTGGCTTTGAGCAGTTCTTCATCGCCCAGGAAGGTTTTATTTTCTCCGATGACCACACGAGGAATCTGATACAGGCGGATCGCGCCGCTGCACATCGGGCAGGGGGAGAGTGTGGTATAGAGCACCGAATTCCGATAGACACTGGCCGGCTGTCGGCCCGCATTTTCCAGTGCTGACATCTCACCGTGCAGAATGGCACTCCCTTGCTGCTGACGCATGTTATGGCCGCGACCGATGATCTTGCCTTCATAGACAATCACCGAACCTATGGGGACGCCCCCTTCCTGCAGTCCCTGTTCCGCCTCTTCAATCGCAGCCTGCATGAATTCGTCCATGGGTGACTCCTCCTGTCTAAAGTAAGTCGATCTTCGCTCTGCTCAAGATATAGCGGATTCAGAGTAAAAATACGACAGGATTTTGAAGGAAACGTACAGAGCCAGACCCCGTTATCTTACAGGCGAACGCGTCCGGGCGGTTCTTCTGCAGTTTCTTCAAATGAGCCGGGCGAACGGAACGGATTTTTCTCAGGCGCCGGCAGTGAATCACTGGCGGGGAAGGTTGCCGGCTCTTCAAATCCGAACTCAGGCGGTTGAGTCTGTGCCGGTTTCCACTGTGGTTCGGGGCCGGGAGAATCGGCCCAGGCTGGTTCGACCCGCTCTGCCACACGGGATTCAATCGGCGTCGGTCGCTGTCTCAGTGATGCTTCCGGGTGAGATGGGCGAGGCATGCCTGCCGCGAGGTCCAGAACCGGATAGCCGGGAATCTGCGGCAGCCCCCAGACATCGGCGGGGACCCCCGGATTAACACTGATCTGTGACATGGTCATCGTCATCACGATCCCGGCCTGGGGCCAGTCGAGTTTAATGACATGCGGCAGAACCGCATTGGTGCCTCCGCAGGTACGGTATTCACCCAGTGTGGCAGTTGCGATCCGCTGTCCCTGGCTGTCGTACAGAGATTGTTCGATAATGTGCCCCGTGCACAGATTGACGACGATAATCTTCTGCACCAGTTTTCCATTGGGCAGCAGACGGTCTGAAATCAGTTTGACATTCGGAGAATTCTGGCCTTCCTTCTGAATGGAAAGCTCTTTTTCGTTCAAGGGGACAACCCGCAGGGCCTCCAGCAGCCAGCCTGGCTCGAAAGGAATATTCAGTTGAGAGCCCATCGCCTCGTATTGATCGTGCCGGACGGTAAAGATGTTTTTCTGATCGCTGCGTTTGACCCAGAACCAGAACCGTTCATCATTCGAACCAAAGTCAACTTCGGGTCCTAACGGAGAACTGGCAACCAGGCGGAATCGCTGGGGCTGTTCCACGGCCAGCATGGCACTCAGGCTGACCGGAATGCCCCCTTTCTGACGGGCACGGATTTTGACTGACGAGGATTGCCAGCCGTAAACTCCCTCAGTCTGAGCATTGAGATGATTCACGATCTGGGTGTAACTGGCATTCGGGGGCAGCACGCAGACGGGGGCCTGGTTTGGCAGAAAGGTTCGTACGGACGAGCAGGCAGAGAGCAGCAGAAGACAGCAGATCAGGGTGCAGACTTGAGTTGCGGCGCGCAACCGATGAAAGATCAGCCTGGATCTCTTCATATCTGTTCTTCCTTGAACATGCGACATATTGACTGGTCCGTAGCGGGAGGCTTCCTTATTCCCACTCTTCTAAAAACTGGGTGTTCAACTGTTGTTGCAAAGCTTCAATTTCAGACTCTTCCAGGTTCTGATCTCGAATTTCAAAATTGCCCTCGCCATGGGTTCCGGACAGTTGCAGATAGGATGTCTGATCCTCATCCCGCGAGCCGTCCAGTTTCAGCCGCCGTTTCTGTACCAGAAACAGGGCCAGCACATACAGGAACTTTTCCTGAACCTGGTTTGGATTTTCATACAGCTGCTCAAAATATTGCATCATGGCATCGGGATCGATTTTTCGAGCCCCTTGTGCTGCCGGCTCGGGGACCTGCAGCTTCCAGTCTCCGACAGCCCCTTCCGGGGGACCGGTCCAGGCTTCCTCTGCAAAGTCCAGACGGGTGAGATGACCATTCTGATCGACGATTACAGAATGCACAGTTTCGCCGGGAACAAATTCTTTTCCCGTCGAGGAACAGGTTTTCCCTAAAGGTTTTAGATGATAATCCATTTGGAAAAGCTCAAATCAGGAACAGGCAGGGCAGAACGGCAGATAAATCTGAAGTGTTGATTTGATCAATTGCGGCGAATCCTAGAGCAAATCAGGATTTAGCTCAAGACGATTCTGGCGGGAAGTGGCATTTTTCTGGGTGAGAACTCAAGATTTATATTGGAGATAAGGCTTTTTACCATAATAAGTTAGGAGCCAGAGGTGAACCGGCTGGTCGATCCCCCTTCCTTTGAGATGGGAACTTCGATCCGGGCAGCACAGCGGGGACAATGCCCGGCATAGGCTGTCAGATCATGGTTTGCATAGATTCTGCTGTAAACCTGACAGCATTTGAAGAGAACTCCAACCGAGGGGCGCGGGGCGGGTTGGCGGGATTCCGCGTCAGTCATGTACGGCTCCAGAAAAAAAATAAGCTGAAACGCACGGGGCATTTCAGCTTATTTATGAGATTCACAGCTGCAGATCAAGATGTCTTTTGAACCTGTAAAACAGGTTATTTCTGATGAGCCAGTGCTACCATCGCCCGGGCACGATCCTGATCCCGTTCGCGGGCGAGGCACTGATCGTCGCCGATTGCGGTTTGAGAGAGGGCTTCTTCGAGCTGCTTCTCCGCTTCCTCGGCATTCAGCTGGCTGACAGGAATCGCCTGTTCGGTCAGGACTGAGATCACCGAACCCTTAACCTGCAGGAACCCGCCATCGACAAAGTAGCGGTTTTCATTTCCTTCACCGGATTCGAACACCAGTTCGCCAAATCCCAGACGACCTACCATAGGCATCCGACCGGGGAGAATTCCGATTTGACCGTCAAACAGAGTACAACGCAGGCTCTGGATGGACTGATCCAGCAGAGTCGTTTCCGGAGTGACTAATAACAGACGAAATTCTTGAGCCATGGGTGCTCTTACCACAATTAAAAACAGGATTTCAGAGTAACATGATGGCCGAAACCCGTTTCGACCATCGTCTGATCACGACGTGCGAAAACGTCTTATTTCTCAGCCATTTTCTTGGCTTGTTCTTCGGCTTCTTCCACCGCACCCACATACATGAAGGCGGCTTCCGGCAGGTGATCCCACTTACCGGCACAGATTTCTTCAAAGCTGCGAATGGTGTCTTCCAGCGGGGTGATCTTACCTTCCTTACCAGTGAAGACTTCCGCCACGAGGAACGGCTGTGACAGGAACCGCTCGATACGGCGGGCACGGTGCACAATCAGTTTGTCTTCTTCGCTCAATTCATCGACACCGAGAATCGCGATGATGTCCTGCAGTTCGCGATAACGCTGCAGAGTCTGCTGTACTTCACGAGCGACCCGGTAGTGACGCTCACCCACATACTGCGGGTCCAGAATACGACTGGAAGAAGCCAGCGGATCGATGGCCGGGTAAATCCCTTTTTCCGAGATCTTACGTTCCAGGTAAATGAACGCGTCCAGGTGGGAGAAGGCAGTTGCCGGTGCAGGGTCGGTCGGGTCGTCTGCAGGTACATACACAGCCTGCACACTGGTGATCGCCCCGTTCTTGGTCGAAGTAATTCGTTCCTGCAGTTCTCCCAGCTCGGTACCCAGTGTCGGCTGATAACCCACAGCGGAAGGCATACGTCCCAGGAGTGCGGATACTTCCGATCCAGCCTGAGAGAAACGGAAGATGTTGTCGACGAAGAGCAGGGTATCGGTACCGGTGGTGTCACGGAACCATTCTGCCATCGTCAGAGCGGACAGAGCGACACGCAGACGGGCACCAGGCGGCTCGTTCATCTGACCAAACACCATGCAGGTCTGCTCAATCACGGAGCGATCGGTCTGGCCAATCTTGGTTTCCTGCATTTCCAGCCAGAGGTCGTTTCCTTCACGGGTCCGTTCACCCACACCGGCGAACACGGAGTAACCACCGTGGGCACTGGCGATACGGGCGATCAACTCGGTCAGAATCACGGTCTTACCCAGACCGGCACCACCGAACAGTCCGGCTTTACCACCACGCACGAACGGGGTCAGCAGGTCGACCACTTTGATCCCGGTTTCGAACAGCTCGGTTTTGGCACTCAGGTTTTCCAGGGCAGGCGCTTTCCGGTGGATCGGCCAGTGCTCATCGGTTTCGACAGCACCGCGTCCATCAACGGGATCGCCCAGCAGGTTGAAGACGCGTCCCAGGGTTCCCTTACCGACGGGCACCGATACGGGAGCTCCGGTATCATTCACGTTCATCCCGCGGACCATACCGTCGGTAGAACCCAGAGCCACACAGCGGACACGACCGCCACCCAGGTGCTGCTGAACTTCCCCGGTCACTTTGATCTCAACACCTTTGATGGTTTCATTGACAGTCAAAGCGTTGTAGATTTCCGGCAACTGATGCTCGGGAAACTCAGCATCAAACGTAGATCCAATGATCTGAGTGATTTTGCCAACTGAACTTGTTGTACTGGCTTCGGTTGTCGCCATTGATATGTCTCTACTTTCTGATGTTGATCAATCTGTAAAAAACCATAATGTGCCATGCCAAGAAGGCCGGAAACTACTCCAGGGCAGCTGCCCCACCGATGATTTCGAGAATTTCCGACGTAATCTGGGTCTGTCGTGCACGGTTATACTGAGCAGACAGAGTTCCCACCATTTCATTGGCGTTCTCTGTGGCTCCCTTCATGGCTACCATACGGGCAATCTGCTCACTGACCGCTGCATCGAGGAAGCATTTAAATAAACGAGCCTTAAAGGCTGTTGGTACGATTTCTTCCAGGATTTCCTGAGCGGACGGAAGAAACTCGTAATCGTAACTCTCTGAAGTTTCGGATTCCGATGCTTCCAGGGCACCGATCGGCAGCAGAGAGTGAATGACTGCTTCCTGACGAGAGGAAGACACAAACTCGGTGTAGGCAACGTCGAGTCGATCGATCTTGCCTTCGATGTATTCCGTAATGTAGCGGCTGGCCAGTTCATCCACTTCTTCAAAGGTCGGACGATCTTCGAAGTGTGTATAAGTGGCGTCAGCCGAAATGCCCTGGAACTTCAAAAAGCTGATGCCGCGTTTCCCGGAAACTTCCAGACGCACATTCTGACCGTTCGCCTGCAAATTCTGGTAACGTTTCAACGCCTGTTTCAGCACGCCGGTATTGTAACCGCCACATAATCCCCGGTTGGAAGTCAGCACGAGCAAAACTGCGTTCTTTTCGGTTTCGTGTTTCTCCAGCAGGGGATGATGGAACTCCAGGTTTGCCTGGGACAGGTCTGCGACAAGCTCGGAAATCTTTTTTGTATAGGCAGCCGCTTCCGCAGCACGGTCCATGGCTTTCTTAAATCGCGCGGTGGCGATCAGTTCCATGGTCCGTGTGATCTTACGGATGTTTTTAACTGCCTTTAGTCGTTTGACGATGGCACGTGCTTTGGCCATTAGATTCTAAACCTGTTTTCGATTAACTGTGCAAGCAATGAGTTACAAGTACGAGTCCGACTACGCGTTTTTACGCAGATACTGCTCGATAAAGGTCGTCAGTACCGATTTGAGCTGTTCGACCGTGTCGTCTTCCAGCTGTCCGGTTTCAGTGATCTTATCTGTAATTTCCGGATACTGGTCATGGATGAACTGCAGCATCTCGTTTTCAGCTTCCTGTACCTGGTTGATTGGCACCTGGTCGAGGTAACCTTTAGTTCCCGCGAACAGACTGACCACCTGGTCGGCCATCGCCATCGGCTTGAACTGCGGTTGCTTCAGCAGTTCGACCATGCGGTAACCGCGGTCCAGCTGGGCTTGAGTTGCTTTGTCCAGTTCGGTACCCATCTGGGCGAAGGCTTCCAGTTCACGGAAGGCCGCCAGGTCAAGACGCAGACTACCGGAAACACTCTTGGTTGCTTTCGTCTGAGCGTTACCACCCACGCGAGACACACTGATACCCACGTTAATCGCGGGACGAATCCCGGCGAAGAACAGGTCGGGTTCCAGGTAGATCTGACCGTCGGTGATCGAAATCACGTTGGTGGGAATGTACGCGGATACTTCCCCTTCCAGTGTTTCGATGATCGGCAGAGCAGTCATCGAACCGCCACCCAGTTCATCACTCAGACGGGCAGACCGTTCCAGCAGACGGCTGTGACAGTAGAATACGTCACCCGGATAAGCTTCACGTCCGGGAGGACGACGCATCAGCAGTGACAGCTGGCGATAAGCCTGAGCCTGTTTGGACAGGTCATCGTAAACCACCAGCGTGTGTTTGCCCTGGTACATATAGTATTCGGCAATTGCGGCACCAGCGTAGGGAGCGATGTACTGCAGCGGAGCAGGGTCACTCGAAGAGGCGGCAACGACAACGGTGTAGTCCATTGCGCCGTGCTCTTCCAACTGGGCTACCACACCGGCAATACTGGCGGACCGCTGACCACAGCCAACATAGACACAGACAACGTCCTTCCCCTTCTGGTTCAGGATCGTATCGATGGCGATGGCGGTCTTACCGGTCTTCCGGTCTCCGATGATCAGCTCGCGCTGACCCCGTCCGATCGGGGTCATGGCATCGATTGCCTTGATACCGGTGGCCAGAGGCTGTTTCACAGGCTGACGGGCTGCGACGCCGGGAGCGGCAACTTCCAGCGGTCTGGATTCAGTAGCCACAATCGGGCCTTTTCCATCCAGTGGTACCCCCAGCGGGTCAATCACCCGGCCCAGCAGGTTGTCACTCACGGGCACGGAGAGCAGGGCACCTGTGCTGCGTACTTCATCCCCTTCGGCAATCGAAAGGTAATCACCGAAGATGATGATACCGACCGAATTTTCTTCAAGGTTGAAGACCTGGCCACGTACACCATTGGAAAACTCAACCATTTCACCAGACATGGCTGAAGACAGTCCATAGACGCGTGCGATACCATCGCCCACTTCCAGGACCCGTCCCACTTCACTGGTTTCGATTTCGCCGCGAAAGTCTTCAATTTCCTTCTGGATAACTGAAGCGATCTCGTCCGCTTTGAATTTCATGAATGCTCCTATTGTCTAAACGTCCTCGTAATTGTTTCAATCGAGTCCGCAGAGAACCATCATAAACTGTGTCATCAACCTGAATCACCAGGCCGCCTAGTACGGACTGGTCTATGGATGCTTGCAATACCGGGATGAATCCCAGCGATTCATTCAAACGCTGTTGAATGCTGTTTAAAATACCTTCCGAGAGTTCTGTCGCCGACTTAACCACAACGGCCTTTTTGCCGGCTTCAGCATCTCGCAGTTTATTGATCTGTTTGTAAATCTGCTGTAACAGATCCAGTCGCTCATGCCGTCCCAGCACACGCAGGAAGTTCGTGAGAAGTTCCGATGCATGCGGGGCAATCGCCCGATCGATCAGCTTTAAAGATTCTTCTTTATTGAGCGATCGAGTGGTGAGCATTTTTCCGAATTCGGGGTACTGGACCAGAACGGCATTCAGAAATTCAGCAAACTCCTCAAGGGTGGAGTCTTTCTCTGCCTCGGAGATTGAACCCAGAAATGCTTTGGCATAGACCTTGGCCACCGAAATGGCACCAGGGTCATCCATCACACTGGGAATCCGAGCTTTGACTTGTTCCTGATCGTTCACGCTGATCACAACTCACTGCTAAAGGATGAATAATTCAAACTTGCTACAACGGGTTTGAATAAGTTTTATCGTTTGTTTCAGTTCGAACTGCCCGAAATCTGAGACAGGGCTTCTTCAACAAGCCGATCGCGATCGGAATCATTGAGGGCTCGTCCCAGCACATGTTCTGTCGCATCAATTACCCGGCTGTTCATCTGATCGAACAGATCTTTCAAAGCCAGTTCCCGGGCGCGTTCAATTTCCTCGACAGCGTGCGTCTTGATAGACTCCGCTTCCTGACGTGCCTGTTCGAGAATGTCCTGCTTGATGCGATCTGCATCAGAACGAGCCTCGACCATCATCGCCTGGATTTCGTCCTGAGCCGCCTCAATCTTCTGAGCATGTTCCTTGACAAGCTCTTCTGACTCACGCTGCTTTGATTCTGCTTCATTGATTGCGTTTACGACTCTCAGTTCGCGGGCATCCAGGGCTTCGATCAGCGGTCCCCAGGCAAATGCCCGCAGGACGATGATAAATGCGACGAAGACAATGAATGACCACAGTGCCAGGTCGGTCTTCCATCCCAATGGCGGGCCTGAATGATGACCGGCATCTTCAGCGGCAAACAGCGTTGCGTCCGCGCCAATCAGTCCACTGCCCAATATCACGCCACCAATAATAAACAGCATGATGATGCATCGGTTGGTAAAAAGACTTTTAAACATGATCAATGATTCTCACAGTGTTGTCAGAAAAACAGTCTTGAATTCGAACTCATCCACTGAGGACGGCTACTTCCCGGGTAATTCCAGTTTGCATGTCCAAATCTGATTAGGACATGCAGATGATGAGTGCGAAGAAGGTAGCACCTTCGATCAACGCAGCTGCAATAATCATCGCGGTCTGAATCTTACCACCAGCTTCTGGCTGACGTGCGATGGCTTCTACAGCAGAAGCACCGATCTTACCAATACCGAATCCGGCACCGATAATTGTGACACCCGCACCGAGGGCTCCCAGTGAAATTGCACCACTACCTTCTTGTGCCATTGCAGGAACAGCTGTGGCCAATACAACAACGCATGTCATGTACATAATCCGTAAAGCCTGGATCATTGTTTTTATCCCCTGACCTTTCTCAACGAGGAACACTCAAAACGAAATATACTAAGCAAGACCGTTCGGAAACCGACTGTGCCTCTAGTGAGGATTGACAGCAGCCCCGATAAACAGTGTTGCAAGAAACGCAAAAACATATGCCTGCAGAAACGCTACAAACAGTTCCAGCAAGCCAACTAAAATCTGTGCAATAATACTGGAGGGCATGACGATCGCCCACATACCAGTATCCGCAGTCATGGCAATGAATCCGAGGAAGACGGCGATCACCGTATGCCCGGCCATGATGTTGGCAAACAATCGAATTGCCAGTACGGCATGTTTAATCAAAAAACCTGCCAGCTCAATCACCCAGATCATGGGTAACAGGATTACTTTTAATGCCATCGGCAGCTCCATGGAGGGGGCCAGCGACAGCCAGAAACGAATCACTCCCTGCTCACGGGAGCCATACATGATGACGGCACAAAACGTGGTAAACGCCAGCGCCATGGTCACGTTCAATTCACCGGTCGCGGAACCCAGCCAGGGAATCGCCCCCAACAGGTTACAGACCAGAACGTAGAAGAAACAGGAGAGCACGAAGGGCAGGTATTTATCAGCAGGATGCCCCACGGCAGGACCTTCCTGATGATGTCCGTGATCGTGATCATCGTCGTGGTGATGTCCTTCACCAATCGTCGGGCGCACCACTTCGTCCCGCATGTAGATCACGATCGATTCCCAGAAATTCCACCAGCGACCGGTGACAACCTGTCCGCCGGCAGCCCGTTTGGCCAGCCCCCGGAATACGAAGAACAGAAAGACGACTGCCACCAGCTGCAACAGCATGAATTTCGTAATCTGCATTCCAAAAATCTCAGGCAGTTGCAAATGATACCCGGAGGGGAGTTCGAAATGCCCGAAATCGCGAACATGATGAAATTTGTCAGCGTGACCTGCGGCCATTGTTTCAGCTCAATTCCATTATTGTTTTTATGCAAAACCCAGTCAGTACCAAACGGCTTCGGCAGATTACCGAATGAGTAGCAAGGTTTCAACCAATAGAGACGCAAAGTAACAAATCAATAACCAAATCAAAAATTCGGGTAACCCGAAATCAGCTTTGAGTTTCAAAATAATCAGAGTGCCTATCCCGACAATCATCAGACGCAGCAATGTGGAGACACCCATTACAGCCACTGGAGAAGCATCGCGATACAGAAAACCGGCTGCCAGAAAGATAATCAGACCCGGGGTCAGGCAGAGTAATGTTGCATAAGCCAGACCTTCCACCGCCTGAGGGCCGACCATCATTTGCGCCGGCACATAAAGTACCGCGAACAAACCCAACAGTGCAGCGGTTAATATGCCGCACTGTTTGAAAGGAGTGTCTATGGTCTTGGGTGTGGGTTGCATGGTCAGCGGGTATTTTTGTTTGATCAAGTGTTGGCGGTTAATTTATGGCGATTAGTAAGAGGATCAGTTTTCCGGTTGAGAGTCTGTTGCGGACTGATGATCATTCCCGTGATTTGAGTTCCTCTGGTCAGTCGACTGATCTCTTTTCTTTCGTTCCTTACGCTCGGCTTCTTTAGCCATTTGTAGCAAATGAGCCATCCCACAGACAAAACCCAGCAGTGCACCAACGGCAGTCAGCCAGGGCGATGTGTTCCATTTCTCGTCCAGCCAGTGACCTAGAAACGCAGGCAAAGCCATTTCCAGACTTACTGTAATCAATCGGCTGACCCATTGATGGGCTTCTACAAGAGTAGAATGAGTCCGCCGATCCGGTTGAGGCATGGGGGGGGCTTGCTTTCGATGATGTATCAAAAACAGTAGATCATGTCAGAGTCAGCATTCACTTTATGGCGAGTTCAAACTGACTAGTCCAGAATGTAAAGACATGTCCTCCGGGAGTCAAAGTATCTGCAACCTGATTTATGCGAATACTGGTTTTCTCAAAAATGGAATTCTGGATCCAGGGGGTCTATTAGTCATAAGAATAGAGAGCTGATTCATCAAACAGAATCGAATTGAAGATGTTCACCTCACTTAATGATTACTTAAACGATGTGAAGAAATTCTCATGAGGGTTTGAGTGTTTTGACTGCAGGGATGCGAATGACCACTTAAGCAGCCACCAGTACCGAGTTGAACTGCTGACATGAATTTTTGATGAGGCTAAATTTGTAACTTGTTGGAATAATAAGAGATAGCATTTGTCTGGATAAGATTTTATATAATTGGAAACGCTGCGATAGTTGCTTTTTATCAACACCCGTGTTAAAAGTGATCTCACGCTTCAAGCATGATTCATGTGTCTTATCGCGTTTCAGTCCATTTTCAAACTTGATTCACAAGCTGGTAAATCTGGTTTTACCTCAATGAACAAGACCATTTGAGACTGTCTGAACGTGCAGACAAGAAGTGTAAGGAACTGCTGGAGATCAACTTCGATTCTGAACCAGTTCCTGAAATTGAGAATTACTACTAGTGGCTTTCTGTTCTGGGGAGAGTAGCGTCCTGGTCGAAATTTTGATTTGACGTTTACAAGGTGTTCATAACGTTCGGGCCGTTAGAATCAATGGATTATTAACTTCTGCGGCTGTAAGAATGTGTTGGAACGGGGCAGAGTGCTTTATATTGATCCTGAGTGTCATGGAAGACTAAGAGCATAATCAGGACGCCGACCAGCGTCTTGGTTGATATTTGGGAGTCATTCCTAATGTCCCCAACGATTCTAAAGTCCCTCGAGAGTCAAACTCGTCGCGATTTAGCAGCAACTGCCAAATCACATGGAATTGCCGGCTGGCACGGTATGCGAAAGCAGGAACTGGTCAAAGCCATTGCCAAAATCAAGATGGCCAAATCCAAGCCCAAACGCAAAACCAATTCTAACGGCAAAAAACCAACTTCTCCCTCTTCATCATCTTCTCCGAGACCAGCAGCGGTTCCGGCTTATCCTTCTCAAAGCTCTTCCACTCAAACTCCCACCGAGCATCAGGCACGCATTCAAAAGCTGCTAAAATCGAACGGGCAGTGTTCTCACAACGAGAAAATGCTTCCTACTTCAGAATCGGTTGAGACTAAACTGACCGCCCAGGTCAAAGACTCCCACTGGTTACTTGCGAATTGGACGATTACTCAATCCAGCCTGGATCGCGCGAAAGCAGCTCTGGGTGCTTACTGGTACCAGGCAGTACCCGTGATTCGTGTCTATGACATTACCACAAATGAAAACAGCCGCACCAGTAAAGCGTATGTTAAAGATGTCGAAGTAAAAATTGATTCGGGGCTGTGGTACGTGCAGATCGATCAGCCTGCCCGTTCTTACAAATTACAACTTGGTTTTGTCACTCCACAAAACAAGTTTTTCGGTCTGGTTTACTCGCACAAACTGACTCCCCCCATGCCGGAAGTGTGTGATAAGAGTGGTAAGATCAAACGGCGGCTGGATAACAACTATTCGGCAACCCGTTCCCGTCGGTATACCTCTCGTACGGAAAACGGCAATGGTGCTCTGACTCGACTTTCACTGCCTTTGACCCTGGATCCCAGCGGCGAAACGAATGGTTCTCGCACTAAACAGGCGAAAAAGAAGGAATTCCATGTTGAAACGGAACTGCTCATTCATGGTACTTCCGATCCTCAGGCAGAAGTCACCCTGCTCGGCGAAAAAATTCCCGTCAGTAAGGAAGGGCGATTTGCCCTGCGGTTAAGCCTGCCCAATGGTCGCCAGGTGATTCCCGCTGTGAACACCTCTTCCAATAAACGACGTCAGCAGACGATTGTCCTGGCAATTGAACGGAATACCAAAGACCTGGAACCCGTTCAACTCGACGAATAACTGAACTAGGCGCTCGCATCGCCAGATGACTGACAGAGGGCGCTTCTCTGTCAGTCGGCGTTGCCGTAATAGACCTCGGTGGCCAACCCGGTCTTTTCGCGCACTTTGCGGGCGATTTCGTCGACCTGTGCTGACTTGAGTGAAGCAACATAGTCTTCCGCCGTCCTGCGGGCGATCGTATAAACCTGTACCAGCTTGATCTGTCCCCCCGCAGTCACAATTTCTTTCAGACGCGCGCAATAAGCGTCGATTTCTGCAGCATCAGGTGGCTGCTGATCCACAAGCATGAACAGGCTCTGAATGACAATCGGACGCTGTCTGGCAGCCTCCGTGATGTTCTCCAGGATCTGTGAGAAGCGAATTTTGGTGCGGTCGATCAGTTTAAAATAGTCTTCCGTTCCCGCATCCAGCTTGGCCCAGACCTCTCCCTGATTCTCATCGAAAATCTTCAACGCAGCCTGCGTCCCCGGACGGTGAAACATGCTCGCATTGCTGATCAGCACCAGTTTGACATCATCCGCACCATGCTTACGTTTGAGCTCTGCCACTGCAGCCACGATCTGGTCGAAATTCTTATAGGTCGTGGGCTCACCATCGCCTGAAAACGCGATGTCATTCAACCGCCTTAATTCCTCAGGCACGGATTTGAACTTTTCATCCGCGTAGATTTCACCACTGAGAACAAACTTGAGCATGTGGTCCAGTTCCAGCAGCAACTGCTCTGTCCCCACAAAACGGGTTTCGGACTCTTCGCGGCGATCTACCTGACAATAAATACAGTCAAAATTGCAGATCTTGTCCGGATTCAGATTCACGCCGATGGAAATGCCCTTACTCCGCCGGGATAAGACCGGGTAGACGAACTTATTTTCGTGATAAGTCCGCTGATGCTGGGAGTGCAGGGGAAGTGAAGAGGTCATGTTTCAGGTTCCGAATGATTAAGTGGTTCTATCATTTTTATATGACGCGTCCTCCTGAAAGACAAGAGGCGGCTGCAAAGTTATCACCTTGTGACCAGTAAGTATCATGCAGGACAGTCAATAAAAAACGCGGCGGGAACAGAGATCCGTTCCCGCCGCGTTGGTTTGTTACTCAGTGATGAGCTACCCTGGATTAGACCTCTTTGGAGTCAATCCAGCTCATCATCCGCCGCAGTTCTTTACCTACAGCTTCGATCGGATGCTGCCGGTTCAGGCGACGAATCGCTTTGAAGGAAGCCTGGTTGGCTTTGTTTTCCAGCAACCAGTTCTTTGCGAATTCACCGGTCTGGATCTCTTCCAGAATCTTCTTCATTTCCTTGCGGGTTTCGTCCGTGATGATCCGGGGACCGCTGGAGTAGTCACCATATTCAGCAGTGTTGGAAACACTGTACCGCATGTAGTTCAGACCACCCTGGTAGAACAGGTCGACGATCAGCTTCAGTTCGTGCATACATTCGAAGTAGGCCATTTCGGGCTGATAACCGGCTTCCACCAGGGTATCAAAACCGGCTTTGACCAGTTCGCTGACGCCACCACAGAGCACAACCTGCTCACCGAACAGGTCGGTTTCGGTTTCTTCAGCAAATGAGGTTTCAATCACACCACCACGGGTACCGCCGATCCCCTTGGCGTAGGCCAGGGCCAGTTGACGGGTGCTTTCAGAAGCCCCTTCAACCAGGGCGATCAGCGAGGGAACACCGCCCCCTTTGACATATTCGCTGCGTACCAGGTGGCCGGGACCTTTGGGGGCGACCAGGGCTGCATCAACGCCGGCGGGCGGAACAACCTGGTTGAAGTGAATGTTGAAACCGTGCGAGCAGAGCAGCAGGTTGCCCTTGCTCAGGTTCGGCAGAATTTCGCTTTTGTAGAGATCGCCCTGTACTTCGTCGGGGAGCAGGATGTTGACCAGGTCACCCTGTTTGGTGGCTTCTGCAATCGAGACCGGCTCGAATCCATGGCTCACAGCCAGATCGTAGTTTTCACTCCCTTTACGCTGTCCAATAATGACGTTACAGCCACTGTCGCGAAGGTTTTGTGCTTGAGCATGCCCCTGGCTTCCGTAGCCGAGGATGGCAATGGTTTTGTCTTTCAACAGCGACAAATCTGCATCGTCATCGTAATAAATAGTTACTGCCATAATCCTGATCTCTTGTATTGATGTAAGTCGGACAGAAGCAGAACCGGATCCGCTTCTAAAAGGGAACTTGAACAGACAAACGTTGTTTTGAATGGGATTCAGAAGACAACGGGCTGCTCAGAGAGAACAAAACAACCGTGATTCACTTTTCTGTTTGTTCGCGTTGGATTCTTAAACGGTTTCCACAGTTTCGGAAGAGACGTCTGCTTTAACTGTTTCAGAGCGTAACAGGGCAATGCGACCTGTACGTACGATCTCGAGAATCCCAAACGGTCTCATCACGTCAATAAATGCATTGATCTTAGATTCCTGACCGGAGATCTCGATCATTACGTTTTCAGCGCTGACGTCAACGATTTTCGCACGGAAAATGTCGACTAATTCGCGAATTTCTGACCGGGTTTTTCCGGGAGTGGCCACTTTCATCAGCATCAGGTCGCGTTCGACATAATCCTGACGGGAAAAGTCAACGACTTTCACCACAGTCACCAGCTTTTCCAGCTGTTTTCTGACCTGATCCAGCTTGTTGTAATCACCGACGACAAAGGTAATTCGGGAAAATTCGGGTTCTTCGGTTTCACCGACAGCCAGGCTCTCGATATTAAAGGAGCGCGAGGCCAGCATGCCTGAAATCTGGGCCAGGACACCCGGTTGATTCATGACCAGAGCAGAAAGAATGTGTTTCATCCCAAAACCTTAATCCGTGTACAATCAGAAACTCAAATTACGTGAAAAGTGATTGAAGCATACAGTCTAGTCGCGGCAGTGAGTCCCGGCAAGTCCTGCACTCGAGAACTCTCAGACTCAGCTTATGATCAGGACGATTAGACCGATTATGCTCCCGTCAGACTGCTGGACCAGACAGTTTTCAGGCAGATTGGGTTCATTCAGGGCAAAAACTCCTCAGAGTCGCGTAATTTGACCATTAGCGGCCATTAGTGGATCGGGAAGTTTTGACAGCCGGCGCGGACTCTGTTTTAATAAATCACCGACCCTCAGCCAAATACCGATCCTTCACGAAAAGAACGAGAGCACGGATGACTCAAAACTGGCGATTTGCCCCCCACGATGAATCACAGATACGCCGCCTCAGTTCGGAAATGCGGATCTCCCCACTCCTGGCCCAGGTACTGATCGCCCGTGGCCTCCGGGATGCTTCCGTAGCCCGGGGTTTTATCAACGCCCGCATGAACGAGCTGCTCGACCCCTGTTCCATGCCCGGCATTGAACAGGCCGCCGATCGAGTCATCGCCGCCCTGCAGGCCAAACGGCGGATCACCATCTATGGCGATTACGACGTCGACGGTATGACCGCGACCAGTATTCTGCTGCAGTGCATTACCCTGGCCAACGGTCAATGTGATTATTTCATCCCCAATCGCCTGGATGATGGTTACGGCCTGAATTGCGATGCCATCCGCGAACTGCACGAGGAAGATCCCCAGCGACTGCTGATCACGGTCGACTGTGGTATCACCAGTGTCAAAGAGGCCGCTCTCGCCAAAGAACTGGGGCTGGAACTGATTATTACCGATCACCACCAGATGAGCGAAGAACTGCCTGACGCCGATTGTCTGGTCCATCCTCGTCTTCCGGGCAGCGAATACGAATTCCCCCACCTGTGTGGTGCCGGTGTTGCTCTAAAGCTGGCCTGGGCCATCTGTCAGAAACTGGGAGACGGGCAGAAAGCTTCTCCGCAGATGCGTGAGTACCTCAAATGCGCCGTAGGGCTGGCGGCGATCGGGACGATTGCGGATGTGATGCCCCTGACCGGCGAAAACCGGATTATTGTCCGTTACGGGCTGGGCGCACTCGCAGAACTGGCACCGCTGGGACTGCAGGAACTGATGAAGGTCGCCGAAATCAAAACCGGTCAGCCCCTCGATACCGAAGACATCGGATTTGCAATCGCCCCGCGCCTGAATGCAGCCGGGCGCTTAGGGCAGGCCAGACTGGCTGTGGAACTGCTGACAACCAACAATCGGGAACGGGCGGTCCAGCTGGCGCTCTACCTGGATGAACTCAACAAAAACCGGAGAACCGTCGAACGCCGGATTTTGAAGCAGGCCAAGGAGATGGTCGAAGAGCATGCCGACTGGCAGGAGCACCAGACCCTGGTGCTGGCCCATCCGGACTGGCATCCCGGAGTGATCGGCATTGTCGCCAACCGGGTGGCCGAACATTTTGAGAAACCCACCGTTTTGATCGCCCTCGAAGCGACCTCCAAAACCGGTCAGGGTTCCGCCCGATCCTTCGCTGGTTTTGATCTGCATGCCGGTTTCTCAGCCTGTGCCGATCACCTGATTCGCTTCGGGGGACATCAGGCAGCCGCCGGCCTGCGAATTGAAGAAGACAAAATCGAAGATTTCCGCCAGGCTTTTGCAGAATACGCGGCCAATGCACCTCCGCCCTCCGACGATGATCTGCTGGTGCGGATTGACGCCGAAGTCTGTCTGAATGAAATCACCAAGCAGGCGGTTCTGGAGCTGGATTGCCTGGGGCCGTTCGGACAGGAGAATCCGCGTCCGCAATTTGTAGCCACTCGCGTAGAACTGGCTGAGCCTCCCAAAACGATGGGAGAAGGGGGCCGGCATCTCTCACTGGTCTTCCAGCAGCACAAGACCCGCATTCGCGCGATTGCCTTCGGCAAAGGCGAGTGGGCGAGCCAGATGGAAGAGGCGGGGGGACCGTTCTCTATCAGCTTCGCCCCCGGCATCAATCGGTTCCGGGGCTTTGAAAGTGTGCAACTGCACCTCAAAGACTGGATTTCCGAACAAGCTGACGCGCCTGTCACTTCCTGACTCAGGTCCTTATTCTCAGTTTTCGCTGATCAACTCGATGCCTGAAATTAACGGTGCCGTGTTGGAACCGACAGCGGAGTTGAATTCCAGCACCAGCTGGTCCGTCACCTGGATGCCAGGAAATTCCTTGATCAGACTCTGCATAGGCTGACCGGTCTCCGCCAGGATATCGAAGTCCTGCAATACACGTTCTCCCTGCAGGAGGACATCAAACTTCCGGTCGCCCGGTTTCAGTTTCCGATTCGGTTCAGTGAAGGTCAATCGGACCGTATAACGTCGGGCATTCTGATTCACTTTCGCTGTAACAGTCTCAGCGTGGTTCTCCGTTTGTGTCTCTTTCTTCTTGAGAATCAATCGAGCCGATCCAGAACTGGCTCCTCGATAAGAACGGGCCGTACGTGTGCCGGTGCCCGTAATTAGAAAAGTGAGTTGATTCCCCGGTTTCCAGCCGGGTTGCTGGCGAATCTCATCCAGGATTGGCTTCAGATCGGGAGTCCGTTGTGCCTCGCCTGCCGCATCCACTTTCGTCCAGGCCGGGGGAGCCCATTCCACGGTCGCGTGTGTTCGCTTGCGAGAAGAGAGATTCTGCTTTGTTTCTGCCAGCGGTTTGGAATCGGCTGCCAGTTCGCCCTGGATCTTCAGTCGGCAGTCCTTCTTGCCGGTTTCATCCACGGTGAATTGAATGAAGGCTGCTTCCAGTTCGTCTGCGCGAGACAGCGGAATGTCGGTAAAACGAATGGCTACAACCTGGGGATCGTTCCCATCCAGGCCCAGTTCCAGATCGCTGCTGTTCATACTCACTTTCCCCTGGGGGGCTTCTTCGGCATAGTCATCAACACTGGCCACGGGGATGCCCCCCGTGCTGTCAGCAGACGTCTGCTGGTGGATCGCGATTGTGATTTTCTGCGGATCCTCAATACCGGATGCAGCGACCCAGCTTAAGCCAGGACTCGAATTGCTGTCTCTGATTTTGAGGGCATGCCGCCGAAAGGTACGATACTGTTTGTTGGCGATTTTGACTTCTAAATCCGGTGATTCCCCGCCCACGCTGGGATAATCCAGCCAGAGAGTACCTGAATCCGATTTGCGGTCGCCGGGGGCACCGAAGTTGATCCCCGCCTGTTTGACGATGCCGGTCGACTCTGCTGCATCACTCAGCTGGCTGTTAGTCCAGACTTCAATTTCCGGCATATGGATCAGTGCCAGTGAAGTCTGATTCTGGTAAGAGCAACTGCAGGTTCGCGTGTAATCCGGCGCATTGAGCACTCCGTTGGCCACGACCAGGTTCGACGTACAGCTCGATTTAAAACCACCAAAATTCCCGGTCCCACTCTTTGTTGCCAGATCGTAAAAGCCCGCAGCGCCGGAGCGGAACGTCAACAGGTTCTCGCTGGCGATGACGTAATTGCAGCCATAAGTCCGGGAAAACTTGAGCGGTTCTTTCTCGCGAGTGATCGGATTGGTAATCGTGTAGGGACTGCCATCCCTGATATGGAAGGCTCCGCCCGAAACCTGATAGGAATTTGCCGAGGTGATGATCAGATCATTGTGCAGCACTAAGGGACCCGTATATTTCTGATCCTTTTTCTGCCAGAGAACACTGCCATCCTCGGCACGATAAGCAATCATGCCCTGTCCGACTTCGTCGCTGAGCCGGTCGCTTGCCCGGGCACCAGCTTCCAGCAGCAGATCGTGTTTCTCGGAATATCCCAGCCAGGATCCGAAGATATGCTCGCGGGTCGACCAGAGTTCTTTTCCGGTCTGCAGATCGAGGCAGATGATCCGATACTTTGAAGGGTCTGCCATCCCTCGACGCGACAGTTTTTTCTCGGCACTGGCCGGGAGTTTGTCGAGGCAATACAGGCGATTGCGTCCCGCGACGATGCCGTTATGCAGAAACGAATGCACGGCATCGACCTGCCAGAGTTTGTCGCCTGAATGACGGTCGAAAGCAATCAGTCCTCCACTGGCAGAGAGGTCCGTCGCCGCCGGACCGTCTTTACCCGGTTTCTCCTGGACACGTTTGCCGTAATGAGCAAACCCGTTGCCGGCCAGCAGGATGTTCTGATCCACAGCGATGAACGCCCAGTCGTTTTTCGGATCGGGGAGCTTGATGATCTGCTTCGTCTTGCCATCAGCGGCATTCAGCACATGGCATTCCGAGCCAATGGCGAGATAGACCTCTTCTGCTGTCGCGATATAGTTTGTGCCGCGAGCATTCGCACCGGGGATATGTTTCTGGTTGTATTGCGTACTGAGTGGAGTGTCGGCATAGGTTGAGTTAAAATAGATCCCGAATGTGCCCAGATCTTCAAATTCGCGCCGCCAGAGGACTTCGCCCGTATAGACGTCGCGGGCACTGAGGCTGTTCATCCCCTCCAGAAAAGTGCGACCGCCGATCACCTGTTCGGGAGGACCATGCCCATGACGTGGCAGAACATCTTCGTGCGTATTTCCTCCAAACCAGAGCACACCTAGTGGCAGTTTGACCCGCTTGTCATTCGATTTGACGCTGTTCGCGATATCCCCATACTGATGGGTCCAGTCAGCAGAATCGGGCAGGGCCCCCACACGCCGAATCAGGATGCCTGCTGAGTTCGTAACGATTTCAGCTTTGGGTAACTCCGCTTCTCGGATCTTCTCCTGCAACGCTTTAACCTGTTCTGCTGCAACCGGAATCCAGACCACGCCGCCATAAGGGCGAACTGAGCGATAAATCTGCTGCAAAGTCTCTGCTGTTAGCGACTGTGTCTGCGCCGGACTGATCATTGTCACGCGGGCGATATGCTGCGGCGCCTGGAAACTTTGCGGAGTTGCCTGGTGCACCGAGAGGCGTGTTCCATATTCCCCCCGTTCGTCGTAACGTTTGCGCAACTTAGCGACTTGTGTTGTGTCAGGGTCCAGAACCACGAGTCGCAGACCGGACGTTTCGAGGAGCGCATCTATGACGGCAGGTTCGTCTCCCCCAACGCAGATCGCATACCCGGTTCTGGCCTCGGTCTGCTGCAGTAAACTTTTGACGGTTTTCAGTACAGCAGGATCAGCTGCCGGTGGTGTGGCTGTCGCCTGCTCTATTGGAGACGGCAATTGCCGTTCCCCGGGCACACCGAAAGCCATGATTTCACCTTCCAGAGTGACCGCGAAGAGCTTATTGTCAGCAGCCAGTAAGCGGGCGACCTGACCATTGATCGGCTGTTGCCAGGCAAGAGTGGGTTTTTCTTCTGCACTGGCAGGCAGATTTACGGCTGAAATACTGGCTTCACCAGCTGCATAAATACGATTTCCGGCGTGGATCAGATCCCCCTGTCCATCGACGGGAAGTGACCAGAGTACCTGATGCTGCTGATTGAAAGCTTCCAGAACCGGCTGCTTATTTTTCACGCCAGCTGAATAGAGTTGCCCGTCGTGCAAAACCGGTTCGTTGTGCACATACAGGGTGGGTAAGCCGGTCTCCAGGCTATAAGCGCGAACGCCCTTGTAGCGGGTATGCACGTAAAACTCTTTCTCACCAGAAATCACGAACGAGCCGCCGTTCCCTTTGCCTCCCAGATGAAAATACTTCATTTCGCCTGTCTTGCGATCCAGGGCGGCAGGGACGGAACGGCCGCCAGGCACCAGCAGCAGGTCTTCTGTTGCGACGAGCGTCCCCTGGGGAGCCACGCCGGCAAAGGATGGGGCACTGTGGGGCTGTTTAATATAGCTGGCACTCGTTGAATCATTTACCCAGACCACGTTCCCCGTTTCTGCATCCAGGGCATAGATGAAGGTTCCCATAAACGGCCAGATACTGGCAGCAAAGTAGATCTGATCTCCATACAAAACTGGTCCCCCCCGGGCAGGCCAGGCCGAGATGACACGCTGATTCCCGAGTGCTTTCTGCGCAGCGGGGGCGCCCCGGAATTTCCAGACCAGCGTTCCGTCACTGCTGTTGAGGCAGTAGAGATAACCATCATCACTGACGAGGTACACTCGATCTTCAGTCGCGACAGGAGAAAAGCGAACTGGGCCCTCAGTGAAGAACGTCCATAGTGTTTTGCCCGTCCGAGTGTCGAGCGCGACGAGTTTATCGGCATCGTTGAATCCCACGAACATCCGCCTGCCATAGACGACTGGCTCGAACACTTTGTCGTAAGTCATCAGGTCATTATTCAGGGTATCGTCCCAGACCTGTTTCCGGGGACCGAATTTGCGGGTCCAGAGGGGAGTCAACTGATCCGGTAGCGAATCGGGGGTCGATGCAGTATGCCCGGCATTGTAGCGCCACATCGGCCAGTTGCCTGCTTTTACGCATGTGGCACTGGTCAACAAAAACACCAGAAAGAACAGAATCCGAAAACAATGGATTTGGTGAGTCATAGAGTTCGTTTTCGTAGATTGATGGTGAAAGAACAGCAGGGCAGGGTGGTTAACGGGAAATGGACTTATTGCGGCTCTTCCGATTTTACATTGACATACAGGGTGGCACACCCCCAGAGAAACAGGAGAACGCCGGAAGCCTGAAAGAGCCAGCCCAGGCCCGGATCCAGAAAGCCAAACAGGAACAAGCCTGCTCCCCCGACAATCACCAGCAGGTCTTCCTTATGTTTTTTTATCTGCTGTCGCAGACCCGTTTTGAGCAACATGGAATCTTTCATCTGAAAAATCAGGAATATTTCAAATTTTCTGAGCAAAAACGAATCGCTCCAGCCTCTAATCTAATAAGGATTTATCAAAATTTCCTGATCGATTTGGGAATATTTCAAGATCGTCGTTCATATTTCGAATTCTGATCAGACCGGTTCCGGGTTCCGCACCGGGAACGCTCTTGTATTGCTGCAAGCTGATTGTACAATTGACTATATGTAGTGTGCCTGTTCCTGGCAATCATTTCTCTTCAGATTCAGTCAACCTGTTGTCCGTAATTCTAAAAGGACTGCACCCGTGTTAAGTGCCTATAATAAAAAGCACAACCGAGGTTTGAGGGCGGACAATTTCCTGCTGCTGGCAGGTCTGATTCTGATGTTTTCCTGCGCGACAGCCCTCCCGGCAGAAGAGGTCTCTACTGACTCCCGGTCTCCCCGCCTGGCGCACCAGATTGATCAATTGATTACACAGGCGCGACAGCAGCAACAGGTCCAGGCAGCACCACGCTCCACTGATGCGGAATTCATGCGGCGGGTCTATCTGGATCTGACCGGGAAAATTCCTCCCGTGGCGGAGGTGCGTCAGTTTCTGGCAGACTCGGTGCCCGACAAAAGAGAACGCCTGATTGACCGACTGCTGGCCAGTCCCGGTTTTGTAGTCCATTTTACCAGTCTCTGGCGGAATATCCTGATTCCGGAGGCAGGCACCGATCCACTGGCACGTCAGCAAGTGCCTGAATTTGAAGCCTGGCTGCGCTCTCAGCTGCAGCAGGATACATCCTATGACGCGCTGGTCCGTGCCATCGTCGGCGCTCCCTTTGATGAAACTACGCGTACGACAGGGCAGACAACCGCAGCTGAGCCTACTGCACGTGCCTTCTACCTGGTCAAGCAGCTCAAACCGGAGAGTCTGGCTGCCAGTACCTCTCGCGCATTCCTGGGGGTGCGGATCGAGTGTGCCCAGTGTCACGATCATCCCTTTGACACCTGGAAACAGGATCAGTTCTGGCAATTCGCAGCCTTTTTTGCCAACATTGACCAGCCTCAACCAAATTCATTTTTGACACCGGCCAATTTGCGGGAGGTCTCAGGTAAGCCCGAGATTAAGATTCCCGATACAAATCGGCTGGTCGAAGCGACCTATCTGAACGGGAAGCAACCCGACTGGAAAGAAACTCCGTCCCGCCCCCGCCAACGGCTGTCGGAATGGATTACCTCAGCACAAAACCCCTATTTCGCCAAGGCGACAGCCAATCGGGTCTGGAGTCTGTTTTTCGGACGGGGAATTGTGGATCCCGTAGACGATTTTTCCTCGACCAATCCCGCCTCCCATCCGGAACTCCTGGAAGTGATGGCACGTGCGTTTCAGAAACACGACTATGACCTGAAATACCTGATTCGTGAAATTACGAATTCGGAGACCTACCAGCTTACCAGTCGTCAGACCGATCCCAGCCAGTCTCGTGTGGAATGGTATGGTAAAATGCCGACACGGGGACTGACCGCAGAACAGATCTTCGCCAACCTGGTACAGGCGACCGGTTTCTTCCGTCAAACCGCAGAGACAGACCCGCAGCTGATTGCACCAGGTATGAATTCACCCCAAGCGGAAATTCAGGATCTGTTTCAAACCGATTCAGAGAATCAGCTGGATCCACGGGCCACGATCCTGCAGGCCCTGGCTCTGATGAACGGCACCTTCATTACCAACGCCACCAGCCTGGAACAGTCGGATGTGTTTACCGCGATTGTCGAATTCCCGGGACAGTCGAGCGAACAGAAAATCGAAGCCTTCTATCTGTCGACACTCTCCCGACCGCCGACCGAATCAGAGTTGAACAGACTGAAAACCTATATCAATTCGAGTGAAGAGAAAACAGAAGCGTACGCGAACCTGTTCTGGGCCCTGTTAAACAGTAGCGAGTTTTTACTGAATCATTAAATGATGACTGCAGACAACAAAACAATCTGTAACTGCCTGATCACAGCCGTGCTGGGACTGTTCCCGGTGAATGGCAGTGCTGCGGGCGAATTGCAGGGTGCGATTCCTCCGAAAGCGTCTGCGCAGCACATTCTGCTCCTGGCGCCGTCAGCTCCGGTCGTGATCGAATTGAAAATCCTGGTCGACGACGCCGATTTTTGTGCCACGACCACCGATTATATCGAACGTCTGTTTGTTTCGCTCGATCGGAACGAGGATCAGTTGATTGACCTGAAAGAGATGGAAAACGTCCCGGCGTTTGGCATTCGAAAATTTGATCAGGGGAGCCCGGCAGAACGGTTACAGATGCTGGATGTCGCTCCCCGCGATGAGAAATTAAGCCTGGCGGAGTTTGCAGCCTACATTCACCGGGCACAGGGGACTGCGTTTCGCATTGCTGGGGCCCCCACACGCTCATCCCAGGTGATCGAACTGTTTCGCAAGCTGGACCACAATGGGGATGGCTCGGTCAGCGACAGTGAATTTGAAGCAAGTTCCCGGGCGTTGGCTCAATACGATCGCGATGAAGACGAAGTCTTGAACCTGGCGGAACTGCGTCCTTTCAGTGCTGCTCAAAATGGAATCACGGTACAGGCGGCCCGCGGCGAAACCGAGACTCCTTTTCGTCGCCTGGACAATGACAGTTCCATCAGGCAGGCTGCTGAGGAATTACTGAAAAAGTATGTGGAGTATGCCAATCCCAAACAGGATGCCCTGGCACTGGCCTGCTTCAATACCACCGGTGAAATGACCGCAAGCATACGGGGATTTGATCGTGATGCAGATGGGTTCCTGAATCGCGAGGAGATGTTTGCCTGGCTGCAGCAACCGGTCTGCGATCTGCAGCTGGAAATATCGCTACCCCGCAAAAAAGCCTTCCGTCCCTCGCTGAAGTTTATCCAGAAGCAGACGCCGCGCGTGACCGATGTGGATCCCCAGTCCCGTTCGCGGTTACAGTTGAGAATCGACAGTCTGTTGCTTGAACTGCGTGTTAAGAGTACGCGACACATGCTGGCCGACAGTGTTCGCTTTTACCAGACCCGTTTTCGGGTCGCTGACGGCGATAAAAACGGCTATCTCACTCCCGCTGAGTTCATGCAGTTAAACGTTCCCGATGCCGACTATAAAAAGGTAGATCAGAATCAGGACGAAATGCTGCACGTCGAAGAGCTGACCGATTTTCTGCTTCAAAAGACCTCCAAGCTTCAGAATCAGGTGGTAATGACGGTCAGCAATGATGGTAAATCGCTGTTTGAAATTCTGGATACCAACCTGGATCGGCGTTTGAGTCCACGCGAACTGAAAAACAGCATCCAGCGTGTCAAAGAATATGACGGCAATCGGGACCAGTCCCTGGATCCCGCAGAATTGCGGGGGCATTTCAAACTGACTCTGGAACTCGGTAAACCGCAATTGTTTCAGTTTGATCCACGGGAAGATTCCATGGCCATGAACCAGAACAGTACAATTCCCCGTACGGTCTCTGGACCACGCTGGTTTCAACGCATGGATCGCAACCGCGATGGCGACATTTCCGAACGGGAATTCCTGTTCGATACAAACACATTTAAAAAACTGGATCAGAATCAGGATCACCTGATCAGCGCTGAGGAAGCGGAGGCTCTCTCCGTGGATTCGGAATAATTAACCTTTTAAAAACAGACGCTCCTGTCGCAAAGGAGAAAACCATGGAACAAATGACAAAATCGAATCGACTGATCGAACGCGTGCAACGCCGCCTGGCGCTGGCTGTCTGGGGACGTGCGCTGTTTGTGTCATTTGCGGTTTGCGCGTCCCTGTATCTGGCGCTGATGCTGTTCAGCCGGTTGACCGGCTACTGGACAGGCTGGTTCACGCTGGAATCGAGCAGCAGCGTTGCCATTGGAACTCTGCTGCTTTCAATCATTCTATTCCGCAAGCCCGATCGGGAGCAGGCGGCTCGTCTGATTGACCAGAGACGGGGAACGAAAGATCTGTTTTTGACGGTGACCATGCTGGAACAGGCCATTGGCAATTACAAACCGCTGGTTGCACAGGACGCGGAAAAGCAGGCGGCGAAAATCAAAGCAGCCCAGGTTGTGGAATTCGCCTGGGGAAAACGGGTTGCCTGGACATGCGGGACAGTGCTGGTCCTGTTTTTGACATTGGAATACGCTCCCCAACTGGATCCGTTTGGGGAGGTGCAGGCGGCAGAAGTCGAACAGGAAAAGGTCAAAGAGTTCCAGAAAGAGAAAAAAGCAACGCGGGCTCGGATGGCAGAGCTGAAAAACAAAGACAACGGCGAAGGGGATGAAGAATCCAAGGATGTCAAGCTGGCAGTTGAGAACCTGAAATCAGATTTCCGCAAAATGTCACCCGGTAAAAAGCAGGAAAATGCCAAATCCCTGGCGGGCCACCAGAAATCACTGGGGGGCAAGTGGCGACAGAAAGCGGAAGAGAATATGAAGAGCATGATGATGAAGGCTGACCAGGCGCAGAAGTTTGGCGGCATGTCGAAAAATGATGGCATGAAGAAGTGGTCCAAAGAACTGCAGGAAGGCTCGACTCAATCGCTTACCAAGGAAATGGATGAGTTGCAGGAACAGCTGCAGCGGTTGATGAAAGAAACCGATCCGGTCAAACGGGAGAAACTGAGAAACGAAATCCAGAAGAAACTGAAGGAAATGGAATCGTTTGCCCGCGAGCAGACCGGTTCTAAACCGATGGCAGCGGCCTTGAAGCGGGCGATGAAACAGATGCAGATGGCACAGTCTAAAGGTCTCTCACCGGAAGAAGCGTTTAAGGAAGCAATGGAATCGGTGGACTTGGCCAAACTGGAACTGAAAGAGGTCGCCCAGTCTGCGAAAGACATGAAAAAACTGGAAGAGGCGCTCAAAGTTCTGCAGATGGCCAAAAAAGCGAATGATAAATCGGCCCTGGATGGCGAAGCCTGTGAGAATTGCATGACCCTGGAAGATTATGAAGAACTTTATGCAGAGATGATGGGCGACATGCAGGGGGAAGGCACAGGAAACGAAGGGCAGGGGGGCGGAGATAAGGTCGACGAGGATGACAAGGTTGAGACCGGATTCAAAACCGAAAAATCCAAGTCGGCAATCACCGCCGGAAAAGTTCTGCTTTCATTCAAGTCCAAGGGACTCAGCGACAGTGGCGAAGCGAAGAAAAACTACAACAAACTGTTTACCGACCTGAAGCAGGGAATGAGTGAAGCCATTATGCAGGAACAGATTCCCCCTGGATACCATGATGGCATCAAACGGTACTTCAACTCACTCGAGAAAAAATCTGAAGAGAATGCACCTCAGAAATGAATGAACTGAACAGGCCGCAGGGCGCGCCTGGCTGGATCACGTTAGCGGTTGTCCTGCTACTCGCCCTGTTGTGCATTGGAGTCGTTTTCTATTACCAGGAGCAGAATGAATCGCTGGTCGTTTATTGCGCACACGATTCCATCTTCTCCGAAAAGATACTCAAGGAATTCGAACAGGAGACGGGCATCCATGTTGAGCCCCGATTCGATACCGAAGCCACGAAATCACTGGGGCTGACCAATCTGATCATTCGGGAAGAGAAGTATCCACAGTGCGATGTGTTCTGGAATAATCAGACACTGGGGACCGCCGATCTGAAAGCGCGTGGCCTGCTGGAAAGCTATCAAGGCGCCGGTTACGAGCGGATTCCGGAACAGTTCAAAGATCCCGAGGGCTGCTGGACCGGCTTTGCCGCCCGGTTGAGAGTTTACATTACCAATACCGATCAACTGGCAGCGAAACCTGCCGCCATTGAAGAGGTATTAGCGGGACCGTTAAACGAAGTCGCGATTGCCAAGCCCCTGTACGGCACAACGCTCACACATTTTACCGTTCTTTGTGATGCCTGGGGACTGGATCGACTCAAAGCATGGTTTGCCGCACAGCAAAAACGTGGAATTCAGGTCACCTCGGGAAATTCCCAGGTCAAAAACCTGGTGGCCGGGGGAGCCTGCCGGCTGGGATATACGGATACGGACGACTATTTTGTCGCCGTCGACGAACAGCAACCTGTGGCTGCGATCCCGATTACCGTGGAAGACAAAGTGATTCTGATTCCCAACAGCGTGGCGATTATTAAAGGGACCCATAAGCGGAAACAGGCTGAGAAGCTGGTCGACTATCTGCTTTCCGAAAAGGTCGAACTGGAACTGGCTAAGTCGCAGTCACGGCAGATCCCTTTGGGGCCAGTCGACTGGGAACAGGTCCCCCCGGATGTCAAACAATATCAGTCTGAAATTAAAAATGCATATCCTTTAACAAATCTGGTGAAACCCAGAGAACAAACTCTGGCCTGGCTGAAATCGGAGTATCTGAAATGAGCCTGGCCACAGCCTGTGGCGTGACCGTGTTGCGCAGTTTCTGTATCTCATTGATTGGTGTCTTCCTGGCCCGTCAGCTCACTCCGCTGGCCAGGAAAGGCTTTGAAACCCGTTCCTTTTTACTACTCATTTTGATTCTGTCGCCATTACTGGTTCCTGAATTACTGGTGGGATATGCCTGGTCTCTGATTTCGGTCAGATTCGTGCAGTACCCTGTCATCATTGAATTGATTTATTCACTCCTGATTTTAATGAAAGTAGTCCCCGTGGGAGTTATCTGTTTCAGTCTGGTGGGGGGATCTCTGATCTCTCCTGAAGCGGATTTTATTCGGAAAACATTCTGCGCAGCCGGTTCGCGCCTGGGGACCCTGAAAACACAAGCGAACTTTTTTCTCTGGCAGACGCTGCGCGTCTGGATTCCCGTCTGGGCGTTGTTGTTTTTGTTAAGCTTCCAGGAATTTGAAATGGCCTCGCTGATGTACCGCAATTCCTGGACTGTCTGGATCTTCGATGCCCAGGCCGGAGGCGTCCCGGTCAGAGAAACGCTGTCTTACCTGATCGGCCCTTTGATGATCGAATTCGTCATTCTATTGGGAGTTTTCAGCCTACTGCAGCGTTTTCAGAAATCGGCAGAGAAAATTCAGGCAGTCGATCATTCATCCGTTGAAAAGCAAACGACGTCTTACCTGAGCTGGAGTTATCTTGTCAGTGCCTTCACCCTGATTGTGCTGGTCCCGTTTCTGCTGATTGGCTGGGGCAGTGCCCGTTCTATGCTCAGTCTGCTGAATAACCAGTTTCAGCTGGTCAGTGTGCTCCAGGAGTGTGCCTGGGCTCTGGCCTATGGTGCGACGTCCGGCATCGCAGCCTGGGGAATTGCGGCTTTTTTCTTAAAACAGAATTCAATCAAAATCACACGTTTGGCGGGACTATTCTGTTGTCTGCCCGGCTTGTGTGGTGCATTAATCCTGGCTCTCGTGCTGGCCTCCCTGTTTTTGACGCAGGCCGGCTCTCCTCTCTATGGGACGCCGATTCCGGTTTTACTGGGCTTCGTGTTGTTTCTGTTTCCCCGCGCGCTTTTCCTGCGGCTGATGTTCCTCAAGCGGCAGCAGCACTCCGGACTGTTTCTGGCACAACTGCTGCGTCAGTCACCACACAAATCGCAGTCAGACCAGGGGGGAGAGTTACTCTGGTCCACGTATGGCAGAATGCAGTTCTGGGCGGTGGTGCTGCTGGCCTTCTGGGCCTACTGGGATGTTACAATCAGCTCGATTCTGGCCCCGGGCAGTACCATGACTTCGTCCGTACGTTTATATGGCCTGATGCATTATGGACAGAACGCGATGCTGTCCGCGATTACTTTTTTCTGTTTCCTGGTGCCGGTCTGCTGCAGCCTGGCACTGGTTCCCATTGTCAAAAAATTCTGGATCTCCACTTATCGCGTTCCAGCGTGAAAGCAGTTGTTTAATCATGGTTGTCTCATCACCCGAATCTGATGTACTTCTCTGGCGACTGGATCAGGTCAGTCTGTCCTGGCCGGGAGGCGTACGTCTGGCGGGAATCGACCTGGACATCCCGACTGGCATCACCGCGATTATGGGATATTCCGGAGCGGGAAAGACTTCGTTATTAAATCTGCTGGTCGGGTATGAATCGCCTGATGCAGGCAGTATCCAGGGCAATCAGGGGGTACCAGACTCTGAGAGCCTGAATCTGTTCTGGGTGCCGCATACCATGGGGTTATGGCCCCAATATACCGTGCGGGAACATTTAAGCCTGGTCTCTCCGGAAACACAGACACAGCAGGCAATCATCAATGAGTTAATCTCCGCTTTCGGATTGACTGAAGTGAGTACAAAGTATCCGGGGCAACTGTCACAGGGGGAAGCCTCCCGGTTGTCGGTCGCCCGGGCACTGGCCAGCCAGGCAAAGGTACTGGTCATGGATGAACCGCTGGTCCACGTCGATCAGGCGCACTGGCCTGCTTACTGGGACTATATTCGACAGCATTGCGAATCCCGGCAGATCTCACTGGTCTTTTCTACACATGCCCCGGAACTGGTTCTCCGCGAGGCACAACAGGTGATCTGCCTCGACCAGGGACAGATCGTTTACAACGGTCCGGTCGAGGAACTGTATTGCTCGCCTCCCACAGTGAAAGCGGCCTCTTACCTGGGGCCGGTCAATGAAGTTTCGGTTGAGGGCAGGGACGCTGATTCAACACACCTGGCGCGCCCCGAGCAGGTGGAACTGATCGACGACGAGGCCGGCCCATACGTAGTGCAGCAGACCCACTTTCTGGGCACAATGGAAGAAGTGCGTACTGTGCGTCAGGAAACCGGTGCCGGCCAGACATTTTACCATCGTCCCGCGCAGCCACGACTTGAAGTCGGAAAGCGAATTTCAGTACGACTGCTGATCCTCTACTGTTGCCTGTGGCTCTGTGGCGGATGCATTACCGGAGAGGCGCCTGAACTCTCATTTTCGGAGATTACGCAGTGGCCGGTCCCCGCCGAGGGGATCAAAGTGCCGGCGCCCCGCAGTCTGAACGTGGGGCCGGACGATGAACTTTATGTCCTGGACAACGCCGGGCGTGTGCTGGTTTATGATGCGAATGATCAACTGGTCAAACAGTGGGAGATGCCCGATTTTGACGTCGGAAAGCCGGAAGGAGTCTGTCTGCTGCGCAATGGTGAGATCGCCGTTGCAGACACGCATTACCACAGGGTCGTATTCTTTGACAAACAGGGTAAAGTATTGCGGATGCTGGGGGAATTTGGTGAGGGTCCCTCGCAATTTATCTATCCGGTTTCGGTCGTACAGGATCCGGATGGGGATATTTATGTCTGCGAATACGGCAATCATGACCGCGTCCAGAAGTTTTCAGAAACGGGTGAGTACCTGCTCGAATTTGGGAAAGTGGGAACCGGACCGGGCGAATTTCAACGCCCTGCCGGCATGATCTGGCATGATGGAAAGATTTACGTTTCAGATGCCATTAATAATCGGATCCAGGTTTTTTCCGATGAAGGGGAGTTTCTGGAAATTCTGGGGGCAAAAACGGGGGGAATTCCGCTCTATTATCCGTATGACATTGCCATCGATCGCAACACCAGTGAACTATATATCGTCGAATATGGATCCGGGCGGATTACCAAAACCGATCTGCAGGGAAACATCCTGGGGCGGTTTGGTAAAACCGGGATGCAGAAGGGAGAGTTTCTGACTCCCTGGGGACTGACGGTAAATTCGAAAGATCAGGTATTCGTTGCTGACACCGGAAATCGTTTAATCGTAAAATTGATACCATGAAAATCAAAGAACTCTATCAACAGCTTGTTCCCAGACCACGCACTCCGGTGACGTGGAAGCGGGCGCTCCCTTTGATTTTCTTCCTGCTCCTGTATGCTGGCCTGTGTGCAGGGCTGGAAATCTCAGGCGTTCTGATGTTTGCCCGTCCCTGGGCCTTTGTGCTGATTCTCTTTTCAGTCTGGGTCTGGTGGCTCTCGGTCGCGGGCTTTGGTGGCTTAAGTAAAGGTCGGGCTCTGGCGGCACTGCTGACGCGGCTGGGCATGCTGGGATTGTTTGTAATCCTGATTGCTGAACCGCGGTCTGTTCGCGTCCGGGATGTGATCTCAGTGGTTTATGCGATTGACCGTTCCGATTCCATCGGTGAGGCATCAGGTGACGACGCTCTGGCCTTTGTCACGAAAACGGTCACTGAAAAGCCTCCCCAGGACGAGGCAGGGCTGGTTGTTTTCGGCCGTAATTCGGCAGTCGAACTTCCGCCCCGTGTCTCATTCCCCTTTGAAGCATTCAATTCACGAATTGACCGTGATGCTACCAATCTCGAACAGACCCTGTCGCTGGCAGCCGCCATGCTGCCCGAAGAAAACCGGGGACGTATCGTACTGATCAGTGACGGCACTGAAACCGAAGGGGCCATCTCCCAAATTCTGGATGAACTGAAATCCCGTGATATCGCCGTAGATGTCCTGCCCATTCAATACGAATATGACAAAGAGGTCTGGCTGGAAAATCTGGAATTACCCCGCTTTGTCAAATTAGGCGAAAATTATGAGGCAGCTGTGGTGCTCTCTTCGCTGAAAGATGGTTCGGGCAAACTGGTGCTGCGGGAAAATGGAGAATCAATCTACGAGAAAGAAGTCTCCTTCAAGGCGGGTAAAAACCGTTTTGTCGTGCCGATCTATCTGAGAGATCCCGGTTACTACGAGTACTCGGCGACCATTGAGACCAAACCGGCTGACGACCAGATTCGAGAAAACAATACCGTGATGAATTACATCTACGTCGAAGGGGAAGGCAAAGTGCTCGTGGTGACAGACCCTGCCGGCGATGAGCGTGACTGGAAATCGCTGGAGAAAGCGATCCGCGAAGGGGAACGGAATGTGGAAGTGGTTTCCGCTTATGAATTCCCCAGTGACTCGCTGTCGCTAATGCCCTATGACGCGATTCTGTTCGTGAATGTACCCGCCGATGCGTTTAATGTCATTCAGCTCAAAGCGGTTCACGATGCAGTATTTAACCAGGGCATCGGTTTCATGATGGTCGGCGGGGATAACAGCTTCGGACCGGGCGGCTATCATCGCACTGTCATCGAAGATGCCCTGCCGGTGACGATGGACATCACCAAAAAGAAAGTTCTGCCCAAAGGCGCGCTGGCCATCATCCTGCATACCTGTGAATTTCCGGAAGGAAACACCTGGGGCAAAAGGATTACCAAGCAGGCGATTAAGGTACTGGGGGCGCAGGATGAAGTGGGGGTTCTGGCCTATGATTACATGGAAGGTGAAAAGTGGCTGTTCAAACTGACGCCCGCCGGTGAATATGAAAAAATGGTGCCTAAAATCAATGGCGCTCAGATCGGGGATATGCCCAGCTTTGTCAATACGATGCGTCTGGGGCTGGAAGGTTTGAAAAAAAGCGACGCGTCTACGAAGCATATGATTATCATTTCGGACGGTGATCCTCAGGCCCCCAACCCGGCACTGATCTCAGAATTCCTGAAAAACAAAGTCAGTGTCTCGATGGTCGCTATTTTTCCACATGGCGGACGTGACATTTCCAAGATGAGAGACATTGCGGGTGTGACGGGAGGTCGCTATTACTTTCCCTCTGATCCCAACCAGTTGCCTTCGATCTTCATTAAAGAATCAAAAACTCTGAAGCGGAGTATGATTCAGAACGAAACCTTTATTCCCGAGGTCGGGATGATTTCTCCCGTTCTGAAAGGAATCGACCGGATCCCGCCTCTGTTTGGCTATGTGTTGACGACGATCAAACCGCGAGCCGAAGGCGTACTGAATGCACCGGAAAAGAAAGAGGCAGAAGGCGAAATCGATCCGGTGCTCGCATTCTGGCGCTATGGTCTGGGAACAACTGCCGCCTTTACTTCTGACCTTTCTTCAAACTGGGGAAAAGACTGGGTGGACTGGGATCATTACCAGGCATTTGTAAAACAGTTGATGATCAAAATTTCGCGTGTGCAGAAACAGGATCACCTGAAAATGTGGAGCCACGTCACAGGTAACAATGCCACAATCATGGTCGAAGACTTTCACCCGAAAGAATCGTTTCTGAATGTCGCAGCCCGCATCTCCGGTCCACATGAACGGAAAGAAACGGTCGTACTCAAACAAGTCAGCCCGCGACGCTACCAGGCGTCGGTTCCCCTGTGGGGCAAGGGGCGTTACCAGGTTATGGTCCTCGGAAAAGCAGGGGATCGGGAAGATCATGCCAATGGCGGTTTCATCGTTCCCTACTCACCCGAATATCTGCGCTTCCGCTCGAATCCAATTGTGCTGGAAGAGATCGCGCGCCGGACGGGGGGGCAGCGTCTCGATCCTGAAAATGCGACTGACGTCATCTACGGCCGTCGCGATCCCAAACAAAGCTCTAATCCCATTTTCGACTGGTTCCTGATCGCGCTGGCGATCCTGGTCCCCCTGGATGTCGGAATCCGGCGGATCCAGATCGACTGGTATGTCATTAAAGGCTGGTTCGGCATTGGGAAGGAACAGAAACAGAGCACCGAAACCATGGGCACATTACTACAGCGCAAACAGGTTGTCGCGGATGACCTGGATGCCCGCCGCGCGGAAACCACCGAACGCAGCACCCAGTCTACAATCGCCCAACTACAGGAACAGCGCCAGCAGAGAAGGCCTGGTTCTACAACGGAACCGCCCGGGAAACCAGAAACGAAAAAGAAAGAGTCGGGACCACCACCGCCTCCGGCTCCCACCGACAAAACGTCCACAACGGGACGCTTGCTGGACATGAAACGCAAACGAAATTCAGAAGACAAAGACAACGAACAGAAATAAAACAGGGTTTTCAACCGTGGAGAGAAGATTATGAACCAGCCGGAAACTACCGACGAACCCATTGTATTACAGGCCGAAGCCGACCACTTCAAAAAAGTGTTTAATCAGGTGCGGGCCGAAGTGGCTCGAATGATCATTGGTCAGGAACGGGTTGTGGAATCGACGCTGTATGCCCTGTTTTGTGGTGGAAACGTTCTGCTGGAAGGGGTTCCCGGTCTGGGAAAAACAGAGCTCGTGAAAGCGCTCTCCCGGGTTCTGGATCTCCATTTTCAGCGGATTCAGTTTACCCCCGACCTGATGCCGGCTGATATTATCGGTACCAATATCATGAGCACCGACGAGACCGGCACCTATCGCTTTGAATTCCGGAAGGGGCCGATTTTTACTCAGCTCCTGCTGGCCGACGAAATCAACCGTGCGTCTCCCAAAACGCAGTCTGCTCTGCTGGAAACCATGCAGGAAGGCACCGTGACTGCGGGCGGCACTCAATACCATCTGGACCAGCCATTCTTCGTCATGGCTACCCAGAACCCGATTGAACAGGAAGGAACCTATCCGCTTCCCGAAGCGCAGCTGGACCGTTTCATGTTCAAGGTCAATGTCCCTTTCCCTAACCGGGAAGAACTCAACACGATCGTACAGCAGACCATTCTGAAGCGGCCCGTAGAACTGGAAAAGCTGCTCAACAGCAGCCAGATCCTGGAACTCCGTTCGGTGCTGGAGAAAGTCGTCGTCGTGGAACCGATTCGCGACTATGCGATTCGTATGGTGCTCTCAACCCATCCTGGAACCGATTTTGCCACCGACGAAGTCCGCCGCTTCATTCACTGGGGCGCCAGCCCGCGGGCCGCACAATCACTGGTGAAAGCAGCCCGGGTTCGTGCTTTGAGCGAAGGTCGGGCTCATGTGGCGTTTGAAGACATTCGTTATTTTGCCAACGAAGTACTGCAACATCGTGTTCTGCTGAACTACGACGGACAGGCGGAAAACATTAAAGTCGTCGATCTGATTGAAAAGATCTGCCAGGAACTGCCCGAGAAGGAGTAGCCGACCGTGGCCGAGAGTACTGCCTTAACTCAGTTTACCTCACTATTCGAGAACAAAACGTTATCGATGCTGGAGCGGATGCGCCTTAACCCAACCCGACGGCTGACAAATCGCAGTCAGGGGGAGCATCTCTCAGGGAAAGGGGGAACGAGTACCGAGTTCTCAGATTACCGGAACTATGTACCCGGCGACGATGTCCGTTACATCGACTGGAACATTTTTTCGCGGCTGAACCGTCCCTTCATGAAACAATACCAGTTCGAGGAAGAGATGCATGTCGTCGTGATCCTGGATGCTTCATCTTCGATGGATTATGAAGACAAGTTTGAGCGAGGTAAGCAATTAGCGGCTGCCTTCGGAGTAATGGGATTGTTAAACTTCGAAAAAGTCAGCGTCTATGCCTGCAATCAGCATGGAACTCGGCCTGTACGGTTCCCTCCTGCCACAGGCCGGGCCAGCATGAAACGGCTGTTTGACTTTCTGATCGGCCTGGAACCGGGCGGAGATGAACCGGTAGAACTGGCAGTCGAAGATGTGTTACGCACACACCGCGGTCGGGGAATCGCTGTGATCCTCTCGGATTTTGAATCCTTTGGCGATCTGCAACGCCCCTTGAATATGCTGTTTAGCGCGGGATTGGAAATATTTGGAGTCCAGATCCTGGCTCCTTCGGAAATCAACCCGGAAATCAACGGCGATTTACGCCTGGTTGACAGCGAGACAGGACAGACGCTCGACATCTCCTCAGCCGGTGATCTGCTGGGGCTCTATCACGAACACCGGCTGATGCTGGAAGAACATCTTTCCACGCTCTGCCGACAGCGTTCGGGGCGTTTTCTGACAGTCAACAGCGGCGATCCGCTGGAATATGTTTTATTCGATCTGCTGAGACGGAAAGGGTGGGTGCGATGAATTTCTGGCCCGGCTTTTACTCTCTGCAGGGTGCCTGGTTTCTGCTGTTGCTGATTCCGTTGATCGTGTTTTATTTTTTAAAACTCAAACGGCCTCACCAGCGCGTCCCTTCGCTGGCGCTGTGGAATCAGGTCATCAATGACCGCCGTGTGAATTCTCCCTTTCAGAAATTTAAACGCAGTATTTTATTACTGTTACAGATTCTGTTACTGCTGTTTCTGGTCCTGGCATTGATGCAGCCTTACATCCAGAGCGGGGCGGAGCGGGCCGAATACCTGCCGATTCTGATCGACTGTTCCGCCAGTATGGCTGCCACCGATCCTCAAACGAAAAAAACACGATTGGAACTGGCCAAAGAACGTGTCGGTGAATTAATTGACAATATGCTGCCCGACCAACGCATCTCCCTGGTCGCCGTGGGGTCCACCGCCCGTCGGCTGACAGACTTTACCGATAATCAGCGCGTCCTCAAAAAATCGCTGGCGACACTCGAAGTTGACGATGTTCCCAGCCAGCTCGAAGATGCGCTGCGAATGACGCAGGCACTCTCACGGACTGCGCCGATTAAATCAGTGCTTTTTTATTCTGATGGAAATTTCCCTAAAGAAATCGATTTTGAACTTCCGTTTGAGCTGAATTATCAGTTGCTGCCTCCTGCCGGAGCCAACCTGGGCATCACTTCCATGAATGCCCGCGTTAACCAGGCGGGGAACTGGGACGTCTTTCTGCGGATCGAAAATTCAAAGCAGGGTGACAGCCCGGCCGTCGTGGAGCTGTTTCAGGATGGGCAGAGCGTGGCACAAGAGGACATTCTGCTGGGCCCGGGGGATTCTCAACGACTGGAATTTGCCGTCAATGCAGAGGGTACATCCCGGCTGAAAGCAGTATTGACTCCTGGCGCAACCGACAGTCTGTCCGCAGATAATGAGGCTTTTCTCACGCTGCCCCAGTCACGCGATCTGCTGGTGTATGTTGATCCTGAACTGTCCAGCTATCGCTATGCACTGGATGACAGTAAAGATCTGCTTCTCTATCCGCTGCCGGATCAGGATTCGCTGCCCCCCGAATTTGATCTCGTTATTTCCGGTGCTGAAAAAGACATGGATCGTGAGTCCCTTGTCAAACTGGGGGTCGGCTTTGTGCCGGAAGAACTGCAGAAATATATCAAGCTGGAACCAGAGTTGACCAACATTGTAGACTGGAACCGAAGTTCTACCCTGCTCAGGCACGTGGAACTGAGTGATGTGCAAATCACCCAGCAACCGGTGTGGACCAAAAATTCCGGAGTGGAAAACCTGGAAGAGCTGGGGTACGAAGTCCTGATTCACGGTAAACTGGGGCCGCTGCTCCTGCAGAAACGGAATTCTGCTGATCAGGAATATTATTTCCTGTTTAATACAGACCGTTCAACACTGCCCTACCGGGTCGGTTTTCCCATTATGGTTTCCAATCTGGTCCAGTTGACGCTGCAGGAAGCAGGCATTGCGGAAACACAGGCAGCAGCGACACCCATTCTCCCGGCAATCGAATTTCAGCCGGAACAGGAATATCAGATCACAACGCCAGAGGGAAAACGTCTGACCGCTGAAAGTGATGTCAACGGCGTCCTGTCTGGCGTCGCGGCTCTGCATGTCGGAACCTATCAGATCAATGGTGCCGGTGCCAAAGATTCCGAAATCAGTGTGAGTTTATTGAACCCTCTGGAGACGTCTCTCGTTTCCGTGGAGGAAATGCAGTTCAGCGAAGTTCCAGTCAGCGCATCACAATCGCAGATTGACAGCGATAAACCGCTCTGGAGTGAATTTGCGCTGATCGCGTTTTTCCTGTTATTGCTGGAATGGTGGTATTTTCAGCGCAAGCCGTCTGGTATTCCCACTTAACCTGTCATTGAACCTGAAATCGAACCATGCTACGTCCCATCCTGAGTTACATCTGGCTGCTGAGTCTGTTGATCCCCACGACAGTCAATGCGCAGCAACTCCCGATGACGGTGGACCTGCATCAATCAACGCCTTCCCCCAAAGGCGATGGCCCCATCACACTGGTCTGGCAATGTTCGGTTGCCTCGACCGGACTGCTGGAAGGGTATTTCCTGGTTTCAGCCAGTGATGGTGTTGAGAACCTGGGAGAGTTTCGCTCCCATGATGTCGCGCTGCACGCCGGTTATCATGAAATTCCCATGATGCTGCCCCCGATGAAAGTGGATAACACGTTTTCCAATATCAAGCTCAAGGTCAGCTTTGTGACTCCGGCGCAGCGCTATGACATCAAAAACGAATATCTGCTGCGGGTGGGGCGAAAATTTGAACGGACATTTGCCATCGGTGTCTGTGATCCCTTTGACATTAATCTCACGTTGACCCAGAAAAAACTGCTGGACGAATTAAAATTTGAATCAATCAGTCCCCCCGATCCAGTGCCGGTCAACCTGCAGTCGATTCTGGTCAAACATAATCTTCAAGATCGCGGGTATCTGACCAGCCAGACGCCGAAACTCAACGTGAAAACTTTCTCATCCTATGTGACGCCGCCCCAGTTTCCACAGTTGCCCATCGATTGCCATCAGTATGACATTCTGCTGATCACACCACGTGGGCTGGAAATTCTGGAAACGCGTCATCTCCGTGCCATTGGGCAGTGGGTGCGTTCGGGGGGAAGCCTGTGTGTGCTGGCAGGTGAAAACCTGAAAAAATCACAGATCCAGTTCTTGAATCAGCTTTCAGATCACGATTCCGTGACTCCCTTCCTGCTGGACTCCGAAGGTAAACTGAAATTTAAAGAGAACCAGTCGGCCTGGTTTTACCGGACAGGCTGGGGCAGAAGTGTCATTGTCTCTGCGGATGCTTTTGAGAACGATTCGCTGTCTGAACAACAGAGGAGCAGGATCCCTTTCTTCCTCTGGAAATTACGACAATCCCAGCACGAATATTATGAGACCAACCATCGCTGGAATCAGCAGCCACTGATCGATGCTTTTGTCAATCAGGCAAAACAGAATCGCAACCGATATGGAGACGGTTCGACTCCCAGTGAGATGTTCAGCATGAATTATCGCCCCATCAACACGGGAGGGGCGGTCGTATCCAGTCTGATGCCTGAACAGCTACGGATTGTCCCCACCTGGCTGATCATGCTCATTCTGTTGTGTTATGTACTGGTCATTGGTCCCGGGGAATATATCGTCTTAGGGCGCTTGAATCTGAGACGTTACACCTGGATTACGTTCCCGCTCCTGTCGGTCGGTTTTGCTGCGATTGCTTTTCTGATTTCCAATTACTACATGCAGACATCGCACGAACGCAAATCCCTGACAGTGATTGATCTGGACTCCAGGGGCAGGCCTGTCCGAGAAAACCAGATTGAGCTGATCTTTACCGGCTCTTACCAGGACGTGGAAACCCGCGTTAAATCCGGTCTGCTGACCCCGCTCAATCAGCTGGAACTGGGTATGGGACAGAACTATTATCGCTATTCGCGCGGCCTGGAATATTCGCTTGTGGGGCCGCCCTACTATGCAGGTTCCATCCCGACTCAATATTCGGTATTCCAGCGCATGCCGCAATGGACACCGCAACTCAATCGCATCGTCAATAATTATCCACAGGGAGCAGAATCTGAAAAGTTCGACTGGTCGATGATCCAGACAGAGCAATTAACTACCGAACAGGGGAGACAGCGGCTGAGAAGACAAATCGAACAGGCGCTGGGACACGAGGCTTTGTTATTCATCTATAACGGGACGCCGAAAGACAAAGTCAGGTCCTTTCCCATGAACCAACAGTTGAATCGTGCCTACCAGGATCGACTGCAGTATCCCCCCCGATATGCGCTCTTCAACCCCGGTCAGTTTAATTCGAATCCGTATGGCATCTATCAGGATCATCCACATAGTTTCATGGATGACCTGTGTGTGCGGAACCAGGAAGGACTGTTTCAGGTGGTTTCACAGGTCTCGCCTTCGGGGGGGAACAACTATGAAGACCTGAGTATTCTGGATCCTTCAGCTCCAGAGCAGTGGCTGGTCGTGGTTTACGTCCCCGGCCCAACCCAGGACAGGCTCTATCGACAGTTGTTGTTTTCCACACATCCGAATACCAGTCAATCTCTTTAACAGAAGTGTGAATCAAATCCTATGAGCATACAACCTCCGATGGTGGAAGTGAAAAACCTGTGGGTCCGTTACGGCAAATACGAAGCCGTCAAGGGGATTTCGTTTTCGATTCCCAAAGGAGAAGTCTTTGGTTTTATCGGTCCCAACGGTGCCGGGAAGTCATCGACGATCAAAGTTCTGGCAACCCTGCAGCGGGAATATGAATGTGATGCGGTCAAAATTAACGGCATCTCGGTGCATAAGGCACCGCACCTGATCAGGGAAATGATCGGTTACATGCCGGATTTTTTCGGCGTCTATGAGGACTTGACAGCGCGGGAATACCTGCACTTTTTCGCTGCTGCCTATCGCATCGATCGGAAACGGCGGAAAGCCATTGTCAACGATGTGCTGGAACTGACCGATCTGACTGAAAAGATCGATGCCCCCGTCGATTCGCTCTCCCGCGGAATGAAACAGCGACTGGCCCTGGCCCGGGTCCTGTTGCACGACCCGGATCTGTTGCTGCTGGATGAACCCGCCAGTGGTCTCGATCCCCGCGCACGGATTGAAGTCCGTGAACTGCTGGTGGCACTCAAGGAGATGGGAAAAACGATCATCATTTCCAGTCACATCCTGCATGAACTGTCACAACTCTGTACCAGTATCGGCATTATCGAAGCGGGACAGTTTGTGACGCAGGGTTCACTGGATCAGATTTACAAGCGTCTGGAACTTAGCCGGGTCATCCATGTACAAGTTGTGGGAGAGATGAACGGTCTTTGCCAGCAGATTGAACAGTTCGAGGGTGTCAAATCGGTTTCCGTTCAGACCGACCGCCTGGCGATTCATCTGCAGGAAGACCAGATGGCGGTAGATGAATTGCACGCCCGACTGGCGGCGACAGGAGCGAGGATACGCATGTTTCAGGCGGAAGCCATGGACATGGAAACGGTCTTCATGAAGCTCACGGAGGGCAAAACGGCATGAAATCCAGGCCTTTCCAATTCAACCTGCCTCTGCTTTCGAAAGAACTGACGGAGCTGGCAAACCGCCGCAGAACGTATGTCATCCGCACGATCTATGCGTTGCTGTTCCTCGGTTTTGTCGGATTTATCTATATTGAGCTGATGTCGGGGCTCCGCAACAATCCCCTGGCGATTCTGGGACGAGGCCGTGAAATTTATGAATCGATGATCTACCTGCAGTTTACGGCGATCTATCTGTTTCTGCCAGCAATCACCTGTGGCGTGATTACCCAGGAAAAAGAACGCAACAGTCTGGGTTTACTGCTAATTACGCGTTTGAGCCCGAGTACGATCATCCTGGAGAAATACCTCGGTCGTTTAATCACGATGCTGACCTTCCTGACGCTGGGTCTGCCGATCCTGGCATTTGCCTATGCGCTGGGGGGCGTTTCCCCGGCCATGTTCATCAGCGGTCTCTGGTTTCTACTGTTAACCATGCTGCAGGTCGCTGCCCTGGGTGTGTTCTGTTCCAGTTTTTTTCGGACCACCGTGGGGGCTTTTATCGCGTCGTATCTGATCGGCTTTTTCATGCTGTTCGGTCCGATGATCGTTTATGAATTGAACCTGTTCTTCTACGGCGATCTGTTTAATGCCGTCATGGGTGGCCTGATGCGGACGCCTGCCTGGAACAGCATGCTGGGGATGGCTGGCAGGTCATCCGAGTTAAATCTGTTTCTGTTTGCTCCCTACTGGTATGCTATATTCTCTCGCTCGACCGGCTTCGCTTCTATTCTGGGACCAATCATTTTCAGCATTCCGATTCTGCTTTGCACGCTGTTGTTCCTGTTGCTGGCCCATTATTGCCTTGTCCGCCGCGCGTTCCTGACGCCCCGGAATCTGTTGTTAAACATCTTCAAAAAGCTGGATGCGCAGTTTAGAAATATCAACGAGAATCGCTTCACGCGGGGCATCGTGCTGGTACAGGATGATGTGAAACTCCCGGAAAAGAACCCGGTCGCCTGGCGAGAGACCTCTAAAAAATCTCTGGGCACATTTCGCTACCTGTTTCGCATCCTGGTTACCCTGGAGGTACCGATTCTGTTTCTGTGTATTTTGATCGCCACCAGCAATCCCGAACCGGTGGTCCCCGGTGCGGTCATCATGTTATGGTGTGTCTGGGCGTTGACCGTGCTGCTGCTGGCGGTCTCTGCCACCAGCCTGATTTCGGGAGAACGTTCCCACGAAACGCTGGATGTGCTGCTCACGACACCTCTCTCAGGTGAAGACATACTGGATCAGAAAATCGCCGGCGTCAAAAGGCTCTGCCTGGTTCTCTTGATTCCACTGCTGACCATCGTGTTCTTCGAGGCCTGGTGGAAATGGGAATTACAGCGATCAGGATATTCCTACAGCGGATACAGACACACAGAGTATGCCACGCGCTGGTTTCCTTACCTGACTGGTTCACTGCTGACAATTTTCATCTATTTGCCGCTGCTGATTTACCTCTTTTGCTGGATTGGAATGAAGATCAAATCACAGACTAAGGCCATTCTGACCGCCCTGGGAGGAGTCATCCTCTGGTGCGTACTGCCATTTATTCTGGCCTTTCCGATTTTTATCCTGGATCCCTCGTTTAATGAAGAATCCATTATTTATGGCGTTCTCCTTGGTCCTGCCTCTTTCATTGTCCTGAATGAAGTCGCAGAATTTCACGATTTCGGTTCCATCTGGATCCCCCTGTTTTTCAATACCCTGATTTATGGTACGTGTTGTTTATGGTTTCGTCACTTATGTCGCAATCACATTGATGAGAACCTGGGGCGTTTGGGAGATACACCGTCGGAGCATGAGGTGCCTCCTGCACCAGAGGACGACACAATCCCTGTTTTGAGTTCAATATAACGGATAGAATATAGTCTGGATGATGCGTGTGAACTTATATCTCAACACAGTGAATCTGCTGGCCGTCTGGGGCAGCATGCTGCTGATGCCGTCGATAGTTTTCGCGGTCGATATTGAGGAAACCATCTGGGGGTTCAGCAATCAGCAGGTCAAAGGAAAGTGCGTACCGTTGTCCCTGCGGCTAAGTAATAATACCCCGGAGGTATTTGACGAAACAGTTCAATTGAATCGACTGCAGTATGGTGGAAGTAAAGTTGGTGCCCCGCTGTATCGTAAGGTCTATCTCCCCCCTTATAGTTCGCAATGGGTCCAGTTTTATCCATATATAATTGATGGTTACCAGGAAAGCTGGTCTTTGAACTGGGGTACCGGCGGTCTGGAATACCGCAATATACAGAGATCAGGAAATACGACTGCCGCTACCGGGCCCCTGCGAGTCATCCTCACCAGTGATCGCGGTCTGCTGCAGAAGGGAGCCCGTTTCAAACGCTATCCGGAAGATCTGTTTCCCCCCTTTGTGACTGCCACCGATTCTCTGGATGAAGTCATCCTCGATCATATTCCCCGCTGGGATCTCGTACGCCGGACTTCGTTTCTGAACTGGGTGGAGCAGGGAGGTGTCCTGCATCTACTTCCCGATTCCAATGGAGCTCCCCTGAAATTCACCTCTGTTCTCTCCAGGTTGAATGCGCCGTTTGATCACTTTCGCGTCGGATCGGGACTGGTGATCCGCCATAGTGGGAAACTCAATCAACTAACCGATCAGGTACTCAACGAGCGGATTGAAGCTGTCCGCGCCTCAGAAGCAGAGTCTCTGGGGATCGACTTCACGGATTCTTCGCCGACCGGGGCCTATTCGGCCTCAAATGAATCTGACCTGTATCGCTATGGTGATTTCAATTCCGGAATTCTGTATCAGTTGTCCAAGCTGACTTACCCCCAGCATAACTGGGCGATCATCTATATTATGGCCCTGATTTATATTTTTCTGATTTTTCCGGGCTGCCATCTGTTTCAGCAAAGACAGAAAACAATGCGGTATCGCAATTCTCTGATCTTCATCCTGTCGTCGGTCGCAGTTTTCAGCATTATATTCTGGAATGTAGGCAAACGTGGTTATGGTGAAAAAACAACAATTGACAGCCTGATGGTCGCTCGGCCGCTTTCCGACAACCAACTGGACCTGACCTGCTGGATGAACTGTTTTGTAACGGAGGGTGACGTATATCAGTTCTCCGCGGAGGGTGAGGGGATCATCTTCACCACAGCACAGGCCATCGAAAAGGTGCGTGGGGGAATCTTTAATGGAAACGAGGGAAAGTTCGTCTCTGACATTCCCCCGTTTTCGAGTCGGCGTCTTCTGTATCGCGTCAAAGCACCCTATCCTGACCCCCGTTTTTCGGTAATAGATTATCAGCTTGAAAGTGTGAACGACGAAATCATCCTGTCCGGCCTCAAGCTTAGTACAGAGACACCACTCCCTGTCGGCATTGAAAAGCGACAGCTCATTTTCGGTAAATATGTTTATGACCTGATCCCATCCAAAGGGCAGGAATCTACCGAATTGATCCTGGGGAAAAATCGCGAATTGCTTTCTTCCTGGGAAAAGTACCTGGATTCCGACCTGCTGGATGCTGGACGGATCAGGACTGCCAGTTCCGTTGAGGACAAAGTTTATATTTATGACAGCCTCTATACTCACCTGATCTTGAAGGAGTTTGATCTGCTCAGTGAACACAAACTGCAGCAGTATCAGGGAGACCAGTCCAGTCTTAAACTGTTTCTGTATGGCGAAGTGCCGGAAACACTCAAAGTACAATCCGATGTGCAGGGAACACAGCAGGGGCACATTCTCTTCGCTTATGATCTTGCCTTACCAGTGAAAAAGAATACAAAGCATGAATAATCAACCGAACAGCGAGCCAGTCATTGACATCCTGAATGTGTCGCATTCCTTCAAAGGACATCGTGCACTCCAGGGCATCAGCTTTCAGGTTCAACCGCAGTCCCTGCACGGCTTTGTGGGGCCGAATGGAGCCGGAAAAACAACCACCCTGAAAATTATCTGTACGCTGCTGCAGCCGCAGGCAGGGAAAGTCAAAGTGTTTGGTCACAATGTCCGTACCGCAGTCAAAGAGATCCGGAAACGAATTGGCTTCATGCCGGATCACTTCAGTACTTATCGCCAGATGACCGTCTTTGAATACCTGGACTTCTTCGGTGCCGCCTATGGCTTGAGTCAGGAACAGCGTGATCAGGTCATCAATGACGTGTTGACATTAACGGATATGGACGGGCGCAAAGATTCTCTGATCAGTGGCCTGTCACGCGGGATGCAGCAACGGGTCAGCCTGGCCCGCGTGCTGGTGAACGATCCGGATCTATTACTGCTGGACGAACCCGCTTCCGGTCTCGATCCCCGGGCCCGTATCGAGTTGATGGAGATTCTCCAGGAACTGAAACGGATGGGGAAAACGATCTTTATCAGCTCGCATATTCTCAGCGAACTGGCGGAACTGTGCGACAGTGTCACGATTATTGACCGGGGGCTGATTAAATACAGCGGTTCCATGGACGGTCTGCTGAACTACGAACACGAACATCCCGTTTATAAAATCACACTCGAGTCGGAACCAGATGCGATCATCGAAACCCTCTCAGGTGAAGCGGGGATTGTCAGTATCGAAAAAACTCCCAAACCGCGTGAAATGCGGGTGGCCTTCGATACGACGATCATCAATTCCAGTGCACTGCTTGAAAAAATCATTGCCCTCAACGGAGTCATCGATTCTTTCCAGAGGGATAAGAAACATTTGAACCAGGCATTTCTGGATCTGACAGAGCAGGGGGTTCGCTAATGTTCCAGGGGACGTTTGCTCTGTTTCATCGCGCCCTGGGAGTCGATTTTCGACTGGCTCGGACGCACTTATTCCGTTTCATGTTCGCAATCATGATTCTGTTCTGCCTGTTCACCGCTCATGCGAGCAGCACCATGATGGGAGCAGCCGGCCTGACCTTATTTACGCAGATTGTCTATCTGAATTTCATGTTTATTCTGATTGGGGGAATCAGTTTTTTTGCTACTGCCATCACTGAGGAAAAGGAAGAGCAGACCATCGGATTACTGCTCATGGCAGGCGTCAACCCCGTCTCACTGCTCCTGGGAAAAATGCTCCCCCGACTGGTCGCCGCTCTGCTGTTGCTCTCGGTTCAGTTTCCCTTTACGTTACTCGCGATCACCCTGGGGGGCGTCATGCTGTCTCAGGTCATTGCCGCTTATGCCGCCCTGGCCGCCTTCCTGATCTTTGTTGCGAACCTGGGCCTGTTCTGCTCAGTAATCAGTGCGCGTTCCCGGACTGCATCGACCCTGTCTCTGATCGGCCTGGCCACCTATTTCCTGGGAGTCCCCCTGCTGATGTGGTTTCTGACCGTTCTGGTCAAAGAAGGATGGCTTGCTGAAAATTCGTTTCCGGTTGTCTCGACCAGAGTTCAGTTGAAGTGGTTGTACGATTCATCGATCATCACACAAATCAATTCAATTCTGATCACCGGGTTCAATAAAACGGCCTGGGGCTACCAGTTCTGGAGCAATCTGGGATTCGGCCTGTTCCTGTTCGGCTGTGCCAATCTGTTGTTTACGCGCAATGCGCTGAACGAACGTGCTGCCAGTCCGGAACGCAGGTTGATTGCGAAAAAGAGAAGTCACCTCTTTTCCCCCGGGCGTGCCTGGAAGCAGGCTCTGATGTGGAAAGATTTCTTTTTTGTGAACGGCGGTTACAGTATGGGCCTGATCAAGCTGCTCGCTTACGGGATCGCCCTGTTTTCACTATGTGCCTTTATCTCCTATACGACGAACAATCGTACTTTTACCATCCAGGAAATCGGCATGACGATGTTCTGGACCATGCTGATTGTCATCCTGATTGAAATCAGTCTGATATCGGCCCGTGTCTTTCACGTGGAGCGCCAGTGGAATACCCTGGTCTCCACGGCCATGCTTCCGCACTCCATGGCTTATGTTGCCTATTCCAAAGTCCTGGGCTGTTTGCTAAGTGTCCTGCCCGCCTTTTTTTATCTGATCCTCGGCATCTCATTCAGTATCAGAGAAATGACTTACGACTCGAGCCTGGTCTTTGCTGAGCCGGGTTTCTGGTTATTGTGGATCCAGATTCTGTTTTTCTGGCATCTGACAGCCTATATGTCTTTGTTCATCAAGTGGGGAGCACTACCGCTGGCACTCATAATCATGTTCATCGGGAATGCTTTTTATTTTACCGCTACCAATTTGCTGCTCCTGGCAGTTAGAATGAATCCTACGGAAGGCTTAAACATTGCTTTGGCAGTGATCCAGCTGGCCTGTATCATCATCTTCCACTTTTTAATTAAAGACCGCCTGATCCAGCTGGCGTCAGAATAATCCAGTGCCAAACGAAACAATTCATTTCGAGAGAGGTTCAAATGCAATCGGAAATCAGTCGTCGAACACTGTTGCAGGCATCAGGTGCGATGGCAGCATCAGCCCTGGGACTTGCGGCGACCAGCGCTCAGGCTGCAGAAAACAATTCTGCAGGATCCCGACCAATCAAGGGAAACATCAATCAATCGGTTGTGCACTGGTGCTTTAAGAAGTACTGGGACATCGAAAAAACAGCCCAGGTGGCCAGCCAGCTGGGGATGAAAAGCGTGGAGCTGACCCCGGCTGAAAACTGGAAGACGCTCAAACAACACGGTTTGACCTGTGCGATCGCCTCCAGTCATGGCTTCAAGGTCGGATTCAATAACCCGGACAACTGGGATCAGTGCATCGAAATCCTGCGGAAACGGATTGACGAATGCGCCGCCGGTGGTGTGAAAAACGTGATCACTTTCACCGGTATGCGAGATGGAATCAGTGATGATGAGGGAGCCCGGAACTGCGTTGCCGGCCTGAAAAAAATCATTGGTTACGCCGAGAAAAACAAAGTCAACCTGTGTCTGGAAATGCTGAATTCCCGCGACAGCAGTCATCCCATGAAGGGGCATCCCGGCTATCAGGGAGATCACACAGAATACTGCATCGATATCATCAAGCAGGTCGGCTCGGAACGGATGAAACTGCTGTTCGATATCTATCATGTGCAGATCATGGATGGAGACGTGATCCGCCGCCTCCATGAACACAAAGACTATATCGGGCACGTGCACACCGCCGGTAACCCGGGGCGCGGGGAACTGGATATGAAACAGGAGATCAATTATCCCCCGATCATGCAGGCCCTGCTGGATATCGGCTATCAGGGCTTTGTGGGCCAGGAATTCATTCCCACCCGGGATCCCTACCAGGGGTTACAGGAAGCCGTCGTGCTCTGCGACGTCTGAAAGTAATCCTCTGTCAATAAAAACAGCGGGGAAGAAATATCAACTTCTTCCCCGCTGTCTGTTTTACCATCTGATTGACTGAGGAATTCAGGCAGTCAGTTCCTGGATCACGAAGTCACCCATTTCGCTGGTCGAAACACTCTTGCCACCGGCAGCGATATCAGCGGTCCGATGTCCTGCTGCCAGTACACGGGCGACGGCGTCTTCGACTGCCGTTGCTTCGGTTTCCAGATCGAGCGAATGCCGCAGCAGCATGGCCGTTGCCAGAATCGTCGCCAGCGGATTGGCAATGCCTTTGCCCGCAATATCCGGAGCGGACCCGTGAATCGGCTCGTACAAACCAGGACCATCCGAACCGAGTGAAGCGGAAGGGAGCAGTCCCAGTGAACCGGGCAGCATGGAACCTTCGTCGGTCAGAATGTCACCAAACATGTTTCCAGTGACGACCACATCGAAATCGGAAGGGCGCGAGATCAGGTGCATGGCCATGGCATCGACCAGAACCACTTCGTATTCGATATCGGGAAATTCATTCTTGACCACATCGGCTGCCACCTGACGCCAGAGCCGCGAGACTTCCAGTACGTTCGCTTTATCGACAGACGTCAGCTTGCCACCACGGTTGCGGGCCGATTCGGCAGCCAGACGCACGATCCGGGCAATTTCGGAGGTGGTATAGGTCATCACGCTATAAGCTTTTTCTCCGTCCGGGGCTTCCATTCGGCCGGAATCGCCAAAGTAGATCCCGCCGGTCAGTTCACGGAAGAAGAGGATATCGGTCCCTTCGATGATTTCGTGTTTGAGCGGAGAGGCGTCCAGTAACTCGCTGTAAGGCTTGATCGGCCGCAGGTTGGCAAACAGCCCGAGTTCCTTGCGGATTTTCAACAGGCCGGCTTCAGGACGTGTTTTGGCAGTCGGATCGTCCCATTTCGGACCGCCCACGGCTCCCAGCAGGATGGCCTGCGAATTTTGACAGGTTTCGAGTGTCTGCGGAGGCAGCGGATCGCCGAAATCGTCGATGGCATTGCCTCCCATTGGGCAGGAAGGTGTATCGAACTGGTGGCCATATTTTTCGGCAACCGTATCAATCACGCGCTTGGCCTGTGCAACAATTTCCGGCCCAATTCCATCACCGGGTAAAAGGGTAATCCGAGCTTCCACGGTTCATTCCTCACTAGATTTCAAGATATTTGTCAGCAATCAGTAATGTTTCATACGAACAAGTCAATTTAGCGACTGAACACTTAAAACTCCAGTCGTCGCAGAGTTGAATTTTGTGTGTTACCGTTCTCAGACCTGATTGTGACTGGATTAAAACGACCAGAATGTACACCACCAGTGCGATCGCTGTGATTGTCATAACCGGCCAGCTGAATTTTTACGTCACTGTTGAATTCGCATTGAAAATCAAGTGAAAAGACTGAGATACCGATAGAAATGATAAGAACCCGCTGTTTTTGCAGGGTGGGTCGCACATTTGAATTCTTCGTCGATTCGCATTCACAGCCCCCAAGACTGGTCAGGAAGGTACTTTGGAAAAGGGGTTTATGCTCAGGAGGAGCTAGCGAAATAGTAATCGATGTATGCTACAGGACAGGGACATCGCATGTTTCGCTCATCATTTTTTGCTGCCGGCTTGTTTGTATTGCTGACTGGAACTTCCTTTTTGTTTGTGGACAAGATGGTCCTCACACACAAAGTGACGGTGGAAGAGGAACCAGAGCCCGTTCGTGAACCGGAATTTCGCGGTTTTCTGGGGATGACTTCTCTGAATGAAGACCAGCAGGAAGTCTTGAATCCACCTGACTGGGCCGCCTTCAGCCTGATGTCAATTGGTGCAGTGACAATGCTTTACGCCGCCGCATTGCCCAAAAAGAATAAATAAGCTCACACTGATTTATTTCGAATCCACACCACAGCGATGAGATCTTCTGTCTCATCGCTGTTTTTGTTTTCAGGACTCCAGCCGCATGGTGGACCAGAGACTCGGATCCTGACCAAAGGGGAACTCCTGGTTGATCGTCATGAACTGCTCACCAAGTTCCGAATCGAAGATCTTGTAATAAAATCCGAGTTGCGGATAGGCGGCTGGATCATAACCATTGAGAGCTGCAGCCGGTAACCAGGCCTCTAGTTCATACCCCTTTGCTTTCAGGTCTGCCCAGAGCTTGATTTGGGACAGATCGCATTGAGGCGCATCTGACTGAGCCCGATTGATGGTCAGCTGGGTACAGAGAGGCTGTTTGCGGGCATTGCCACAGGCCTGAAACTGAAACAGATGACAATACCGGTTGGCCCGATGAATATTTTTGGTATCACGTGTGTCGATCCAGACCTGAAAGGTTTCCGCGGGAGTGGTCGGATGCGTTTTCGAGTCTACTTTCAGGCTGATCCCCAGTCCCTCTCTGTTCCAGGCCAGTTTCACGGTCCCCCATTTTGCCGATTCCTGCTGAAAGGTCAGGTCGGGAAGAGCACAGGCCGCGGGAAGCTTGAGGAGCCGGCCTTTCTGGTGCGGAATGTTTTTCAATTCCTTAAGGGCAATGGCGTGGCGAAAGTAAAATGAATGCGGAATGATCGACATGAGGTAGCGGATCCTGAACTTTTATTATTCTCAACAGTGATTAAAATCATAGCAGTTGCCCGGCAACCCATCCAGCGAAGTCCCCATTCTTTCCAGACTGTTTTCTGCATTGCAGACAGCCTGATATCGGAAAGTGATTCATGCACGATCAGACCGTTCCATCCATTCAGATTCACGGGGCGCGCTGCCATAATCTGAAAAACATCAATGTCACTTTTCCCCACCAGCAGTTGACCGTGGTCACAGGGGTCAGTGGCAGCGGCAAGAGCAGCCTCGTATTTGATACGGTTCACAGCGAAGGGCAGCGACGATTCCTGGAAAACCTCTCGCCCGCTACCAGGCAATTGTTCAGCCAGATGTCACCGCCGGACGTGGATCAGATCACTGGACTTCCCCCGACGATCAGCATTGAACAGACCCCGCGTACCCAGTCAAAACGAAGTACGCTGGCGACATTGACCGAAGTCTACGATTATTTTCGTCTGCTCTATGCCCAGCTGGGAACGGTGCATTGCACACGCTGCGGCCAGCCGCTGCACCAGCAGTCTGCCGCACAGATTGTCGACCTGATTCTGGCACTGGAAGACCGCCAGAAAGTCATGATTCTGGCCCCGGTGATCAGCGGGAAAAAAGGGAAACATGCTGCGCTGCTGGAAAGAATTGTCAAAGAAGGATTTGTCCGTGCCCGAATTGACGGCGAAATTCTGGATGTGACCCAGCCTCCTGATCTGGCAGAGCAGGTGGAACACGATATTGAGATCGTGATTGATCGCATCATAGTCAAAGCGGGGATCGAAGCCCGCCTCAAGGAATCGGTTGATCTGGCATTAAAGCAGGGGAATGGAGCCTGTTACGTCAGTCAACAGACCGCCGAGGGCTGGTCGGACCGTTACCTGAGCACTCGATTGGCCTGCGGAAAATGCAATCTGAGTTTTCCCGATCCGGAACCGCGGACTTTCAGTTTCAACAGCCCGTATGGCGCCTGTCCCGTCTGTGACGGCCTGGGGATGCTGGAAGCTGACGACGAAGCAGAAGCGGATTCGATCTGTCCTGACTGTCACGGAGGGCGGCTTAACATCTATCCTCGCTCCATTTTCCTGAACGAAACCTCGATTGATCAGGTCATGCAACTGCCCCCACCAGCGGTCATCGACTGGCTGGAACAGTGGAAGACAACAGAACTGAATCAGGCCGGTCCCAAAGAGCGGGAAATCGCAGGTCAGTTGCTTCCCCCCATCCAGAGTCGCTTGCAGTATCTCGACGAAATCGGCCTGGGATACCTGCAGTTAGCCCGTCCCGTACGTACACTCTCGGGGGGCGAACTGCAACGGGCGCGACTGGCAGCCTGCCTGGGGAGTGAAACGACCGGGGCCTGCTATATCCTGGACGAACCGACGGCTGGTCTGCATGCACAGGAAACAGAAAAACTCCTGGCGATTCTGAATCGGCTGAAAACAGCCGGCAATACGGTTATCGTAGTCGAACACGATCTGGATCTGATTCAAGCCGGTGATTTGATTCTCGATTTAGGACCGGGGGCTGGAGCAGCAGGCGGGGAGGTCGTCGCCTGTGGTACTTACGGGGAAGTGCTTCAGAACGAACAGTCATTCACCGCCCGGGCTCTGCGCCACGAGTATCATTTTCGGGAAAGTACACCCGCTCCAGTGACCGGGGCACACATCAGATTGCTGGGAGCACGACTGCACAATCTGAAAAACGTCACACTTGATGTGCCTCTGGAGCAGCTCGTCTGTGTGACTGGGGTCAGCGGATGCGGTAAAAGTTCGCTGGTCATGGAGACCCTTGTCCCTGCCCTCAAAGCAACTTTACGAAAACAGAAAGTCTCGAAGTTAACCTGTGATGCTGTGGAAGGGGTTGAACATCTGCAACAAGTGAAGACAATCGATCAGTCCCCGATCGGGCGTAGCGGGCGATCGAATCCCGCCACGTTTTGCGGAATCTGGGACGAGGTCCGTAAGCTCTATTCACGAACAAAAACCGCGCGTCTGCGTGGTTATACCGCCACTCGATTCAGCTTTAACTCGAAACAGGGACGCTGTTCCGCTTGCCAGGGGCAGGGGTACCGTCGGGTTGATCTGCAGTTCCTGCCGGCACTGTATCTTCCCTGTGAACTGTGTGACACTCAGCGTTTCAATCGGCAGACGCTCGCAGTGAAATATCGAGAAAAAAACGTGAGCGATCTGCTCAACATGTCTATCGCGGATGCCGCACATTTCCTGGAGGCGATCCCCAAAATCAGTGATGTACTGAACGTCCTGATCGAACTGGGACTCGGTTACCTGGCGTTAGGACAGCCGGCCAACATGCTTTCCGGAGGAGAAGCCCAGCGTCTGAAACTGGCCCGGGAACTGATCACCCGCAGCCCCGGCAAGACGCTTTTTATTCTCGATGAACCCACCAGAGGTCTGCATGTCAATGATATCGACCGATTAATGGCAGTTCTGAGGCGGCTGATCGGGGAAGGGCATTCGGTCCTGTTCATTGAACACCAGCCACAGGCGATCATTCAATCCGACTGGGTGATTGAACTCGGTCCGACCGGCGGTGAAACAGGGGGCTATCTGCTTGATGCCGGAACGCCCCGGGAGGTCGCTACCCGGAAAATTGGCCCGACGGGAGCGATGCTGGCGGAACTGATCGCATCATGACTGGTTCCAGAGGTTTTAGAAAAAGATCGCCAAACACCCCTGAAATCTAAAGTATCAGCACGTATAATCCTGCCGTTCGTCAGATCAGATTATCAGCGATGCGCTGTCTGTCGTGGTTGTTTTCCTGAGTTTTTAGTGTGTTGAAGATTCGACATGAAATTATTTAACGAATACGGCATTTCCTTTGAGTACCCCGACGACTGGGAACTCACCAAACAGGTCGATGAAGAACACGGAGAAATCCAGATCAGCGTCAGCAGTGAAGAATCTTCGTTCTGGGTTATTTCACTCTACGTGGTTGAGATCCCCCCCGAGGATTTACTGAACCGCTCGCTGGAAGTCTTTCGGGATGAATATGATGAACTCGACATCTATAAATCAGACGTAAAACTGGCCGGTAAAACCTGCCTGGCGCGGGATCTTGAATTTGTCTGCTCCGAACTGATTAACAGTGCCTTTCTGCGTGTCTTTCAAACCGAACTCTTTACCGCGTTTGTGCTGTATCAGGCTACGGACCAGGAACTGCAAAAGACCCGCAAAGATCTGGAAGCGATTTCTGCCAGCCTCGATGTATTTGACAGCGGATTAGAGGGTTACCTGGATATCGTCTGAAGAGAATGGGAAACCGCCTTAAATGGTCAGGGATGAAAATTAATGAATTCTGTTCCTGATTCGGTGGAATCCTGGCGTATTTTGCGTTTTTCTTTATGAGGTATTGTAGATCGAACTCCTAATCTGGATAATGTGTCTGGCGTTCTATAACCGTAATCGACACGTTTACAGTTCAGGAGCAGGCTGATGTCAGTGGAAATTGAGTCACATCAAGTCGAGAGCATCGGAGTCGTTGCAGGCCTTGTCTGGCAATATTTGGATGAAAACGAGCCTGTTACGTTAAGCAAGTTATCCCGTGAGATTGACGCCCCGCGAGATCTGGTCATGCAGGCCGTCGGCTGGCTGGGCAGAGAGGGCAAAATCACATTTCACCGGGGTTCCCGCAGCAAGCTCATTTCACTGACAGATACTTAAGTAACTGGTTCCCTACGGATGCCTTTCCGATTCGCGGCGATTTGGGCACATCGCTGCGTGAGGGCAGGGATCTGAGTCTCTTCGGTATTGCCCTGTGGGAGTAAACTTTGCTGATGAATGGCTCAAAGATTACGGAACTGTACCAGCAGGCACGGCAACTTCTGAAAGACCGCAAAGTCGACGAAGCCATCGAAACTTACCAGCGGATCATCAGTATCAAACCGACGGAAAAGAAGGCCCATACCGGCATCGCCACGGTTTATTTCCAACTCAAAAAATATCCGGAAGCTGTAGAGCATTTCAAACAACTCTCGCAACTCTCCCCTGCAGATGCCTCTCCCTACATCAATATGGGGGCTATTTATAATCGGATGGGCGATTATAAGCAGGCTTTGAATGTCCTGCGGAAAGCGGTCCAGAAAGATAAAAGGTCGGCAGATGCGTTTTATAATATGGGGATTGCCCATAAAGGGCTGAACCAGCTCAGTATGGCTGTGACGGCCTACAAGCAGGCGATCGTCTTCGATCCCGATATGGTGGACGCTCATTTTAATCTCGGTAATGTTTACCTGGAAATGAAAAATCATGCCCAGGCCCATATGAGCTTCACACGCGTTCTGGAGATCGCACCACAATTCAAAAAGGCGGTTAATGCCCTCAAGATTCTGGATGAGGAAACGAGCAAAGAAAAGGAAGGTTTCAGTCCCTTTGGCAGGCTGGTCGATAAATCGACTCTGCGTAAAAAAAACGTCTCTGTCTCTGCCAGGCAGATGACTGATGAAGAACGGGAAACAGATCGCAGGGAAATCAGGAATCTCTGTGAAGAGATCGAGCAGATCGCTGAGAGTATTATTCAGGATCTCAAATCAGGAGTCACGCCGTCCATTCTGAATCTTAACCGTTGTATCTCCCAGGGCGAGAAACACTACACAGAACTGGATGAAGTCAATCAGACCTTTCAGAAAAAGGTCAAATCCATGAACGATATGCGTAAGGTCCTGAAACATCGAATGCTGGAATTGCGGGCGCATGAAGAATTGATGAATACCATTGGTATGCAATGATTTGTTTCCAGCGACGGAATCAATGTGCCAAAGTGGCCCAGGTGCGAAAAGTTTGCACTGTCAGGTGCCCGTCAGAACTGATACGACAATTGACCGCCCCGTCTGTAGCTGTCGTGTAAACCGTCGTCTCTGGCGAATAGACGTGCTTTAAGTATGGTATGTTTTGCGGCTTGCCACCACTCACAATCACAAAGTCCGGACTGGCCCATTCTGCCAACTCACGGGAATTGGCTGTCCGGCTGCCGTGATGAGGGGAGAGCAGTACGTCGATCGGCCCGGGACTCATGTGAGCGAGCAGGTTCTGCAACCCTTTGCCATCCAGGTCGCCTGGCAGCAGAATTTTACGTCCGCGGTATGAGATCAGAACCGTCAGACTGGCAGGATTGTCCTCTTCAAAAACATCGGTCAGCGAGGGATGCAGGACCTGAAGCAAGGCCCCTGAACCGAGATCCAGCCGATCGCCTTTACTGATCAAATCAACGGGCAGCGGTGTGTTTTCGGCCAGCTCACTCAGTTCAACGGCACCGGGTTGCCGGTGTTCCAGAAAAGCCCCGGGAAAGCCCACGGCCCTGACATACTGATTTTCAATTAACCGGGAAGCGGCATTATAGTGGTCCCGGTCTGCATGTGAGATCAACAGTAGATCCACACGGCGTATTCCGTGCTCCAGCAGTGTTTTCCGGATCTTGTCATAGGTCTGATTGACGGGTGTCATGGAACCGGCATCGTAGAGTACCGTGTGCCCTGCTGGTGCTTCAATCAGGATGGCCGCTCCGTGATCGACGGCGATAAAAGTACAGTTCAGCGCCGGCCTGTCCGGGACCATGATGGGCAGCAGCAATCCCCCAATCATCCAGCATGGGGCCAGTGCAAGTCGTGTTTTACGCAGCCAGACTGGTGAGAAAACGGCATTTCTGATCTTGATCGGTGATACTGCCAGCAATAGAAAGGTGTAATAACCAATGAGCCACCAGATCGGGGGAGAGGGTAACTCGTAGTGCCCGCCAGGGATTTTCGCGGTGAAGTCGACGATCCCCAGCAGCATGGATAAGCTGCTGTCGAAGCAATATCCAAACAGATTCGTCCCCCAGGGCAGAAAGGGGCCGACAAAGATCAACAGATACCCCAGCGATAATACCAGGAACAGAAACGGAAAGATCAGCGTATTGATCAACAATCCGACAGGGGCCAGTAGATTGAAATAAAACATGACCAGTGGGGCGGTCAGGATCCAGATCATCATTGTGATGAGAAAGACGCTGTAAAACATACGGAACAAGCGAAGCAGAATCCCTTGCAGAGGAGTTTGTAATACCGGATCGCTTGCCAGAATCTGCCAGCGCAACGGGATCCAGGCTTGCGCGAACGGTTTCTGATAAAAATCCTGTTGTACCGTCCAGAGGATCGCCGCGACAGCCAGAAAAGATAATTGCGTCCCGGGATCAAACAGATCCGTGGGATTGATGAGCAGGATTATCAAAGCCGAGATACAGACCAGGTTGACTGTCGTAATTGTGCGCCAGTTAATCAGGCCCAGTACCACCAGAATACAAAAGGACGCTGCTCTCAACACCGGGGGACGGATTTCAATGATCGAAAGATAGAACCCGATTGCCAGCACCAGCAGACCGACGGCTGTCTTGCGCGGCAGGTTGAACACATGACAGAGACTCCAGACGGCGACACTGAAAAAACCAATATGCAGTCCTGAGATTGCCAGAAAATGAACCAGTCCGGAGCGACTGAAATTCTGTCGGACCTCGGGACTCAAACTGGAACGATCTCCCAGTAACAGTGCCAGAGCGACACCTTGTGATTCTCCCGAAGTATGCCGCAGAATATTCTGTCTCACGCTGTCGTGCAGGTGATGACGCACTGCATTCCAGGACCAGTCAGCTGTTTGCGCTGTAACGAGGATGGCCTCTGAGGATTGGACTGTGAGTCGGGCTTCGATCTGTTGTTTACGATAGTACTGACTGAAATCAAAATCTCGTGGATTGCGTCTGCCGCTGATTCGTTTTAATTTTCCACAGACTTCAATCGTGTCCCCCATAGAGTAGGGGACCGATTTCCCGGGATCCGCGGGATCATAGATCGTCACCAGCACATTTCCGGAAACCGGGAGTTTTGCCTGCCCCGTATTCAGTTTTTGACAGGAAAGTATCAGTGTTGTCCTCTGCTGAGGCTGGTCCGGGTTAAACTGCTCCTCGTCATCAGGAATCTTTGTCTGCGGCGTTGAATTGACCACTCCCGTTACACGCACCAGATGACTCGCGTCTTCCGTGTTTAATCTGCTGTCAAAAACCCGACTGATGTGGTTGGGGGCGTGACAGAACCAGAAAATATGATGTCGCAAGCCTCCCATGCAGAAGAGCAGCACAAGCAGCAGACAGGCGGAAACGGTGTTTCTTTTCTGATAAAAGGCCAGACACCAGAGAAACGCTGCCAGACTGCTGAAACTGATCCACTCCCCCAGTGATAGCGGGTTGTATGCGTCTGCCAGGATACCGCATGCCAACGCAATCAGAACAGTTAACGCCGGCGATCGGGCAAAACCTGTGAGACCATTCTCCTTCTCAGGTACCAAGGCTGATGGTCGTTCCCGAGAAGAATCGTTCATGTGCTGTTTTTCCTGAGTCAGTCAGCGTGAGCAGCCTGGGGCAAATGCAGATCGACTTTGCCATGCATGGTATAAAATCGAAACTCGTTTCCTTCCGGAATCAACAGACCGCTGGATTGATTCGCTTCCGGTTTTGTCAGTGGATTCCCCGGGTATTTCACCCAGTGCAGCAGATCTTTGGAGGCTGCCAGGTTCGTGGTCCAGAGCGAGGGCTTTTGGGCAGCAGCCGTACCATGAAAGACCATGTAGTAGGTCCCTTTGTACTTAATCAACTGGTTCATCGCGACCATTTTCTGATCGTAAGTACCCGGTCCGGGCTGCATGACGGGCTGATCCTGATTCAGATTCGTCCAGACTTTCATATCAGGGGAACGGGCCAGCCAGATACCGGCATCGCGGCGCTCATAAAACAAATACCACTGTCCATTTTCGTACCACACAACAGGGGTCCCATAGGGACCTTCCGGGATCGGTTTCCCATTGGACAGACGCACGTCCAGAGGTCCAATTCGTTTCCAGTTGACGGCGTCATTCGAAATCAGGTGATGGGCAATGTCGTGCTTACCCTCGGCAAACATATGGTAGGTGCCTTCATGCTTGATCACCATCATATCTTCGACCCAGTGCTTTTGATAGACGGGGTTACAGGGGGGCCGCGTCCAGTGAATGCCATCGTAGGACCAGGCATAGCCCAGCTTTTTCAGACCAGCCCGGGTACCGTCATAGCCGGTAAACCAGAGGTGATATAAATCGCCTTCCTTCATAATCCAGCCGCGTTCACGGATTTTGACATCCCAATGTCCCGGCCCCTGGCCTTCGAAGAGGGGATTATGCGGATAGGGTTTGAATTTCGTTAGTTCATCCGGAAAGGAAATCTCCTCAGCGTGGGCGGCCCGATCCAGGCTGGGTAACAGCAGGGCTTGAAAGAACAGGAGAGAAAAGATTACAGTCAAAGTGCGTTTCATCGTGTTTCGGCTCATTTTCCTACAATCGTCAGGTTTCTGGTGTTTCCACTGCCAACTCGTCGGAGTTTCGCTATTATACGCAGATCGCTTTTCAAATTACAAAAGAGCGACAGGGGAATTCGGATCCACCTGATCAATACTTATGTGATGCCATAGATTTCAAGAGGAAATCCCATGACAGAGTCTACAACTTTGCTCGACATTCAGGGGCTCAAGACCTACTTTCACACCAGTCGCGGTGTGGTCAAGGCCGTCGAAGATTTAACGATCCATATTGAAAAGGGCAAGACCTTGGGCCTGGTGGGGGAATCCGGTTCAGGGAAGTCCGTCACCTCACTGTCAATCATGAAACTGCTGCCCGACACCGCAGCTAAAATCGATGCCGGCTCCATTTCCTTTCTGGGAAAAGATCTGGTCAAACTACCCGATCCGGAGATGCGAACGATCCGCGGTCGCGAAATCAGTATGATCTTTCAGGAGCCGGGGACTTCGTTGAATCCGGTCTTTCGCGTGGGAAAGCAGGTGATGGAAACCATTATTTTGCACCAGAAAGTGAGTGAATCCGAAGCAAAACAGCGGACCATCGAATTGTTTCATGAAGTCGGGATTCTGGAACCCGAACGTCGTTTTTACAGTTATCCGCATGAAATGTCGGGGGGACAAAAACAGCGTGTCATGATCGCAATGGCTTTGAGCTGCAACCCGGAACTGCTCATTGCCGACGAGCCGACGACCGCCCTGGATGTAACGATCCAGGCGCAAATTCTGAATCTGATTCGCAAACTCCGGGATGAACGGGGCATGTCGGTGTTGTTTATCACCCATGACCTGGGCGTCATCGCGGAGATTGCGGATGACGTTGCCGTCATGTTCCGTGGCAAACTGGTAGAATACAAGCCGGTGCTGGAGATCTTCGAAAATGCAGAGCACCCTTATACCAAAGGGCTGCTTGCCTGTCGTCCTGCACTCGATACGACATTTAAAAGACTGCCCACCGTATCTGACTTCATGGATTTTGAAGAGACAGCCCCGGGTGAATACCAGATTGAAGAAAAAGAGTTCGATGAAAGCCGCTTTTTCAAGCTGACCACGCAGGGACGTCCCCGATTGTTACATCCGCGCTCCGAACTGGAGACGATTGGCCATGAATGGGAGACCGTCCAGAAACTCCCTGAATCGGAGTTCGTTCAGCCCGGCGAAAAACCGCTGTTGTGCCTGGATAACCTGCACGTGCATTATCCGATCAAAAGTGGCGTCCTGCGCAGGACGGTCGATCATGTCAAAGCCGTCGATGGCATTTCCCTGAACATCTATCGCGGACAGACTCTGGGGCTGGTCGGGGAATCCGGCTGTGGTAAAACCACGACCGGGAAAGCGATCGTCGGCCTGGCCCCCGTATCGCATGGCAGGATTCTGCTCGAAGGAAACGACCTGGCTCACATGAGTCGCCTGGACAGAAAACCGTTTCGTCGCAAAGTGCAGATTATTTTTCAGGATCCCTATAGCTCTTTAAATCCACGAATGATGATCTCGACAATCATTACCGAATCCATGATCGCACATCAACTGGGGAGTTCCAAACAGGACCGCCGCGATCGTGCTGCGGCGCTACTGGAAGAAGTCGGACTGTCGGTCGACTATCTGGATCGCTATCCGCATGAATTTTCCGGAGGACAACGGCAGCGTATTTCCATCGCCCGTGCGCTCGCAGTGGAACCGGAATTCATTATCTGCGATGAGTCCGTTTCTGCGCTCGATGTTTCAGTACAGGCGCAGGTCTTGAACCTGCTCAAGGATCTACAGGAGCAGCATAACCTGACCTATATTTTCATCAGCCATGATTTGAGCGTTGTGAAGTTCATGTCAGACATGATGGCGGTGATGAATCAGGGAAAACTGGTCGAAGTAGGTCCTTCAGAACTGATTTACCAGGCTCCTCAGCAGGAGTATACAAAGCGCCTCATCGACTCAGTGCCAACCGATGACTTGGCGCAAATCAAGCTCCGAGTTGAACATAGAAAAAAGCAGCATCCTTAGCACAAACACTGAATGATATGTGGATTTATCGATATGATCTGAGATCTCAAATTTCTGCTTCCCGATCAGTAGACCAGTCGTTTTACCGTTGCTAACCTTGCCCCTTAGGTTACGGGACCGGCAAAGTTTACGCCGGCCCCACATTTTAGCATCCTATAGGGAAGGACTAGGAATAGGGATTATGACTATAAAACCATTATGGAGAGTCGCGTTTGCAAGTCTGATGTGCCTGCTGTTGATTCAGCCGGCTTTTTCTGAAGAGCAGGAAAAGAAAGAGGGAGAGCATGACTGGTTGATCAAACATCCAACCATTCAGAAACTGCTCAAACTTCACAACCAGGAACGTGCCCGCAACGGCATGCCTGCCCTGAAACTGAATACCAAAATGTGCCTGCAGGCTCAAGAACATGCCACCTGGATGGCAGACACTGGCTACTATCAGCACAGTAGTCTCCCCTGGCCGGAAATTATCTTCCAGGGCCCCACAACAGCTGCTTCCGCCGTGAACGGCTGGATTGCTTCTCCCGCACACCATTCCATCATGCTGACCGGCACACAGGTTGGTTTTGGTTACATGGTCCGCAATGGGCAACACTACTGGGTAGGAGTGTTCAAATAAGATTCGCTCCCTGAAGCAATTTCAGGGATCACAATCGAAGCTGAAACTGAATCAGGCTGATTTTGGTTGATGGTAAGTCTAGATACAACTTGCCTTTAAAACCAGAATCAGCCTTGTTCTATTTGACACAGTCTGCGACAATCCACTACAACTAGCTCGCAGGATCTGTTTTGTCAGATTTCTGGAACCCCTAATTAAATCCTCCCGTGATTTTCCCGACGATCCAATGGAGTAATTGAAGGAATATCCATGTACGACGTATCTGCCCTGAATCGATTGCTTTTGACTATCTTACTTACCTTCTGCCTGACAGGGTGCCCCGGTCCGGTACCGAATTCGTCAAGCGAGAATGCCGAAACGAGTGAAAGTTCAGAAAACGGATCGGAAACAGAAACGGAAAAGTCACCTCTGGAACCACTCCTGGAACCCTTCGATGCCCCTTCACTCGCGGATCTCGATGCAAAAGTAAAATGGAAGGAACAGCCGGTACTGGACAGTCTCGAGCTGTTACGCGAGCGTCAGAGCAAGGAAAAGCAGCTGGTCAGCGTGGACGAGGCACTGAAGCTGAAAAATACCAACCAGGATATCAATGAAAAGATTCTGAGTGCACTCGGGCGTCTTCCGGAAAATGACGAAGTCGTCGACTGGGGGGCAACCATCAATCGGCATGTCGGTGCCGACATGAAAAGTACGAATCCCATCATGGGCAGTTCCGCAGTCGAGTTTGAAGTCGGTTCACTGACCGGTTTTGGTCTCTTCAGTTTTGACTGGAATTTCCGACCGTTTGCAGTTTCAGATACCGTCGTTTCCTGGCAGACCAGTGAAGATAACAAGTACGACAAAGTGGTCATGCGGGATGACCTGACCTGGTCAGACGGCACGCCGATCACCGCTCATGACATTGTGTTTTCCTTCAAAACCATCATGAATCCAGCAGTCCCTGTTCCAGCCGTCCGCTCGGGAACCGACCAGATCCGCTGGATTGAAGCTTATGATGACCAGACGCTGGTCTACTTCCATAAGGAAGCGCTGCCGACCAACGTCTGGAATCTGAACTTCCCGATTATCCCCAAGCACATCTACGAGAAAGAACTGGATACCGATCCGACTCTGCAGGACAGTGAATATCACGTCAAGTATGAAAACAATCCTGTGACGGGTGGTCCTTATGAAATTGAAAAACGGGTGAGGGGACAGGAAATTCTGCTCAGACGCCGAGAGGGCTGGTACATGCAGGATGGCAAGCAGGTTCGCAGCCGTCCCTACTTTGAACGGGTCCGCCTGCGGATCATCGAAGACCCCAACACGGCACTGCTCGCCCTCAAAAAAGGTGAGATTGATGAGATGGCCCTCAATCCCGAACTCTGGAAAACCCAGACTGAGGGGGACGATTTCTATAAGACCTGCACGAAAGCCAATGGTCTGGAGTGGGTCTATTTCTACTTTGGCTGGAACTGTGAAACACTCTTCTTCCAGGACAAAAAAGTCCGGACGGCAATGGCGTATGCTTTCAATCATAAAGAGATGCTGGACGAGCTCTGCTACGGTCTTTATCAGCCTTGTACCGGTATTTTCCACGAAACCGCCTGGATGGCTCCCAAGCCGATGACCAAGCCGTTTCACCAGGATCTGAAGAAAGCCGAGCAACTGCTCGACGAAGCCGGCTGGATCGACCATGACGGCGACGGGATCCGCGATAAAGAATTCGACGGGAAGACGATCCCGTTCCGCTTCAGCATTATGACCGCTAACCGTCCTCTGTCGCTATCGATCTGTACGCTGCTCAAAGAGAACCTGGATCAGATCGGGATTATCTGTGAAGTCAAACAGACCGAATTCACCGTGATGCAGGAAAAGGCACGCAAGCATCAGTTCCAGGCGATGTTCGGTGGTTGGGGAACCGGCACCGATCCGGATACTTCGATCAACCTCTGGAAAACCGGCGCTGGTCGTAATTATGGACAATACTCGAATCCAGAAGTCGACAAACTGTTTGAGGAAGGACGGCGGGAATTCGACAAAGAGAAACGTGCTGAGATCTACGGGAAAATCCACAAGCTTCTCTACGAGGATCAGCCCTACACATGGCTCTACTTCCGGAATTCCTTCTACGGCTTCAACAAAGACTTACGCGGGTACGTCTTCAGCCCTCGTGGCCCTTATGGATACGGCCCCGGCTTTGGCAGTCTCTGGAAGCCTGTCAGCAAATAGTCTGCGTATTGCTGCCCTGAATCGATCCGTCTGCAGACTGACTACATGGTCAGCCTGCGACGGAAAGAGGACTACTGTTTTTGTTGATTCTGATAAGGGATTGATTCAATAGCATGTTCAGTTACCTCGTGCGTAGACTCTTCATCGGGTTAATCACACTTACGCTGATTACGTTTATTATCTTCGGACTGATCCGCAATATGCCCGGCTCTCCCATCTCAAATGCGATGGCGATGATTGACCCTGGCAAAGAGCTGAACCCCGCGGATATTGAACGGATGAAGAAAGCTTACGGACTCGATAAGCCCTGGCCGGAAGCATACGTATTATGGGTCAAAAATGTCTGCCAGCTTGACTTCGGGCGATCGATCTCCCGAAAACAACCTGTTGCGCGTCTGATCAGAGAGCGGATCGGGCCCACACTGATCCTCTCAGTCAGCTCTCTCTTTCTAACCTACCTGCTGGCAATCCCGATGGGCCTGTACTCTTCCGCCCGCCAGGGACATCTCGACGAACGAACGATCGGCACACTTTTATACATGCTGTATTCATTCCCCAGTTTTGTTGCCGCGCTGTTTCTGCAGATCTATCTGGCAAATAAACTGGGTTTGCTGCCTCTGTATGGCATGAGGAGTGATAATTACAGCTCCCTGTCCACAATCCAACAGGTCTGGGATATTTTCAAACACGCGTTGATGCCCATCATCTGTTACACCTACGGCAGTCTGGCTTACTACAGCCGGTTCATCCGAGCCAACATGCATGAAGTCCTCCGCCAGGACTACATTCGTACCGCGCGTGCCAAGGGACTCGGCCCCGTGACTGTGCTGGTCAAACACGCGTTCCGCAACACCTTGATTCCGCTGGTGACACTGATCGGTCTCACGTTGCCTTCCCTCCTGGGGGGCTCGGTGATTATCGAGCGGATCTTCAGTTGGCCGGGAATGGGACAGCTCTATTTTGAATCAATTCTGGAGCGGGATTACCCCACGATTATGGGTTTGACACTGATGTTTTCCATCATGACTCTGGCGGGACAACTGCTGGCAGACATCTTCTATGCAGTGGCTGACCCCCGGGTCAAAATCTCCGATCATTGATGCGGCCTCTGAAATCAACCACGGATTAACACTGAAACTGATTTCTTTTAAGTAATAGATCATCATGGAACAGAAATCTGATACCGACCAGAAAACAGCCGAAAAGCAGAAACCGGTCAAAAAATCTCCCAGTTTCTGGGCAGAAACCTGGCAGCGTTTCAAGCATCGTAAAATGGCGATGATTGCTTTGTTCTACATCGGCTTTCTCTGCCTGGTCGCCGTGTTTGCTCCCGCGATTGCCGGGACCAAGCCGATTGTCTGTGAATACAAGGGGCACATCTACTTTCCCGCGATGGGGTACTTTCGACGCGAATGGGAAAATCCGATCTTCTACAAGGACCGGTTTCGCAACCGCTACCCTAAAAACCTGAAAGAAAAAGATCCGGAGAGCTGGGCTATCTGGCCTCTGGTCTATCAGGATCCGTATCGCCGCGTGTATGACAACGAATGGAAAGATCTGCCAGGCAACCCGACACAGGATAATGGGGCTCCCAGTCTGCGCAACTGGTTTGGTACCGATCAGCGCGGCGTGGATGTTTTTGCACAAATGGTCCACGGGACCACGATTGCCCTGTCAGTCGGTTTTGTTTCGATGGGCATTGCGGGCGTCATTGGTATCATCGTGGGGGCACTCGCCGGTTTTTACGGCAAATGGATTGATATGGGGCTCAGTCGGTTGATCGAAGTCGTAATGTGTATTCCCACTCTGATTCTGATCCTGGCGATCATCGCGATCATCGATAATCCCACGATCTGGCATATGATGGCCATCATAGGTTGTACCGGCTGGACCGGGATTGCCCGCCTGGCCCGGGCCGAATTCATGAAGCTGCGAGAAAGCGATTTCGTGCTGGCGGCTAAAACCACAGGTGTCGGGCAGTTTCGGATTATTTTCCGTTATATCCTGCCGAACTCACTGGCACCGGTGCTGGTCCCCATCACCTTTGGAATCGCAGCCGCGATCCTGATTGAAAGCGGGCTCAGCTTTCTGGGCTTTGGAGCTCCGCCTCCTAACCCGAGCTGGGGCACACTGCTGAACCTGGGGCGACAGAATCTGAATATGTGGTGGTTGATCTTCTTCCCGGGCATGGCCATCTTTATGGCTGTACTGGCATATAACCTGATCGGTGAAGGCCTGCAGGAAGCATCAGATCCCCGCCTGCGGGACGCCTGATCTACTGCTTGACCGTCGCCTTTTCCTGTTCCGTCAGGATGGTCTCCAATGCCGTCAGTTTCTGATCGACGTCGTGCGACTGGTCCGGTTCCAGCGGATGGTCTCCATAGCGGACCTGATAGTAAAGCCGGGCAATTTCATCCGGATAATCATCCAGATGTGCCTGCGTTAATTCCCGCTTCAGGTCTGCTTTGACGTGACGGGAAAACTCCTGTTGCGTCTCTGCCTGTTTCCGAATCATCCCTTTCCTTGCCAGTAGTTTCTGAAACCGTTCATAAAATGCGATCTGTGCCGAACGCATTTTGTTCGCCTGATCCTGGTCCTGGGCGAACAGTTTACGGAAGAACCGAATTAAGACCTGTCCCAGCCACTTCAAACCGAAAAAGAGTCCCGCAATAATAAACACGGCCGCGGCGCCTTCCCAGCTGAACCAGCGACGGGGAGAGGAGAGAAATTTTTTGACCGACTGGAACATGGCCACGGTCGTTGTACGGATATCGAGCAGACGCTTGCCGATTTTCTTACCGGCCTGGAGCAGGGGATCGTAAAAAGCGGCCTTCTGCCGCTGGAAGGAGACGCCAATTACATAATCGGTCCAGAACTGGGAGAAAAATTTCGACACACCTTTCCAGCTGCTCAACGAAGCCGCACTCTGGGCTACCATTTCTGCACGTTCCAGGCTGGGAGTCGCGTCCAGGGTCTCCCAATGCCCGTTCACGAACGCTTCAACCCAGGAATGGGCATAACGCTGCTGAACTTCAAACCGATTCGATAAGTAACTGGTATCACCGCCTTTAAAACCACTGATCACGCGGGTAGGGATTTTGATCGCCCGCAGCATTAATGCCAGTGACGATGCATAGTATTCACAATGTCCCGCTTTGCGATTGAACAGAAAGTCTTCGACCGGATCGATTTCAGGATCGACAATCGACATGTTAAGCGTGTAACTGAATTCTCCGGAATCACGTAAATGCGATTCCAGAAATTTCGCTTTCGCCTCGTCCGTTTTCAGTTCCGGATGGGAGGCGATCAGCTGCTGGGTATATTTGATCAACCGCCTTAAATCTCTTTCCGGCAATTCAAGATACTCATTCTCCAGATCGAGATTGTTCATCAGGTAATTCTCATCCAGCTTTTTGGCTGTATAGACTGTGTACCTGGTATTACCGTCCATTTCCGGGGGATCTGTCTGACGGATCTCGAGCGTATCTTCGTTAAAGAAATTTTCCGTTTTACCTGTCATGTCCATTCCGACAACGGGTTGCAGGACAAACAGAACGTTGGTTCCGATCGATTCCATTACGATTTCCTGACGGTACAGATCTTTAATCCCGTATTTTTCCAGTTCCCGGGAGTTAGGGAGTCCATACTGGGTATGCCGTCTGAATCGGCTCCAGCTGCCGTTTTCATAAGTGAAAAGTACCGCCCCGCGGAACAAGGGCTCTTCCATGCCATATTTTCTGACAAAATCCATGACCGGCACTGCTTCATCTGTCTGGTTGTCGTAGATGGCCACTTCCAGCACCCGCTCCGAGCTCTCCAGGATTTCCCCCATTTCGCCAAGCTGGACTTTTTCCGTAAACCCGACCAGAGGCTGCTTTTCCGCCTCCAGAGTTTCATTGTTGAAAAAAGAACGATTGACCCACAGGCGTGGAATTAAGAGAAAGAAGCACATGGAAATGATCAGGGCACTGATCGAACAGCCGATCGAGGACCAGATAAACTCAGCAGTAATCCATTTTCTGGACTGATCCGACTGAATCCCGTCCTGGACCTGGCTGGGTCTGTGAAAAGGAGAAGCAATACTCGTTGCGACCGTGGGACGGGGAAGAGGCGGCAGCGACTCCTCACTCTGACTGGCGAAGGTTTTATCAGTTCGATAAATCGAGAAGACTGTCAGCGACCAGAAGGCCAGGAACAGATAGATTACCAGCAGGATGCCATAATAGCCGGATTCGGTCAGTACCGCCCCAACCGCGATCTGCAGGAATCCCAGCGCAAACAACCACCAGTACTGTGTATCCCCTTTCTTTTGCAGCAGGATGATCCAGGTCAGATAGACCAGAAAATGCGCACCGGCCAGCAGGCGTCCTTCAATGTTGGCAACAAACTCTCGACAGACAAACAAAAACGCGACCAGCCCCAGGATGTTGGCCCACAGGGGACTCAAGCTGAACTTATGCCAGCGGTCTGTGAAAAACAGCGTGATCAGCCCCAGGGGAATTGTCAGCAGTTGTGGAAACAGCCCTCCTTCAGCCAGCATGAACATGAAACTGGACAAAGCGATAAGACAGTAAACACTGATCTGAAAAATGAGAGTTAAATTCACCTGGCAATCTTCTCTATCTGATGGCGTATCGTCTGGATGATCCACTCTGCGGATCAACTGGTCTCCAATACCAGCCAGCGGGAAAGGATTTCAGGATCAGCTTCGATCAGTCTCCACTGTCCACTGAGTTCATTCCCCGGTTCTTCAAAGCAGTTTTGCAGGCGTTCCCGTTTGGGCAACTCCTGTTCGCTGCGGGTTGTGATTAATACCGTCCGGGAACGATGCGTACTGGCTTCTGAGACCAGTTTGGGAAATTCTTTTTTGACGGTTGATTTACCTGGCTGCAAAGTCGCCAGAAAATCCAACAGATATTCCAGTCCCTGAGAGCCGATTCCCACTTCCAGAGACTCCAACGTCTTTCCCTGTGAAACGAGGGTCAGTTTCGTATCACGACTGTAACGTAAATGCTCCCGGCACAACGTGCCAATGAAACTGATGGCCCATTCAATCCGTTCCGACTGTGCTTCATTTGGGTAGGCAGGCAGCCACAGATCCAGGCCGATAATCAGGTCATAATTCCGGTTCTGATGGTATTCCTGCACCATCAGTTCCCCCTGGCGGGCGGAACTCCTCCAGTGGATGGCACGCTGGCTGTCTCCAGTCCGGTATTCACGAATATGGTTGAATTCATCATCGAAAACCCCCTTGCGGCTGCGACTCTGTTGTGCGACTTCAGCGATCGAGAAAAAGTCATCTGCCCACTTTGAACTTAATCTGCCAATCTGCGGATGTACGATGAGTTCGCTGTATTCGGCGAAGACAGCCCCACGTTTGACGAGCCCCAGGGGATAGCGGGTGGAAACCTGGAGTGGGCCGAATTCATAAATTCCCCGCCGCATGAGCTTCGCTGAATAGTGCGCGGAAACCTGCTGTCGAGGACCGACCCTGCGGAAAACCACCGAGGGACTCAACTCGTCATCGCCATTGACGACTTCATCGGTGACTTCCATCAGATGTGCTGCCAGTATCTTTTTATTATTTTCCAGGATAATTTCTGCAGTGAATGTTTCTCCAACCATCACCCGCTGTGGGATCAGCCGTTTGAGATGAATATGCTTTAACATGCTGTAGGTGATCCAGCCGTTCAGCACAAAGGGGCCGGTCATCATGGCAAAGACCAGCATCAGCATGTTTTCCCGTGAAAGTACCGATCCGACGAAGAGCACGGTCATCATCAGCAGGTACACAATTCCATCGCGGGGCAACGAGACACGGTTCCTGCCAATTCGTTTGAACTGGTATTTCTGCAGTCCCGGGAAAATTACCAGCAGGACCTGATAGAGCCCCCCCAGAACGATTCCCCCCGCGATGAACCTGAGCAGCAGGGGGAGGTTATGGTGAAACTGTCCGAGAGTCAGGGGAGCATCGTAGGTGTACTTGAAGAGAATGCTCCCAAAGAGCATTAATATCAGCCAGGGGCCCAGTTGAGCCCGTTTGCGCCATACGAGGTGGAAAAATTCAATCATAAATTGTCAGCTGCTTTTCACCGTGTCTGAAATTCCATTATTTTCACCTGAATGATGAACAGGCCAGAATCTATTCTACCAGTCTTCATTCAAAGGTCCATGCTGGCAAAGACCCCGCGATCAGCCCCGTTATGGTAAAGACACCATTATTTGAGCGCATGCATACCCGCAGCCTGGCGTTTCATATTCACCCAGGCAAAGGCCCGGGGTTCTTTCTTTAAAAATTTGATTAATTGAGAGGATGTACAACACAGAAACTGGCTGGCCTCTTTCGGATCAAACTCAAATCGAGCCAGCACATCCAATGCCTCTGCCAGTAACGCCGGAAACTCCTCATGCTCCGAATTGACTTTGAGAGTTCCGTTTAAAATACGCTTTTGCCAGAGTTTTGAGGGAGCCTCTGCGAGATGCTGTAATCGGCACTCGATCGCCAGACTGATGCGCAGCCGGAACAGTGCCACGGAACGATTGCGGCCCTGTTGTCGTTTTTCAGCCGCCTCTGCGGTAATCCCGGTCGGGAGGTGTTTAATGACCACTCCGGTTTCGACCTTGTTACGATGCTGCCCCCCCGGTCCGGACCTGCGGACGTGTTGTATCTGGCAATCTTTCAGTAAAAGATCCTGATTGAGGCAGGCAGGGTGAATTTCATCCGCCAGTAGATCAGGAGAATTTGATGTCATTCTATGTATCACTTTTTTGAGTCAGGAGAAGGCAAGAGTTTTCTATAACCAGCTTCACAGAACGGTGGCAACCGATTATGATGCATGATCTTATGTAATATTATAGATGGTTCTGAAACGAATTCTCTAGAATTTTTTAATAGAAACCACATCTTATCCGGAAACTGGAATTTGCCATGACATGGTCCCGTCAAACGGTCTCAACAAGGTTCATCTGGGGGCTTTCCCTGGCCCTGACTATTGTACTGATCACCGGTTGTGGCAAAAAGCGTGATGCTAACAGTCAAGCAGCCACTGAATATGTCCTGGAACTGGGCGGAAAAGTACTCTCGGCCGAGAGCGATCTCCCCATCGATACGACCGCCAAAATTCCCGAAGGAGGTTTCGCCGTTCGGGAAATCGATCTGACCGATGCCAAAATCAAAAACAATGATCTGCATAAACTGTCAGACCTGCCTTACCTGGAAACATTAAACCTGCATGGCACCATGCTGACGGATAAAGGCCTCCAGAAGATCGAGGACCTGCCCCGACTTCAATCGCTGGAGCTGTCCTATACCCGCGTTACTGATGCGGAAGTCAGCAAGCTTACCCGTTTTCCTAAACTGCGGAAAATCTTTCTGTATGGGACCGTGATCAAGCCACAGACGATTGAAGATCTCAAATCCAATCTCAAAGGCGTGACCATTTATAAGTAAATCCGATCTGTCTACTTGAGCGGTTTCTGCCAGGGGACTGTTCCGTATCGTTGAATTTCCGCACGTAACAGAGTCGAGAGCTCATTGAATTTTTTGCGGTTCTTCTCCGCCAGATCCCGGGTCTCCAGCGGATCCGCTTTCAGATTGTAAAGTTCCAGTGGGGCAAAGGGACTGTTCTGCAGCAGCTTCCAGTCGCCACTGATGACCGCTTCAATCGTTTTACCGCCATAGCGGTTTCCCCCCTCACGTCGACGAAAAAACCAGTGTTTTCGCAGTGGAGCCTGGGTTTTTCCTTCCAGTGTGGGCAGGATGCTCTGAGATTCCAGGCCTGCAGGTACTTTGACTCCGGCTGCTTCACAGACGGTCGGAAACAGGTCCATGGTCATCGCCATGAAGTCGGTCTCAGTATTCGGTTTGATGTGACCTTTCCAGACGACACCCGTGGGAACTTTCAGCCCCCCCTCGTACATGCTTTGCTTGCCGTCACGCAGATTCCCGTTATACGCTCCCGCTTCCAGGTGTCCGCCGTTATCCGAGCTGAAGACGACTACCGTATTTTCGCTTAATCCAGTCTGGTCCAGGGTCTGAATCACCTGACCGATGCCCGCATCCAGGTGTTCGATCAAGGCCACCAGTTTCGCCCGCTTCGGTTCGATATCCGGCTCGCGCTGTTTGACTTTCTGCAGCCAGTCTTCCGGGGGCTGAATGGGAGTGTGGGGGGCATTGTAAGCCAGGTAGAGGAAGAACGGCTTCTCCGCTCCCGCCTGCTGTTTGAGGAAATCACAAGTCCAGTCCGTAAACAGGTCTGTAGCGTGCCCCTGGGGATCGACTACTCGCTGATTGAAACGCATGTAATTCACATCATGACGGCGATGGTGATAATAGTCATCCATCATGTCCCCCAGGAAGCCCTGAAAGAATTCGAAGCCACGCTCATTGGGGATATTGGGGGATTCCAGCCCCAGATGCCATTTACCTACCATCCCGGTATGGTAGCCGGCTTTTTGAAAGACATCTGCCAGTGTGACCGCGGAGGGAGCAAGGTAGCCCCAACTGTTCTGCGGATGTGTGCGGATGACACCGGGGACACCGACCATGTCCTGATAACGGCCTGTCAGCAATGCGGCCCTGGTGGGAGAGCAGACGGGGCAGTTCGCGTAAAAGTTGCTGAATTTCATCCCCCGGCTCAGCAGTTGATCGATATGTGGTGACTTCAAGTCTTTCGCACCGTAGCTGCTTAAGTCACCATACCCCAGATCGTCGACAAGGATGACCAGCACATTCGGTCGTGACGGTGTGTTTTGAGCCTGGAGGGAATGATTCCCCAGCGCAAGGATCAATATGGCAGGAAGCAGATATTTAAGCAGGCTGAGCACTTTCATGGTTAAACTTTCTATCTGATCTGTGGTTTGATGATTTTGGGAAAGCAGAGCTTAAGTCTCATACTGATTCCACAATTTTTCAAACTCCGCTTCAAAACGAAACAGCAGCGCCGGATCGTTGGTGATGATGAAATTCTCTTCGTTATTTTCAGAAGCGCTGCGGGTCCAGTTGTAACTGCCTGTCAGCACATATTCGGAATCAAACAGCGCGAATTTATGGTGCATATGATACTGGCTGCGATCAATGCGTACCGGAATCCCGGCCTGCGACAGTCGGTCGATATCGGAGCCCCGATCGAATGATTTGTCATCATCGGTGATGATTCGAACGGGAACTCGCCGCTGGTGCGCCTCCTGAATCGCCTGTGAGACGCGGTCATCTGTGATGGTAAATACACAGATATCGATTTTGCGGGTCGCTGCGCCAATCATGCGACAAAGACGATGCGAACACTCGTCGTGTGGGCTGAACCAGGCTTCGGATTTGACAGCCGATTCCTCACTGGCGGGGCGTGACAGAATCTTCATGACATCTTCCAGCCAACCCAGACTTTTCTCACGCATGCCCGGAACAGGCTGCTGGTCTTTGAAGATCTGAAATGCTTCGGAACGGATGAGTGCCAGATGGTGTTCCGATAAGTTCAGGTGATCAAAGATCTGGCTCAGAGCGGATCGTTCGCTGCGGGTCATCTGGAAATCATCAAATGTCTGCAGCAGCATCTTTCGAATTTGTGAACGATCCATTATGGTCTCTTGCTGCTGGAAGACTAGAATATAATAAGACTGCATGCCGTCATACACACGTAATTTTTATAGTAGCGAGTCCCCAAGGATTGGAAAAGACACTCTCATGAAAGTTCTCATTTCAGGCAGTTCAGGGCTGGTCGGTTCCGCATTATGCCAGCGTCTCGAATCCGAAGCTGATTTTGAAATCGTGCGACTGGTACGAAAACAGTCACCTGACACTCCGGATACAACTGTGGTCTGGAATCCGGCCGAGGGACAACTGGAACCCGAGGCCTTTGCGGGAATCGACGCCGTGATTCATCTGGGAGGTGTTAACATCGCCGGTAAACGCTGGTCCCCGGAGATGAAACAGAAGATCTTTAACAGCCGCTTCCAGTCGACTTCGCTCCTGGCGAGTAAACTTGCTGCCCTGGAACAGAAACCTTCGGTCCTGCTGTGTGCCTCTGCAGTTGGCTTTTATGGTGACCGGGGAGACGAGCGGGTCGATGAAACCAGTGCCCGGGGCGCCGGTTTCCTGGCGGATGTCTGCCAGGCCTGGGAAGAAGCCACTCATTCAGCCCGCGATGCCGGCATCCGTGTTATCAACATGCGATTCGGCATGATTCTCGATCGAAAGGGGGGGGCACTGTCGCAGATGGTCACGCCCTTCAAGATGGGCGTGGGAGGCAAGCTCGGCTCAGGCAAACAGTACTGGAGCTGGATTGCGCTGCCGGATGTGATTAACGCCATCCTGTTCTGCCTGGAGCATACAGAGCTCTCGGGGCCGGTCAATTTTGTTGCCCCGGATGAAGTCACCAACCTGGAGTTCACGAAGACTCTGGGGAAGGTCCTGTCGCGGCCCACGTGCCTGCCGGTCCCCGCCTGGGGGATCAAAACTCTGTTTGGCGAGATGGGGCAGGAACTGATGCTGACCAGTGCCCGCGCAACCCCCACCAGGTTGACGGAAGCGGGGTTTCAGTTCCAGTATCCAAAGCTGGAAGACGCGTTTCGGAGTGTGCTGCAATAAGTGTTACTGCAGGATCGGAAGTGACGCACCTGACTGATGCTGGTATTCGCGGGTAATGATATTCCCGATCAAAGTAGTCGGCGTCACATCAATGACCTCTACATCTGCCAGCGAACCTGCCAGGCGCGGATTGCCGTCAAAGACTACAATCCGGTCACATTTGGAACGTCCCATCAGCTGTTCTGCCAGAGAGTCTGCGGAATCGTCACTGGCTTTGAGCGCCGATTTACTCGGGCCTTCCACCAGAACCTCAACCTGCCGGCCGATGAACTCAGCATTGTCTGCTTCGCTGATCTCATTCTGCAGGTCCAGCATTTCATTATTGCGGCGTTTTTTGATTTCCTCGGGGATGTCGTCCTCAAATCGTTCTGCAGCCTTGGTGCCGGGACGCTCACTGTATTTGAAGATGAAACTGTTCTTGAACCGGAATTCGCGAATCGACTCGAGGCTCTTCTGATGTGACTCCTCGGTCTCACCCGGATGCCCGACGATGAAGTCGCTGGACACAGAACAGCCGGGCAGGATTTCGTTGATGCGGTGCATCATGTCCCGGTAATCTTCGACGGTGTAGCCCCGTTTCATGTACTTCAAGACATCATCGCAGCCGTGCTGCAGCGGGACATGCAGATAGCGGGTCGCTTTCGGCAAATCCCGAATCGCTTCCAGCAGGTCATTGGTCATATCCTTGGGATAGCTGGTGACGAACTTGATGCGATCGATGCCTTCTACATCGTGAATCAGATAAAGCAGATCTGACAGGCGATAGAGTTTTCCATCCTGCGTGTGTTTGTAGCTGTTGACGGTCTGCCCGAGCAGGGTGACTTCCTTGACGCCCTGATCCGCCAGCACTTTGACTTCGGAAAGGATTTCACGAGGGCCACGGCTCTGTTCGGGACCGCGTGTCGAAGGGACCACGCAGTAAGAACAGAATTTGTCGCAGCCAATCATAATGCGGACGAACGCCTGGTAAGGGGAGGGGCGCATTTCCGGGTCGCGCAGGGGATCATAGCTCTGGAAGCTGTTGGTAATCTCTTCCCGCTTACCATCTTTCCGGCCCAGTCCAACCGCCAGTTCCCGACTGCGTCTGTTTTGACTGTGGTTGACGCGCGCCTTGTCGATCAGTTCGGCTACCTGGGCCAGTTGTCCGGTTCCGACGACGAAGTCGACCTGGGGGGCTTTCTGGAAGATCAGCTTCTGATCTTTTTGTGCCATGCAACCCATCACCCCGATTACTTTCTTCGGGTTCTTACGGGCACCATAGCGCAGCCGTCCCAGCGAGCTGTAAATCTTGTGCTCGGCATGCTCACGGACACTGCAGGTGTTGAACAGAACGGTCTCTGCCTCTTTGACGTTCTGAGTCAGCTCATAACCCCGTTTGCGCAGATCCGCAACGACAAGCTCGCTGTCCAGCATATTCATCTGGCAGCCTACGGTTTCGATATAGAGCTTGTGGTTATGGTCAGTGACCACGTCGGCGGGGGCGGAGTCGGTCTGGACAGACTCCGGATCTTGCTGAGTAATTTCTTCTGACTGCGACATGAACTGCTTTTACTTATTCAATTAAAGAAACACGGATACGGACGGCCCCGGGATTTCAACTGAGATCCAGTCAGAAACAGCACTTATACGCTTCAGGCTGCTGAGGCATTCTGGTCCGCGGGAGACAGATCTGCCTGGGGGTCGGGCATCTGATCTGGTGCGGCTTTCTTCCCCTGAGGGGTCATCTCCTGCGTATACTCGATCGCCAGTTGCTGGACAACGACTTTTTTATGATGCGACATCAATGACGCCAGAGATTTCAGCGCTAACAGTGATGCAACAACGTACAAAATCAGATTCCAGACATCCATGTCAATCCTCCCTGAGATCCATGGCGGCGTTTGCAGTAAATTATCAGTGACGACCTGGCGGTAAACTCCTTTAAGCGCTTCGTATTTCTATTGATACGAAGTCCGTTCAGGTATTTTTGGTAACACCTGTTAATAATTCAATATCATTTTGCCCAGTTTCATGAAACCTACGCAAAAGAATCATAAAAACTAAGCATTTAGAGCAATTTATCACTGCGCAAAGGTACTTAACAGAGTCCAGATACCTCTTGCGGGTTGTGTTTTACTCCCGAACCCGTTCTACATAGGAACCGGTGGCAGTATCCACTTTGATTTTTTCACCCACATTGATAAAGGCGGGAACGTTGACAGTCGCCCCGGTCTCGACCGTGGCAGGCTTGGTGACGTTGGTAGCCGTATTTCCTTTGGCAGCTGGTTCAGTGTAGGTGACTTCCACAATCACCTGCTGTGGCGGATCCATGCCGATCAGCTGATCATTCCAGAACAGCAGGCTGCAGATGGCCCCATCCAGCAGGTAGTCGGCAGCATTGCCACAGACTGCTTCATCAATGGAGTATTGCTCGTAAGTATCATTGTCCATGAAATGCAGGCCAGTGGCATCCTTGTACATATACTGACCATCGCCTTTGCGAATGTCAGCCTGCTCCAGACTTTCCCCGCCACTCTTATAGGTCCGGTCGAGAATCGTTCCCTTCAGCAGATTTCGCAGTTTGGTACGATATAAGGCCTGTCCCTTACCCGGTTTGACGAAATTGACCTCGATCATTTCGTACGGTTCACCTTCGACAATAACTTTAATACCCTTGCGAAAATCGCCTGTGCTGATTTGTGGCATTGCTTGATTTCTCTGACAATGATGGAGTTGTGTAAAAAAATACGTTTGAGTTTTATTTCCAAGGGCGAGAGAATAACATATCTTCCAGCCGTTGCAAACGGAGAGCAGACGAATTGTAAGGCAATTCTTGCCCCCTTTTGTCCCGATTGAGCCCCTCAGGAGCGGACATTGTCAATTCCGCCTGAGTTCCAGATGGTCCAGCTGCCTGGAATTCCCTCATACCACTGTAATATCAGGCGTTCATGTCCTCAACTTTACCCGAAACCACCTGGCAGAAGTCACTCGCGCAATCGATTCGGGATCCGCAGGAACTGATCACCCGCTTGAGACTGCCAGAAGAACTGCTGCCCGCCGCGGAAAAAAGTGCCCGTTTGTTCCCATTGATGGTTCCCCCCAGCTATCTGGCACGGATGGAACCAGGCAATCCGCATGATCCTCTGTTGAAACAGGTACTGCCCCTTCAGGCGGAAGAGGACCAGTTCCCAGGCTTCAGCAACGATGCCGTCGGCGATCTGCAGGTCCGGCCCACTCCCGGTCTGCTGCATAAGTACCATGGACGAGCCCTGCTGATCGCCAGCGGTGCCTGTGCCATCCATTGTCGCTACTGTTTTCGACGTCATTATCCTTACGGAGAGGATCCCCGTACCCTGGCGGAGTGGGAAGCGGTCTGGGACGCATTGGAGCAGGACGCATCCATTCAGGAAGTCATTCTCAGTGGTGGTGACCCGCTGATGCTGACTGACGCACGATTGCGGGTGTTCTGTGAGCGTATCGCGGCGATCCCGCATGTCAAACGACTGCGGATCCACAGCCGACTGCCGGTGGTCTTACCGGACCGCATTCACTCAGGACTGATTGAGATCCTGGAACGCACCAAAGCAGCAGGCACCACAGTCTGGATGGTCATCCACGCCAATCACCCCCAGGAGATCGCTGTTGATGTTGAACAGGCGATCCAGCAACTCATCCAGTCGGGCATTCCCGTATTGAATCAGGCCGTCCTGCTCAAAGGCGTCAATGATGTTGTGGAGCCCCTGGTAGGGTTGTCAGAGAAACTGATCAATCTGGGAGTCATGCCCTACTATCTGCATCAACTCGATCGCGTGAGTGGAGTCGCCCACTTTGAGGTTCCGGAAGCGCAGGGGAGGGCATTGATTCGTGAACTGCGGGTCCGACTGCCAGGCTATGCTGTCCCCCAGTATGTGCGGGAAATCATGGGCGAACCGCACAAAACTTCGCTGATGGATTAACCAGGACTGTTCTGGGAAAGCTTCCTGAAAAGCGATTCAAAGCGCGCACCCCGTTCCTGAAAGTTCGAAAACCAGCCATAACTGGCACAGCCGGGGGAGAGGAGGATGACGTCACCGGGAGCCGACTGTTGAAAGGCCCAGTCGAACGCGGCTTTGAACGACTGTTGCGGCTCGGAAATGGCGACATCCGCATTCGGCTGGTTCTTCATTCGCTGATTCGTCATCAGCTCATGCAAATTCACTCCGGTATCCCCCATCAGTGCGGTTGCTTTTGTCCGCGTAAACAGTTCGCGGGAAAAAGGGGTCAGGTCCACTTTCTTATCGTAGCCGCCCGCCAGCGCGATCACCTGACCCGGTTCAAAAGCCTCTAAAGCACAGATGGCGGACTCGGGAGTCGTCGCCAGCGAATCATTATAGAACCGGCGTCCTGCAAATTCGCCGATGAACTGCAGGCGATGCGGCAGCCCTTCAAAGCTCTCTAATCCCTGTTGTATCACCTTTCGATCCAGATCGGTACAGATTCCAGCCGTGATCGCCGCGGCAGCATTCATCCGATTATGCCAGCCCGGTACCTTCAATTGTGGCTGAAGTTTTTGAGAAAACTGGTGAGCTACGAATTCCTGCTCCTCCACCAATACATCCGGGTTGAGATCGGCGTTACTACCAAAAGTAAGTACGTTTCCCGGAAAATCCCAGTCTCTCAGATCAGGATCATCGGCATTGATAATCACGGTCTCATCTGAGGTTTGCCAGCGGCAGATCGCTTGTTTGGAGTGCCGATAGTGTTCCAGGGTCTGATGCCAGTCGAGATGATTCGGGCTGAAGTTCGTGACCACCGCAATCTGCGGACTTACCTGTAATCGATCGAGTGTAAACAGTTGAAAGCTGCTCAATTCGAGAATCACCCAGTCAACGGGCTGGATCTGATCAACCACAGGCAGCAGGCTGACGCCGATATTCCCTCCCAGCCAGCACTTTGCTCCCGAGACGGAAAAGACGGAATGAATCATGGCCGTGGTGGTCGATTTTCCGTTACTCCCGGTCACGCCCACTACGCGGGCGGGGTTGAGCTGCCAGAACAGTTCTATCTCACTGGTAACCGGAATCTGCTCCGCTTCAGCCTGGATGAGCAGGGGATGCCGCGGGGGAATGGCTGGATTCACGACCAATAGATCCGTTGGGGGGAGTTCCGGTGAAGCTTCGCCCAGGATGAAACTGACCTGAGGGATGTCCTGTAACTGATCCAGTGAGTCCTCTAATTCCGCAGCGGTTTTCGCATCCAGCACGGTTATCTGTGCACCACGGGCGGCCAGAAACTGAGTGACCGCAATTCCCCCACCAAACCGCCCCAGTCCCAGCACAGTGACACGGCAGCCACTCAGATCCTGATTTTGAAGCAGAAAGGGTTTGCAGGACATGATTTCAGTTTCGCAGTTAGAGTTTCTGACAGTCACATCGATGTCTTCAGAGGAGATTCAGAGTGCCCCTGTATCAATAGGTTTGCATATTTCTCAAATCCGCGGTAGGCTGATTTCGAAACAATATTTACCAAAGGCTCCTGAATAAGAGGACAGGCCTATGTTACTCGCCGCCGAATCGAATGCCTGGCTCGGGCTCCATATCGCTGACTGGATTGTACTGGCTATCTATTTCGTCGTCATTCTCGCCATCGGTCTCTGGTCGGTGAAAAAAGTAAAAGATATGGCCGACTTCTTCATGGGGGGGCGCCGGTTCGGTAAAGTTTTCATGATGTTCTTTGCGTTCGGTTCAGGAACGAGCAGCGAGCAGGCCATCAGTGTCGTCGCGGGAACCTGGCGGGCAGGACTGGCAGGGATCTGGTGGCAGTTCCTCTGGCTCTGGGCGACGCCGTTCTACTGGATCGTGGCTCCCATCATGCGTCGCATGCGGGCACTGACCACAGCCGACTTCTTTGAAACGCGTTTTAATGGTCCCACCGCCGTCCTGTATTCCTTTTACGGGATTGCCATCTCGATTACCTTCATCGCCGGGGGACTGTTCGGCACTGGTAAAATGGTGGATGCCCTGACAGGAAATGAGCTGGACCGTATTGCCGTGGAAGCAAATATCATGGTGCCGGCAGCGGAATGGAATACGGAAACCAAATCCTTTCAGCTTACCGAACGCAGGTTGCAGGGCTACGAGTACGCGATCCTGGCGGTCACGGTCATGTTCGTGATCTACGGTATGGCCGGTGGTCTGGGGGCGGCGATCATCACCGACTTCATCCAGGGGATTTTGACCATCGTCTTCTCGTTTCTGCTGCTCCCGTTCGTGTTCTATGAGATAGGTGGTTTTGGAGAACTCAACCAGAATGCGGATCTCAAAAAGGGAATGCTGGACCTGACTGTGAGCCCGGAACTGGCAGCCACGATGGGGGAACCGATTACACCATTTTACGTCTTCATGCTGTCCGTTACGGCGCTGGCCGGGATTGTGATTCAGCCACACATTATGGGCGTCTGTGGAGCAGGGAAGACGGAATACGAAGGCCGCTTCGGTTTTACTGTGGGTAACTTCCTGAAGCGGTTCTGTACGGTCGCCTGGACCTTTACCGGACTGGCCTGCATCGTCTGGTACATGGGCGATAACAGTCCTCTCAAAAACTCACCCGATCCTGCGGACCAGGCGGTCTACCAGTCGCTCGTGGTGCGGGCCAGCCCCGAATACAATCAGCTCTCCGATGCAGAAAAAAAGGAAATAGATACGTCGGACCGTAATTTTGCAGACAAACTGTTTGGCATGGCAGCCCATGACATCCTGCCGCGGATTGCTCCCGGGTTGATTGGTCTGCTGCTGGCATCGCTACTGGCAGCGGTCATGAGTACCAGCGATGCCCAGATGATTATCTCCAGCGGTCTGTTTACCGAGAATATCTATCGTAAATGTCTCGTGAAGAATAAATCGCAGCGGCATTACCTCTGGGTGGGTCGTATTGCCGGCCTGATTATTGTGATACTGGCACTCATTCTGCAGACCACATTTACCGATATCATCCACGCCCTCAAGATCATTGTGAAGACTCCTGCCTGCATCGGCATCAGCCTCTGGATTGGCATTATCTGGCGCCGCTGGAATGTGATTTCGGTCTGGGTCTCCACAATCGTGGGGATTCTGGTCTGGATCGGGGTCGCCTTTCATGCAGACGTGCTCTATGGTTCCGGAAAACTCCCAGAAAGCATGTTTAAGTCTGCCACCGAAATGCGGGACGTCTGGCAGATGTTCTTTTTCATGAGTCTGGCGATCCTCAGTGGTGTGATAGTCAGTTTCCTCACCCCCCGACAGTCACAGGAAAAACTGGACCATTTCTTTACCCTGATGCACACGCCGGTCAAATTGAACGAAGAGATCGAGGCACCTTGCACGCTGCCTGCAGAACCGGAACCGATGTGTCCGAAGATGTTCCCCAATTCGAAAGACATTGAGATCCCCAAGCCGACCTTCCAGGACCTGGGGGGTTTTGTGCTGGCCTGGTGCGGTGTCGCAGCGATTATCTTTCTGACCAATCTGCTGGCAAAACTTGCCTGAGCACTGATCGCTTTCAGGTTCCTGTTTTCAGAATCAGATTGCGTTCAGTTACGAACTAACGCCGGGGAATTCCCTCTCTCGCAGGGGGGGCTGCGGTCGGGACTCACTGCAGACAGAGGCCCAACTGCTTTTACCTGTGCGCAAAAAAACAGCCAGAAACAAAAGCGTTTCTGGCTGTTCGAAATTGTGATGAAGCTAATTCAGCTCTCTTTAGTCGCGGTAAGTCACAACTACTTTACCACGCTGAGATTCAACGACCACTTTGTATTTCCCGTAGTCAAATACTTTCCGTCGGCCATCTTTGCTGCAGCGAACGCACTCACACCCGCAGGCAGGAGCACAGATTTCTACAGCAACACATCCTGGCTCACAGCAGCTTTTCTTCGGAGCACAAGGATCGACGATCATAACCAGTTTGGGATTTGCACAGGGAGAAATGTTCTTGGTTTTTCTGTATTTAACACAGTCAAATAACGGAATTGCCGGAGAAGCGACGTGGTGTTCATACGGTTGAGGTGCCAACTCGGGCATCGGCTCAGGAACAGCAGCTGGCGCCGGAGGCGGTGCAGTTGTCTGGCTCAACAGAAATCCCTGACCAAAATTCAAGGAAGGTCCTGCAGCCTGAGCTGTTGTCAGGGAAAGGGCAATCATGCCCAACGTGTAATAAACAATCTTGTTCATCTCTCAATTACTCCTTTTGCGACCATGGTGAACTCCATGATGGCAGCTGATTGATAAAATCAATGTTGTGTGTCCCCAACAACGTGCCTGCATTCATTCTCCAGAAATCAATGTCAGACAAAAGAATAGTCAGGAAACGATTTTTGCGGTTGTCCACCACTCAAGTATAACTTCACCGAAGTTGAAGTCGCGTCTTTTTCGGCGAAGGGGGCGAAAAACCGGTACCAGTTACGCACCTGATAATGGTCAGAAATAATAAGTGGAGTTTAAGTTGACAAGGGACGATCGCCATATTTTTACTTAAACAGCCAAACGCACCCGGTCGCCCTGATCGGAATACTTTTACAGCTTGATGGCCGAGAGTTGAGTCAATCGCGGTCCAGGAAACCGCTTGCGGACCATTCGACACGTGGTTTTCTTGATTTTCTCAATCCTGACCGATCGATTCCGTCAAGTCCTGCCCGTCAAATCAATTTAATAAACTGGGCAAGCTGGAGTTGCATCTCCCGGTAAGATCTCACATAATCTAATTGGTTTTATTTCAAGGACTTGAGGGAGACATCCATGAACAAGCCAACTCGGCAATGGTATCGGAAACCAATTCGTTGCTTTGCACTGACAGCAGGAGCCTGTCTGACAGTTTCCCTGTTCACCGGTTGCGGTGGTAGCAGTGCTCCTGCACCCGCTCCTGCTCAACAGCAGACTCAGGCACCTGCCGCCCCGGCAGCCCAAACCACTCCCCAGGTCGCGCAAACAACGCCCACACAATCTCAACCCAAACCGGCACCTGCTGAAAAAGAGGGTCGCAAGATGATCGACGGGATTCCCTACGACGTCTGGTTTGACAATCCGCTCGCAGTTGCCGGTGATAATCAGTCTGTCCAGCCGGTTGCGCTACCGGGAACGAATGTCGCTGCCAATTCAACGACACCAGCTCCCGCAGGAGAAATGAAAGCTGCCCCGACACAGGCGAGTGCGGGCGGTTCAGGCGGGCTCGACTGGAAAACGATTATCCCCATGCCCATTCTGGAAGCACAGGTCAAAGATATTCGTAACCGTCTGACGAAAAATATGCAATCTGTGGGTACCTATAACACGAGCTACCTGGAGTTGCCCACTTTCACCGCAACACTGGCAGCCCTGGCCGAAATTGCCAATGAGCATCCTGACGACATCGGCTGGAAGAAGAATGCCAAATACCTGCGTGACCTGTCAGCCCAATTTACCGCTGAACCATTGACGCGCGGGGCCAAATCGTACCGTGCATTACAGATTCCTTACGAGCAGATGATTGTAATCATGAACGGGAGTGCTCCCGCGGGGTTGCCGGAATCCGATGATAAGAAACCGATCGCCGAAGTGGCTTCGATGGGCGATCTGATGAAACGCGCCGATATTTCCTATAAATGGCTCAAATCGAATGTGGGCAGCGCAGATGCCCTCAAGGCCGAGAAGGAAAAAGTGATCGAAGAGGCTCACCTGCTGGCCGCCATTTCCAAGATCATCACACTCGAAGGCTACGGCTATGTGGATGACAAAGGCTTTCTGGGTTATGCGAACCCCATGCAGGAAGCCTGCCTGAAAATGGTCGAAGCGGCTAAGAATGACAATTTCCCGGAATTCGATCAGGGCATGTCCCGGGTCTATAAATCCTGCACGGAATGCCATAGCGAGTACAAAGAGTAACAGCGATCCTGACGCGAAACGACTCGCGTCAGCTTAAGACTGACAGCCGCTAAGAAGAGAGGAAATCGACGGAATGATTTACAACCGGTGCTGCCTGATACGAAAACTCTGTCTGCTGGTCGCGGTACTCAGCATCTGCTCTAAAACGCAGGCTGACGTCATTGAACTGGTCAATGGTCACAAAGTCCAGGGGGATGTGCTCAAACAGGGCGCAGACTACCTGCTGGTTGACATCGGCATCGAAGTCATCCGCATCCCTGCCGACCAGGTCCGTTCCCGTACCAAAGGCGATTCCCTCTCCTCGGACAAACCGAGTGTGAGCAAAAGCAAAGATAAATTCTACTCCGTCGCCCAACTGCCGGCCAAAAGCATTAAGGAACTGGCACGCATCTACGGTGAAGCCGTTACCCTGGTCCAGACTCCCAGCGGACTCGGTTCCGGATTTATTATTAATGACCGTGGTTACTGCGTCACGAATTATCATGTTGTTGAAAAAGAAACCCGGATCGCCGTCACGATTTTTCATCGCACAAAAACGGGGGAATTTCAGCGACGCCAGATCAAAGACGTTGAAATCATCGCGTTGAATCCCTTCTTCGATCTGGCCCTCCTGCGCATTCCGCGCCAGAAAGATTTTCCCTTTCGCTATGTCTATCTGGCAGAGGATGACCAGCAGCGGGAAGGGGAAGAAGTGTTCGCCATCGGAAACCCTCTCGGACTGGAGCGCTCCGTCTCACGGGGCATCATCAGTACGCGCAACCGGAACATGCAGGGAATTGTATATATCCAGACCACCACGCAGATCAACCCGGGTAACAGCGGGGGGCCTCTGTTTAATTCCCGAGGCGAAGTGATTGGGGTGACCAACATGAAGCTGATTCTGGGAGAGGGCCTGGGATTCGCAATCCCCATCTCTTATGTGAAACATTTTCTGGATAATCGTGACGCATTTGCATTCGATAAAACCAGCCCCAACACAGGATATCGTTATTTTGATGCACCACGTAGAAAATCATCGGAAATTGAAAAGTAATTTGATTTTCTGCAACCGGCAGCCCGTTTGCATGGTAGTGCCGTCGACTGTTTCTGTCAGATAATCCTGAAAATCGACGAAAGTCTGTGTGCAGGTTGATCTTGCCAGAAAATCCAGAATTGCTACAACTACAAATAGACAGTAACCGACATCGTTGCGCTCCTGAGATTTGACAGATCGGATGAGTTAAATCCAGAGCGAAGTACCTTTATCCCCTCAGGTAGAGAAAGAATGAAGGCTCCCATGAGAAAGCCACTTTTGTTTTTCACATTCATGTTAATGCAGGCGATGTTCCTGCTGACCGCGCAAGACACGCAAGCCCAGGAGCGGGTGACTGCTGCCCAGCGAATCCCCGGGGATTCCATGCTCTACTTCTCCATTCCGGATGTAGAACTGCTGGAAGAAAAGTGGGCACAGAGCTCAATGGCGGAAATGGTCCGTGACCCGGCTTTCGCAGATATGAAAAAAGATCTGGTTCAGCTCGTGGAAAAATACTCGAAAATGTTCGAGGCAGAAACTGACCTCGGGCTGAGCAACGTCCTCAGCATCCCGGCTGGCGAATTCTGTATCGCATTTGTGAAAAGCGATGAAGGGAAATTTGGCGGTCTGGCCTTCGTCGAATATGGCGAGAGTGGTGAGATCGTCGAGAAGATTCTCGAGAAAACGGCAGAGGGGCTCGACAAAGAAGGCGCGAAGCGATCCATCAGCAGTGTCGATGGAACCAAAATCACCATATTCTCCTTTGAAAAAGAAGGGGATGATGCAGGCCCGGTCAAAGTGCCGCTGTCCAAAAAATTTGCTTACTTCCTGAAAGACAAAACATTTGTTGCTTCCAATGATGAAAAGATCCTGGAAGGAGTCCTGGCTAAATGGGATGGACAGGCTCAGGGAACGCTCTCTGCTAAAAAGGAATACCAGTACATTCTCAATAAATGTGCGGATGCGGATGCTCCGGCAGTCATGCACTGGTACATGAACCCGGTGGGAGCCCTGCAGTCCATTCTGGGTGTGGCCAGTCGCGTCAATCCCCAGGTCGGCATGATCCAGGGATTCCTGCCCGCTCTGGGACTTACTCAACTGAAAGCCGTCGGTGGTTCGAGCTATATCGCAACAAAGAACTTCGATGCGATTACGAAAACGTTCACGTATGTCGAACAGCCCACTTCCGGGATCATTGATATTTTCAAATGTCCCGCGATCGCGCAACAGCCTCCTGTCTGGGTCTCCGATAAAGTCTCTTCTTATTACTCCATCAACTGGAGCATTGTCGGAGCCTATGATTCCATTGAAACCCTGTTCGACGGTTTCCAGGGACGTCCGGGCGCCATGGCGGCGATCATCGATCAGATGGCCGATAATCCCGATGGCCCGAAAATCCACATCAAGAAAGATATCATTGATAACCTGAGCGGTCGGATTCAGATCGCAACAGAAATCAAGGAAGGCGAGCAGATTGACCTGACTCAGATGTCCGGACAGTTTGTCGTCGCCTTAGGCCTGAAGAATTCCGACGCGTTCCAGAAGATCATTGCTTCTCTGACCACGCGGGATGACTTCCCGGGACAGGCACGTGAATTCCAGGGGACCACCCTGTATCAGCTTCCTGCTGCCGTGTTGAAATCCCCTGCTGACGCTGCATTCTGCATTGCCGAAGATCAGCTCTTCATCTCCAATGATGTGAAACAGATTGAAAGTATTCTGCGGAAAGACCGCGGCGTAGGTTCGCTGATCAACAATCCCAATTACAAGCAGATCTCCGAAAACTTCCCGGAAAAAACTTCGATCATCAACTACCAGAATGCAGATGCACAACTGCATGCACTGTATGACCTGGTCAAGAAATCACAGGATGACATCAAGCTGGAAGGGATTGATCTTTCCAAGCTTCCGCCATTCTCATTTTTCCAGAAATACCTGCCCGTGACTGGCGGATATACCATTCCCGATGATCAGGGTTTCTTCAGCTCGAATTACTCCATGAAACGGGCTAACTGAAACGATCATCTGATCAGTATTCCCACCCGGTGAGGTCGCTCACCGGGTTTTTTCATGCGCTGCTGAAAATTTCAGTTCCGGCAATACTTTTCGACCTGACGCGTGTTTAATTGTATAATCGCAGGGAACACCCCCTGTCTGTTTTCAGTTTTCGATGTTTTCAGGAAAGAGACGGTCATGCAACGCATTTCCCCCGTACTGGCACTCGTCACTCTGTTTGGCTTTTCTACGGTTTCCACGTTCGCGGCTCCCGATGAAGAAACATCCTCGAAGGAAAAAGTATTCCAGCAACTGGATAAGAACTCCGACGGGACCATCACTGCCGATGAAGTTCCCGATGAAAAATCACGTTTCTTTGAATTCCTGCTTCGCTCGGGAGACCAGAACAAAGACGGGAAACTGACGAAAGGGGAGTTTGAAGGAGGGCTGAAAAAAGAGGATCAGAAATTCGAAGCCGGCGATGAGCGTCGGGGGAACCAGGGTCCTCGATTTTACAATCGCTTCCTGAGCCGTCTGGACCGCAACGGAGATAAAAAAATCTCGAAGGATGAATTACCCGAGCCCTTACGCGAACGGATGGAACCACTGTTTCAGCGTTTAAATACCGATGAGATCTCGCTGGAACAACTTGAGCGGATGGGAAATATGTTTGGCAACCGCCGCCCGCCGCGTCCCGAGGGCCCCGGCATGAATTCCCCGGAACGCGCCGAACGCTTCTTCAAATCTCTGGACACCAATCAGGACGGCAAACTGACTCTGGACGAAGCCCCGGAACGGGCTCGCTTCATGCTGAATCGCATCTTCGAACGGTCGGGGAAGGAAGCCGATGCTACGCTCACCAAAGAAGAATTTATGAAAGCAATGGCTGCATTCCGTCCGCCACAACGTCCGGGACGACGCGACGCTGATCGCGGTAAGAAACCTGAAGTTGTAGACGGGGAAATGAAACGGCCCGAGATGCAGGCACCAGACATGTCCCGCACGCGATTCGGCAATTCCTTCCCCCGCTCGGGGGCTCAGTTCCTGCGAACCGTCGATCAGAATGGAGACGGGAAACTCAGCCGCGAAGAACTACAGCAGATCAACCGCTGGTTCGACGAGGTGGACCGGAACCGCGATGGATTCCTGGATCAGAGTGAAATTGCGGGGCAACCGCGTCCGCAACGACGCTACAATCCGACCTCTGTCAAAAGACCAGGCCGACCTGCACTGGATCAGCCCAAAGACGATTCAAAACAGAAAGCGTCTGAATAAAGAGTACCGCACTCAGAATCAGGAGTTCTGTTCCTGTGGCGCAGCCTGCTCAATCAACGGGGGCGGGCTATCTGTCTTTTGCAGATGCTGTACCCAGGCTGGAGGGAGATTGAACCAGATCCAGTTGGTGCGAATCCGATACTGGTTGGTGTAGCTCCGCATGATTTCATCGATCTGACAAATCCGGTCGTTTTCAGGACCCCGCGAGACCACCTTACGCACCGGCCGCACATACATGTATTCAAAATACGAGAGCACTCCGCCTGGCTTCAACAGCCGGAAATAGGCTTCAAAAATATCGCTGACCAGATCGGTCGGAAAATTATTCAGGGGCAGTCCGGAGACGATGAAATCGTATTCCTCACCGACACCATATTCCTGCAGCGGGCAGTTGTGAATCGAGGTCAGGTGTTTGATTTCCTGAAAGGCCCGTTCTGCATCGAACCGCCTGTGCAGAATCTCAACGAACTTTTCATTCAGTTCCACCAGGTCCAGTGAATCTTCAGGGCGAATCTGTTTGACAATTTCACGAGTCACCGCGCCGGTTCCAGGACCGATCTCCAGTACTCGTTTGGGGCCCTGATGTCGTTTCATCGGTTCTGCCATATTGCTGGCCAGGAACCGGCTGCTGGGCGCAATCGCCCCGGTGGTTTCAAAAGTCGTTCGAAACTGTTTAAAAAATTCCAGATAATGTGACACGTCCAGGTTCCCGGGATTCAATCAAACGACATGAGAAAACAAAACGATGCTTCAGGAGAGTTGACCGCGGCGCGCGGCACCAATCTGCTGCGCCTGGGCGATAATATCGACTCCCACTTCCTGACTCCAGGCTGTGATCAACTGTTGAAACACAGGCCCCGGCTTTCCCTCTGAAAGGAAATGATCATTGTAACGCGTAACAGGCATCAGACAATAGCCACTGGAGGAGGTCAATGCTTCGTCTGCCTGAAGAACCATTTCTTCGGAAATATCGGTTTCCACATAGTCCAGTCCCAGTTGCTTCGCTAATCGGGCCGTCATCATCTGGCTGATCCCCCCCAGAACGTACTCGGGACGGGGCGTGAGCATGATCCGATCCTGCACCAGAAAAAAGTTGCCGATGGTCGTTTCTGCGACGAAACCCTGTTCGTCAAACAACAGGGCACTCGCTGCCGGAACCTGTTTGCGAATCAGTTTGTCGGCGCGATAAAGATGGATTCGACTGCGGGATTTGACGCGGGGATCAAAGACCCGCGGGTTCAGTTGTTCGACTTCCGAGCGGATCAGGTATTGACCGCTGGTATATTTCTGATCCCACAGCTCAAACGCCAGTGGAAAAGTATGTACGCAGACAGTGGGTGTGCGGCAGGCGTCCAGTTCAGCCATTCCGAGGTAAGGCAGGTTCTGCCCCGCGGTGACAAAGACCGTTAACCCCAGTTCTTCCCCGGCAGGTAACAGAGCCCCGTTCTGTTCGATCAGGTTGAGACAGATCCGCTTGAGATCATCCGCTGTAAGGGGCGTATCAATACAGGCATATTCCAGTGCAGCATAGAGGCGGTCCAGATGTGCTTCCAGCATGAACGGTCGTTGCTGGAAAGTGCGAACCATCTCAGTGACGGCAGCACCATAGACGATCCCCAGATCTGATACAGCCAGTTTTGCTTCCGACTGGGGGAGATAAGCACCATTCAGATATGCCTGGGGCTCGGACATCTGGTTACTTCGTACTATGCGAGAGGGAAATCGGGAGTAAGGCTGCTGGACCGTGCCGGCTAATATCCGTAATAGACGACCGGAGCTGGATAGACAACCGGGGCCGGTGCCGGATAGACCGGAGGTGGTGCATAATAAGGCGACCGGGACTGTGAGTTCAAGTAAGGCCGCCTGCCAAACAGTCGGACCTGCATGTACATCATGTTAGCCACCATGCGGCACCCAAGAGGAAACGCAGAACATTCACAGCGGCGATGCAGTTCCTGCTTTAACCGTAAATCACAATAGCGCCGGTTGATTCCCGGTATCTGGTAACACTGATCATGCTGTGAACAGCTGCCACGGAAATCGGCTCCCATGAATCCCTGCGGGGTCAGCATCTGCAGCAGGGGAGCACCATCGGGGCCACAGGGATAGCGGTTGCACTGAGCCTGTACCACTGACGGTTCCACAATCGAAAGTGCCGCCCCGGTTATCAGCCACAGCACCAAGAACTTGATTTTCATCACAAACCTGTCTCACAATCTGAAAATTAGTCAACCTGAATTCGCGTGGGGTGGGGCAGGGAGCTGTTTCTCTAAAAGATTCTCCCTCGCCAGGATCTGATTCGCAAGTTTCTTTTCCGATCCCGCCGGAAAACGAGTCAGAAATTCAGTGACGGGCGGCATTTGTTCCCAAAAAAATGAACCAGTCATATGACATCTGGGTCTCAGCTCGATATACTGCCAGAGGGAAATATTGTGCTAACTTGAGATATGGCAATCATTTTTTTACGATCTCCAATTGGACATCGAACGGATGATTGTAAGCATATTGACGAATTTGATTAAAAAGACAAAAGGATTGATTTTATGGCGATACCAACCATTCAACCGGGAACCACAAAAATTGGCTGGATTGGAACCGGAGTCATGGGAGCCAGTATGGTGGGACACCTGATGGATGCGGGGTTCTCGGCTACGGTTTATACTCGCAGTAAATCAAAAGCGGAGCCTCTGATTCAGAAAGGGGCTTCCTGGGCCGATTCACCGAAAGCAGTCGCCGAAGCAGCCGACGTGATCTTTTCGATCGTCGGTTTCCCGACAGACGTCCGCGAAGTGATGCTGGGTGAGGAGGGGGCACTCGCAGGTGCCTTTGCAGGGAAAATTCTGGTCGACATGACCACCAGCGATCCTTCCCTGGCAGTCGAAATTGCTGAAGCTGCAGAGGCTAAGGGAGTCTTTAGTGTCGATGCTCCGGTCTCCGGTGGCGACGTAGGTGCGAAAAACGGAACGCTGTCTATCATGATCGGCGGTGACCAGGCGGTGGTGGATGCCCTCAAGCCCTGCTGGGATGCCATGGGAAAAACCATCGTTTACCAGGGGGGCCCCGGTTCCGGACAGCACACCAAGATGGTGAATCAGATTCTGATTGCCACCAACATGATCGGCGTCTGCGAAGCACTGCTCTACGGTTATAAAGCCGGTCTGGACCTGCCTACGGTACTGCAATCAGTGGGCAGTGGCGCTGCCGGCAGTTGGTCACTTTCCAACCTGGGACCACGGATCATGGATAACAACTTTGATCCGGGCTTTTTTGTGGAACACTTTATCAAGGACATGGGAATTGCCCTGGCGGAAGCGAAAGCGATGAACCTGAGTCTGCCCGGTCTGGCACTGGGACATCAGCTTTACCTGGCAGTCCAGGCACAGGGACATGGTCGCGATGGTACACATGCTCTGCAGCTGGCACTGGCCTCCCTGTCCAACGTGGACTGGGAAAACCGCTCTTAGCATAAGCACGCAACTGATATCGAACTGATCGGACCGATCAGATCTGCACAGTAGATTTTCAAGTAAGGTAAGATAAGCATGGCGAATCAAAGTGACCTGTTCGCAGGTCTTTCCGTGGCAATGATCACCCCGTTCAAGAATGGCGAAATCGATGAAAGTGCGCTGCGGGCGCTGGTCGATTACCACGTTGAACAGGGGACCGACACCCTGTGTCCGGTGGGAACGACTGGTGAATCACCAACGCTGTCGCACGATGAACACAAACAGGTGATTTCCATCGTCTGCGAACAGGCCGCCGGCCGCATCAAAGTCATGGCAGGTACCGGTTCCAACAGCACCCGTGAAGCCATCGAACTGACCAAATACGCTGAGCAGGCGGGAGCCGATGGTGCCTTGCACGTCGCCCCGTATTATAACAAGCCGACCCAGGATGGGTTTTATCAGCATTACCAGGCGATTGCCGAATCCGTCGGCCTGCCGATTGTGATCTATAATATTCCCGGTCGGACCGCCAAGAACATTGAACCGGAAACGATCATTCGCCTGGCGGAAATCCCGAACATCGTCGCTGTGAAGGAATCTACCGGTTCGATGGACCAGGCTTCTCACATCCTGTCCTGCTGCGATCTGGCCGTCCTCTCGGGTGATGACAGCCTGACGCTGCCTCTGATGGCACTGGGAGGCAAGGGGGTTGTATCGGTTGTGGGCAATATCGTTCCCGGCGATGTCAAATCCATGCTCGACGCTTTCAATGCAGGAGATCTGAATAAGGCCCGCGAATGGCACTTTAAACTGTTCACACTCTGCCGGAACCTGCTGGGCCTTGCGACAAACCCGATTCCCATTAAAGCAGCCATGCAGTTGCTCGGACGGGACAACGGTGAAGTTCGTCTCCCGATGACGCAACTCGACTCTCAGTCGATGAAGGTGCTTGAGAAAACACTGCAGGATTATGGCCTGCTGTAGGGTTTCTGTTAAAATAGGAACCAGCGCTGACCGACTGGTCGCAAACATCTGAATTTTGATCGCCAGCCAGATATTCATTCCCATTGATAAAAATTGATATATGAGGTAACGCCTGTGATCTTTGGTTTTGGAAAGTCCCGGGAAGAAGAGGAAGAATTCGAAGAAGAGATCGAACCGGTCTCGTTCCAGGGCGCATTGAATGGTCAGCCGGCGAATCTGAAGGATAATGCCAGGCTGGTAAAAGCCGGGCTGATACCTGCCAAAGACATTATTACCGACGGGCTGGCACTCAGGGCACAACTCATCCGGTTTGAGCCCAAGGGAGAACGGTATCAGGTCGCCTTTTATGTCGATGGTGTACCCAATCCCGGACCGAAACTTTCCAAGCAGCAGGGCATGGCCGTTGTGCAGATCATTAAACTGCTCTCCGGCCTGAATATCCAGGAAAGAAAACGCCCTCAGCAAGGGGGCGTGCATGCGGAACTGGAAGAGGTCAAGTATCAGTTGCGTGTTTCGACTGCTCCCACCCAGGGCGGTGAACGGCTGACGGTCAAAGCCATTGATGTAAAACATCCCCTGGATCGCGCGGATGATATCGGCATTACCGAAGAACTCAAAGAACGGATCCGTTCGCTGAGTACCGGGCGGAATGGTCTGATCCTGGTCAGTGGGCCTCCCAGTTCGGGGCTGACGACGACCACCTTTGGTGTGGTTCGCTCGGTAGACGCCTATCAATATACGATTTTTGCATTGGCTGAACCCGAGCACCGTGAATTCAGTCACATCGCGACACTGGATGAAAAAGAGGGGGACACCTTTGACGACGAACTGCGGCGTATCATCCGGATGGAAGCGGATATCATCTACCTGAAGCCGATTACGGATGAAGACTATGTCCGCAGCATCCTGGGTGTCAAAGATGAGATCACCATGATTGCCGAAATTTCGGCCAAAGATGCCATTGCCGGCCTGATGAAGTTCTGCAAACTGGCTGGTAGTGTTGAAACGGGCGTCAATGCCCTGCGGTGCGTCGTCGGCTATAAGCTGATTCGCACACTCTGCGACAGCTGCAAAGAAGCATTTCGTCCCAATCCGAAGCTGATTGCGAAAATGGGTTTACCCAAGACAACGAAAATGCTGTACCGTCCGCCACGTGACACCGTGGATGAGGAAGGTAACGAAATCGAGCCATGTGAAAAATGTGACGGGTTGGGTTACTACGGACAGACCCTGTTACTGGAAATGATCGAGATGACCGATGAGATGAAGCAACTGATCATCGGTGGAGGCGATCCTGCCAAAATCAAAGCACTGGCCAAAAAACAGGAGATGCCCTCTCTGCAGCATGACGGAATCCGCCTGGTCGCCGAAGGCAAGACTTCTCTCGAAGAATTACAACGGGCGTTTAAACAGGGCTAAGTTCCGCGCACTTCTGTACTGCTAACCAGCGTAGTCGGGCTCCCGGGATAGTGACACTCCCGGTGCGCACTGTCAAACCAGGCTGGCTGCGTTAAAGTTTCCGATTACGGCAGCCGATATTCTACTGATGGAGTGGTAGATCCTTCACGTCATCACTCCAGCGAAGCCCTCAGCTAAGTCTCAAGTCTCTCTGAGGGCCATCCTCTCTCCCTCTCACCAAAGCTGCCTCTGAATTGCAGCTGTTCCCTTTTCCAATTTGTTCGAGGTTATCATGCAGGCTCGCCAGAAACCCGTTCTACTCTGCACCGTCCTACTCTTCTTCTCGGTGATCGCTTACACCAGCATTCAAAATCAAAAGGCCCGTGAAGCACAAGTCCATGTGTCCCCCCACCATTACGATTTTTACAGTGCCGATGTAGTGCAACTCTTCCCCTATACCTCAGAGGAGCAGTTGTACAATCAACGGGAAGTCCTGGAACAGTACAAACGGGAACATCTGCGGGGAGCGGAGCAGGGGGATCTCAAAGCGGGAACAAACAACTGATCCAATTTACACACTACGCCATATCTATGCCTGCTGCGGGTTCCTGATACAAAATATTGTCCGATTGCGCAGAATATACCGAAGATTCCGGTTTTGTTTGTCGATAATAAGAGTACACACATGATAGTAATGCGTGACCTTACCAGTCATTTCCCGAAGAGATGGTTGAATATAAGGTATTACCGGTACTTGTTTTAACCTGTTTCCGTTTCTCCCCGACAGGTACCATTTGACAACTTTACTTTCCGAGGACAATCATGGTGATTCGCCAGCTTAAAAATTGGTCAACTGTTGGAGTACTGGGTTTAGCATTAATGGGATTAGCAAACTCTGGCTGCCAGACCAGTATGGGAGGCCAGACATTGCCTTCAGCCTATTACCTGGATGATGATGTGCAGTTCTTCCCGGCCGGTCCCGAGGAACAGCTGTATAATCAGCGAGAAGTCCTGGAACAGTACAAGCTGGAACGGGAATCCCAGCAGCAGCAATAATCGCTGCGAGGAACACAACAGGGGGGACCCTTTCGTAGTAACTCACGCAGGTTTTGCGCCTTGTGCCGAAATCTGCATGCGAAAGGATTCAAGCCGGACGATGAGAACGGGACTCTCGCCCGGCTTTTTTTCCATCTTTATACCAAGCCAGCTTACAGCTGTTTTGACATTTTCTCAGCCAGACGAGTCAGTGCCGGGCTGACATCGGTCGACTTCAGATGCACGTTGATCACGCTCAAGCTGTCCTTGTTGGCCAGAGCGGCTTTGAGAGCTTTCTCCAGATCACCTTCGGTGCTCACTTCAAATCCCCAGCCCCCGCCGAGCAGATCGGTGATATTGTGGTACTTCCAGTCGGGAATGTTATTAAACGGACCTTCCTGCAAGAATCGCTCGGTTGTGTAGCCCTTGTTATTGAGCACGATCACAATCGGGTTGAATCCGAGCTTGAGGGCCGTTGAGAGTTCCAGGCAGGTCATCTGAAACGCCCCATCCCCGACGAGAACGATCGGCCTCAGCTTCTCATTGGCCACCTGGGCACCGATGGAAGCAGGAATGGCAAAGCCCATCGAAGTGTAATAAGCCGGACTGAGAAACTTGGTATGGGTACTGATCGTCAGGTCGACGGCCCCAAACAGGCAATCTCCCACATCGGTCACCACTACGGAATCATCTGTGAGGATCTGATTGATACTCTGAAACAGGTGTTTCGTCGTCACCGGCTGTGTCGGATCCACCTTGAATTCAACCTGCGGGGGTCGGACCTGATCCGGTATTTTCCGCTTGACCACTTTCATTTTCTGTTTACTCAACGATTTCACGAAATCAGAGAAGACCACATCGTGGAAATGATGATAGCTGATCCGCATTTTTTCGCTGGTGGCATAGATGCATTTCCCCGGATCCAGATGTGCCGTGTAGATCCCCAGGTTAATATCGGTCATGAATGTCCCCAGCAGGATCACGCAGTCACTCTCTTCGACGTACCGCTGGACTTCATTGCGTCCCATAGCACCTTCATACACGCCCAGATAGAGAGGATGTGATTCACTGACGACCGATTTTCCGAGAATCGTGGCACACATCGGAATCTGGTGCTTTTCGGCAAACTTGAGGACCTCTTCCCGTAAGCCGAAGCGGTGTAGCTCAACCCCGGCCACGATGACAGGTTTTTTGCTGGCCTCAAGTAATTCCTTCGCCTCTGCCAATGATTCGCGGAGCGCATTCTGATCGCTCTCCAGCTGACTGTCATCAGGAACATGGGGCACGATCGCTTTTTTGTGGACGCAGTCGCGAGGAATTTCCAGATAGACGGGCCGCTTGTAGCGTACACAGGCTTCCAGACAGCGATCAATTTCCTGGAAGGCGGTCATTGGATCATCCAGCACGGCCGTGGCCACGGTAATTTTCTCAAATACATCCCGTTGGGTGTGGAAGTCTTTTACTCGGTGGTGCAGCAACGGGTCAGTCGCACGTTCTGTCATCCCTGGAGAACCACTGATGACGATCACGGGCGATTTTTCGGCATAGGCCCCCGCGATGGAGTTACACAGGCTCAAGCCCCCCACGCAATAGGTCACACAGACCGCTCCCAGACCATGCACGCGGGCATAGCCGTCGGCGGCATAACCTGCATTGTCTTCCCGGGTCGTTCCGACAACGCGAATCGGACTTTCTTCCAGCATGCCATAGAACTGCAGAACAAAATCGCCCGGGATCCCGAACAGATCGGTGATTCCGTAATCCTGGAGACGCTGAATCAGGTAACTGCCGATCGTATGAACTTTACCGTTCGTCTTTTCCGAAGCACGTTTTGCCGTGGATTTCTTCTTTGTCCGGGACTTGGTTCCGCCGGACCTGGATCTGGTGTCTGTTTTGCGAGCTGCCATCATATACCCTTCCTTGCAGGATGAATGATTTTATGAGAATGCTATAATGAATGAAGTGTTCATCATCCATTATAGCATTTCGCAGACTCAGAACAGAAAGATTTGCATAAACTACTAATGAATAAGGAGATGCGACGAGCCCGACAGCACTAACTCTAACAACTTCAAATTGAATTCAGCGTTGAATCAACTTGCGAAGGCCGCGCCGCTCGACATGCTTTACCGGTTGAGATGTGGGGCTGTCCTCTCGACTTTGATGAGGCGTGATCTGCTCACCAAATTGCCCCCAGTAGCTTTCCAGCAGGTGGTAGCAATCCAGATAGCGTTGGGAGTCCCAGGCCAGAGCCAGTGTCGAGATCAGCTTGGTCAACTGCCGATCATCCTCCGGTGAGATCTGGTGAATCTGCAGATCGACATCATCAATCCACAGTTTCTCTGCACCGAGCTTTTCAATCACGATCTGTGCATTCTGAATCTGATCGGAGGGGATATCTTTCACACGAAAGACATATTTCCGCCAGTTCTGATCGACGGCAATGATTGCGGACTGCACTTTCAACTTGCCATTCTGCTCGGCTTCCAGCGAAATACGAACCTGCATATTGGGAGAACGTGATTTCATCCAGACTCCCATATTCAGATAACGGCAGTCCTGCAAGGGGATGGGATTGGTACGCAGAAAATTATTTCCCGGCTGAGTATCCAGCACCAGGGAGGTCCGCCCCGAGTGTGCCTCTGTTTTATCCAGGTTCCAGGCCACGCCCTGTTCGACTTTGGATTCCCAGCCCGCGAGGATGTAGTCCCGCGAATTTTTGGATTCAAAATCGGCCCGAAAAACAACAGCGGAAGAGTCATCCTGCGACCGATGCAGTTGAACCAGCATCTTTTTCTTCTGATCGATGCGGGCCTGTAATTCCTTCAGGTCTCCCTGTTCAACGCTGGTCTTCACTGACAGCAGCCGCGTCTGTGTGGCGTCATCGACTTCAAATGCCTGCAGGTCATAGGCGCCGAGTTGAATCATATAGCTGCATTCGTCTGAGGCAGACCGGGTCACTTTGACTGTTTCACCGGTTTCCAGACTGGTAAGTGTCGCTTTCGCGGGCATGACCAGTTTCACAGTTGCCTGACATGAGTAGGGGAAGTCGTTGACCAGATAATAAACGGACTTCTCTTTCCCGCGGGAAAACCGGGTAATCACCGGTTGCTGTGAGCTTTCGATCGTCTGGAAGGGCCGTGCCGGCAATTTGATTAACTGAGATCGAATCGATCGTGTCGTCTGTTCCTGACCGAAAGGAATGGTCCAGCCTCCATCAAAGGTGACATAAGGATCGAGGGCCGCGACAGCGTGGACATAGCGAATTTGATTTGATTCCGCGGAGGGCGACGCCTGAGTCGCCAGCCAGGTAAAGGCGGGTTGCCAGGGAGAGATTCGATCAAATTCGGGAATACGGATCTCCAGGGGCTGGTGATAAAACACAACGCCATTCACCCGGGATTTAAAACTGTCGTCAATTGTCGAATGTGTATTCAGGAACTGCAGATCCCGCTCTGCCTGTGGTCCCCAGGTAAATCGTTCCGGTCTGACCACGATGCCATTACTGATCTGGTCATAGCGGGAAAAATCCAGTCCCATTTCCATCAGAATCGGACGGAACGGGGCTCCGGTTTTCAATGCGGTAATCACATTTCCCTGCCGGCTGTGTGTGGGTATCAATTCACGCGCGGAGAAGATCAGTTGTGCCTCGGGTTTTGCCCGGGACAATACGCCTGCCAGTTGCTCATGCAGGGTCCGGATCTTCTGGCAACGCCATTCGGTCCACTGAGGCAGGGCGGTTGTTGTCAGATACTGATACCGTTTTTCATATTTGTGAGACTCCGCGAAGCGGGGAATCCTGACGCCGGTCTCTCTGGTGAACGCGTTGACGGTCGCATCATCATAGCCCCAGTCGAGCCCGGGCAGTTGCAGGTAGCCATTCAGACTGAGCTGCACTGCCACGCCCTGGAACGAGGAATGTTTCTGATAGCGATCCACCAGCTCCGAAAATACTTTGACGATTTCAGCCTGCACGCGCGGGTTGAGCGGATTATAGAACGGGGCCTGTCCCCGGGCAGCCACCTGCGACTTGCGCCAGGTCTGCCCATGAAAATTGACCAGTTCAATCCCGATTGCCTCTTCAGACTGTTCCTGGATCAATTTTTCCAGAGCGGAGATCATGGAGGAAAACTGCAATTCGGGAACCAGTGTCAACTGTTCCCGGTCAAAGATCCGGAACAGCATTTCCAGAACGTCCTTGCGCTGGATATCCTGTCCCGATGAATGATAGACGCCCGAATCATAGCGGGGAGTGGGATCTAAAGTTTCAGAGGGATAGATCGCGCTGCCGTCAGCGGCGACTCCCAGCAGCACGCTGTTAAAACGCTGATATTGCAGATACTGAGCCAGTCGCTCGCCGGCATCATAAAAGGTCTGCCAGTCGTCCAGGCTGCGATGACTGCTGGGATCCAGGATCTGAGTGGCCCCGAAAATTTCCGGCAGCAGCGGCTTTTGCAGATACGGGCCCACCAGTCTTTTTTTCTCGACAGTCGCGGGCAGCTCGGCAGACACATCTTCAGTCGAAACAGCGAGCTCATAAACTTTGACTTCAGCCACCTCGGCAGCATCGGGCCTGCCCAGACTGTGGAAGAGTAAGATAGGATTATTCACCTTCGGCCAGAAGAGCAGTTCCACTTTTGACTCTGCTCCCGATTCCTGTGGATTGATGGCAGAGGGTGAAGCAGGCTGATAAACGCCGCCATCAACACCGACCGGCACCAGTTGTCCCGCGGCATCCGGTTCCAGGAGACTGAACCCCAGGTGGGTGTCCATTGCAGCGGGATACGTGATGACGAGCCTGTGAGGCTGCTGGGGGTGACTGATTTTCAAGTGCCAGGCCGACCAGGGTAAAGTAGAAGCGCTTTCCGGCAATGTCTCTCTGCCCGATTTAAACAGCGAGCGGAATGAGTTTCGGATTCGACCTCGTGCCCGCCGGGCTACCAGATCGTTCTGATTCTGGATGCCATTCAAGGTCAGGCTGTCCACCAGCAGCGGAGTTCCCTCACCCGACTCAACCAGCGTTTTCCTGGCAGCACGATCAAGCACCACAAACTGAACCATCGATGTGTATCCCGAGGTTGTCTGCACTCGTAGATTGTAGACTCCTTCCTGCGGAGCCTTGAACGAAACAGGAGCCCCTGCCTTGAGCAGTTCAACCCGAGAGGTCTGAGCCAGTTGGACCTTGCCTTTCTCCACCGGTTCTGAATTGCGTGCCCGGGCCAATACCCAGGACAGGCTTTCTCCAGGGGCAATTTCACTGACGTGCAGAAAATGAGGGAACACAGTCAACGAAACCGTTTCCTCGGGTTCATAGATCAGATGGGGGCGATCGACGTGAATCGAGAGCATCTCTCCTGGAGCCTGCTGCACGATCAACTGCGCATTTGTCTGTGAGACAGGTAGAATCGCCTTTTGCTGCAGCAACTCCCTGAGCAGAAACTCATGCTGCATCGTGATTGAAGAATCATTGCTATCCTGCAGGTAGACCTGCAGTTTTGCCGTTAAATTCCCCCGCACTTCGAATTCAATACTGTTGAACACACGACTGGCTCGCGGCTGGTACAAGACCTGATCCTGCTTTCGCGCAATCACAGCGATTTCATCGGCGTCCACGCCAAGCGAGCGAGCCGTCTCGATACGCCCCCCGGTCATTTTAAAACGGGCATTCCAGAGCCGCGGGGTCTGCTCGCCCCATTCAATGCGAATACGGGTAGCGACAGCGGTCCCTTCATCGGCCAGCGCCGGACAGGCGAGCAGGCAGAATATTCCACTTAGAATCCAGATTCGCTTCCGAATATAAGTCACAGATTTTCCACTAATACAGACAGGAGCGAAAAGCCCAGGAAATGCTTTTACCCTGAACGGGAAACAGACGGAGAATAGAATCAAACAGAAATGAACAACAGGCGAGGGCCCAGATTATATTGATTTTGGAATCTGGGCCAAGGCCAATTATTTTTTCACCGATCTCCAGTAAACGTGCCGTTTTTTACAGGAACCCTCTTGACGAAATTTGGCAAACCTGCAAAAAAACGCATCCTCTCTCACAACTGTCTTAACGACTCTCAATCCACAAGCAGTTGTAACTGGTTCGAATCCCTGAGGCATATCTTGTTGAAAACATGTTTGCTTTCGGGATGAAAACAACAAATCCTCAATACCTCTCAAAACCCCAATACCTGCCTGGACTAATCATGATGTTAAAAAACGGTTTCTCTCTGGTAAGTGGCTTACTTATTCTGGTGTCAGTGACTGGCTGTGCTTCAATGCCTGAAATGCAGACCATTGAACAGTTTGCCCAGGCCATGGAAAAAGAAGACATCAAATCACTCAAACATCATACGACCATGAAGTTTTCCAAGGTCGCGTTGAGAGATAAGTCCTCGCTGGATGATCTGAAGGTCCTCAAGATTCCCACAGGCGAAGCGACGATTGTGGAAATCAAGGATGTTTCCGAGAACCATAAGAAAGTGGTTGTCGAAGTTGGCAAAAACAAAAAGAAACTGCTCTACGAACTGAAGAAAGTCACCAAGACCGGAGAATGGGTCGTGGACGACATCTACATCAACCAGAAGCACAAAAATCTGAATGTGATGAAGTCGGTCTCAGAACAGATGGACCTGCTGCTGACAATCCGGGAATTTGTGGATGCGTGGGAGAATGGCAATCGTGATGACATTCTCGCATCCACGGATGGAGAGTTCAAAGAAACTCTGGACCAGCTGCAGCCGGCCTTCCTGGCGAAGCTGGCTAAACGGGTTTCCGGTAATTCATCCAAGTCAAAATGGAAAAAGCCAGACGCCCAACTGGATAAAAACATTGCGATCATCCGGCTTGACCGACGTTCCGGCCAGATGATTATCACCATGAAACTGACGGACGGGAAATGGAAAGCGACCGATGTTGCCGTCGAATCGAGAGTTGACAAGCAGCATGTCAAATCCGCGAAAAAAGAAGCACGAATGCTGCTGGCAGTCAGTAATTTCCTGGACGCCTATAACCAGAACGACAAAGTGGCTCTGAAAAAATACTCAGCTGACAAGTTCTATCAGGGGAGCCTGAACTTCGGCGACCTGAAAGTAGCCCCGCTCCCCGACTCCAATGTCGCTGCCGCAGATTATGAATTAAAGACGGAAGGCGATCTTGCCAATTTTATCACTCAAAACAATGGCAAGATGGTGAACCTTTCCATTCTTAAAATTGAGTCCGACGAAATGGATGTTCCAGATCAGTACCTGATCGAAGAAGTTACACTGTTTAAAGATCATGGCAACCAGCAGATCACTCTGACATCCCTGTTCTCCTCACGGGCGATTACGCTCCTGTTTAATGAAGCACTCACCAAACACGATATCAAAATCCTGGGATTCAGTTCCACACCTGATCTTTCAACACGCGTCTGGGATAAAGTCTCACCCAACCTGGTAGCCCAGTTACCGGTAGATGATATTGCCCAGCCCGGCTTTGAGATCCTGGATATTGACTTTAACGGTTCGGTCACGAAAGTCCATGCCCGCCAGGGGAACCTCCCGCTGACTTACATTTTGCGGGATCACCTGGGACAGCTGCTGGTGGATGACATTGAACTCGACCTGCAGGGCAGACCTGCCTCGGTCAAAGCGACACTGGAACTGCTGGTTCAGGTCCAGAACTATGCCTACGACATGCACGAAAATAATATTCGTAATCTGCAGCGTCACTCCAGTCGTGACTTTAACGAACTGGTCTGGCGACAGGTCGACCGTGTTCCAAAGACTGTGTATCCCATTCCGGAACTGCTGATGTCAGAGTTGACCAGCATGGAATTAAATGAAAACCAGGGACTTGCCCGCATCAAGCTGGGCGATGATCAGCGAGGAGCCACCGTCCTGATCAAAAAGCAGCACGATGAATATGTGGTCGATGACATCATGATCCACTCCGACAAAGTAGCCTCCCGGTATGTCTCGAGTAAAAAAGAGCTCCGTCTGTCAATGGCCGCCAACTCGGGAATCCTGCGTCAGAACGCAGCGTACCAGGCAACCTATACCATCTCCAGTGATACCAAACCTGAAGAGATTACTCCGATTTCCATTCCCGAGGTAGAGCCTGCCGCCTTTGAAGTTCCGCAACAGGAACCCTAAAACTGGTCGACGGGTCCTTCATTCTGGCTGGAACTGAGATAGCGAATGTGTTTGTGAATACTCACGTTGATGCTCTGGTACCTGGTCTTTAAGTGACCGGTATCAAACAGGTCGTGCCTCAGCAGTTCCAGATCATCGGAGCCGACTGCATTCGCAAAGATCTTGGAGAGATACTGGATCCCCAGTTTTGAAGGCTGGTAGCGGTGTGCATCGTAGAAGGAGGGATGCAGGGTGCGGGGGTGAATCTCCCGCCAGGCATCTCTCAATGCATTGCCGCTGATCGAGCTGACATAGAACCCCTGCTGTTCGTTCCATTGCAGGATCGCGACGTAATTGTTTTGCCGCTGTACCAGCAGATCCACGGCTTTCCCGCCCAGCTGGGCGGCATAAAACCGGTCAAAGCGAATGGGACGTCCCCCACGCTGTGTATGCCCGATTTTTCGGGTGAATGTGGCTGATTTGGCCATTTCGTGCCGTTTTCGCGATACAAAATAATGATCGCCCAACGATTCGATCAACATGTTCTGCAGGACTTCAGCAGCACCGCTGAAGATGATATTTCCCGCCGGGTCGACACTCTGGGAAATATCTCCGAGCCGTTTACCGTTTTGATCGCGGAGTCCTTCGCCGATAACAATCACGACATTTTTCTGGGTATCATACAGTTCACGCACCCTGCGTTCGAACCGTTCATAATCCAGGGGGACTTCCGGAATCAGGATGATATCTGGCTGTCCGTAAGCTGCTCCGAGAGCGAGGTAGCCCGACTCTCTCCCCATGACTTCGATGATGGCAATGCGACGATGGCTTTCCGCGGTCGTGCGGATGCGCTGCACGCCCTGCACGCAGACATAGACGGCAGTGGCGTAGCCGGGAGTCGCGTAATTCACCATGTCGTCCAGTTCGAGGTCCTGCTTGGCCGGCAGTTTGCGAAGTTTCTCTTTTCCGGTTTCGGGATTTGTTTCCTTGACCCATTCGTTTGGCTCATCCAGATAATTCAACCCCAGGTCATTATCGATGGTTTTAGGAGCCAGTACGCAGGGCATGAACTGGGAAATGGGCTGCATGCCATTCAAGGTTCCATCACCGCCGATGCAGATCAACCCTTCAATCCCCAGTTGATCCAGACGTTTCTTCACCATGTGAAGCTCCCCGGCATGGGACTCATCAATATAGGTGCGGGAAGACCCGAGAATCGTGCCACCGCAGCGGGGATCCAGTTCCGGGAGTGTTGAATACAGCGGGTTCAACCTGAGATGAGGTACTGCCGGGTCGAGCAGTCCGCCAAAGCCTTTGATAATTCCGACGACTTCCAGGCGAAGTTCATTGGCACGTTCCACAGCTCCGAAAATTGTTGCATTCAAAGCGGGCGTATCACCACCAGCCGTTAAGAGAGCAATCCGACGCATCTTGGTCCTTTCATGCTGAACTGCGGGCAGCTGTTGAAAACATCTTTGTTTTCGGCATTTTCTGACAGACAGAAAATGAGTTCAATCTATCTGGATGTATGAATTCCTATTTACGTTATCAGGTCTGATTCGATAAGATTTCGAACGATTTCAATACCATCTATTATCGTAATTCTTCCGTTTTCTGCGAGAATCCGGGTGCGGATTATGATGTAGTTTCTTTGAGATTGCATGTGTTTTTGATCAATTCCGAGAAAATGCATCCTCACCGGCTCCAAGCCAAACCCCTGAGCTACCTGTTTTATCCAATCTCTTTGAATCCAGTTTCATGTGAGGTTTACCGTGAAATACGCAATTGGTTGTTTTTTCTCTGCCGTGATCGGCGGCCTGATCGTTTCCGCAATGGATGCCCCTTCTTCAGGCTTGATTGCGTCTTCAGAAGCACAAGTACAGCCGAATTCGACTGGCCCCCGGATTATTCCTCCCACTCCACTCAAACCCGCGGCCCCCCAGGTGAATGCGAACACAACGGCCCCGGCGCAGGTCACCAAACTGTTTAATGACCGTGGTCTTTCTCCTGAAGAGGAGATCAATGTCAGTGTTTATGAAAAGCTGAATAAGAGCGTCGTGCACATTACCACCAAAAGCACAAAGTCGGACGGTTTCTTCATGCTCGAATACGATACGGAAGGAGCCGGCTCGGGAGCAATCATCGATAAAGCGGGGCATATTCTGACCAACTACCATGTGATCGAAGATGCGCAGCAGGTCAATGTCACGCTGTTTAACGGGAAGTCCTACCAGGCCACGTTTGTCGGGGCCGATGCCATCAATGACATTGCCGTCATCAAGATTGATGAAGAGCCCAATGTACTGCATCCGGTAAGCATGTCCGACTCAAGCAAACTCAAAGTGGGACAGCGCGTCTTCGCGATTGGAAATCCGTTTGGACTGGAACGTACCATGACCTGCGGCATTATCTCCAGTCTCAACCGTTCCCTGAAACTGAGGGGGAACCGTACGATTAAATCAATCATTCAAATTGATGCCGCGGTCAATCCAGGGAACTCGGGTGGTCCGCTCCTCAATTCGCACGGGCAGCTGATTGGCATCAATACCGCGATCGCCAGTAACACCGGTCAGAGTTCCGGCGTCGGCTTTGCCATTCCCTCGAACCTTGTCTCACGGGTCGTACCTCAACTCTTGACCCACGGGCATATGATCCATCCGGAAATCGGGATTCAGCGGGTCTATGAAACCGAGCAGGGGCTGCTGATCGCGAAACTGACTCCGGGAGGACCTGCAGAAAAAGCGGGGTTGCGCGGCCCCAAGATCATCCGGCAGAGAAGAGGGCTGATCGTGATCGAACGGGTCGACCGGGGGGCAGCGGATCTGATTGTTGCCGTCGATCAGAAGCAGATCAAATCGGCGGCGGACTTCCTGGATTACATCGAAAGCAAAAAACCTGGAGAGACCGTCGTCGTGACGGTACAGCGGGGAAAGGAACAGACACCGACCAAGGTCTCCGTCACCCTGACCGCCAGCCATTCCAACCGGCCGTAAAAAAAGCTCCCCGATGAGCGTTCATCGGGGAGCTTTGAATGTATTATCGAGATGGAATCAGCTTAGTTCAAAGCGGGTTCGACGTTGATTCGTCGACCTTCCTTATCGAAGTAGACCGTACCTTCAACCAGAGAAAAAATGGTGTAGTCTTTACCCATACCCACATTTTTTCCAGGGTGCCATTTGGTACCGCACTGACGGGCAATGATGTTTCCTGCCAGAACACTTTCACCGCCGAATTTCTTGATTCCACGGCGCTGTGCTTCTGAATCGCGACCGTTACGGCTGGAACCTTGACCTTTCTTATGTGCCATTACTCTTTTCCTCAGGTAGCAAAAGTCGCCCCTGACAGGGGCTTTCCATAAAAATTTGGTTAATTGAGGCCGTATATTGGCGAATCAGGCCTCAACTTGCAAGAGATAAACCGGTTTCTGGACAATTTCCCACTGTTTTTCAGGAGTTCCGGGGAAATCAGGGCTGTTTTTTCTCATTCGTGTCCAGATTGAGCTTCTTTTCCATCTGCGCGGCCATTTCAGGATCGTCTGGCAGGTAGACCCAGTAGGGGTTTCCTTTGGGGCGAAATTCCTGTTCCTGCTGACCGAACTGATCGCCTGGACGCCAGTATTGCTGAACCAGAACCTTTCTCAGAGTCAGCTCTTTGCCATCTGGGCCCTCAACTTTCTTGTATCCATTGGAAAGACCAGAGAACAGGATGGTGAAATAATCGGTATTGGGGTCGACACCAGTCCAGACACAGACACCGTAGATGGCATTTTCTGATTTTGCGTCGGCGGGAGTTTCCGGAGGGAGTTCACCAATAATGTCGACCGCGTTTTTAAATTCACGGCGTTCGCGCTGATTGATAATCGCTTCCGCTTCCGGCAGGATCTGATTGGGATAGATCGTCTGCTGGCCGTTATCGTTGGTAATCAGGGTGACCTCCGGCACAAACAGTGATGGTCCCAGCGGGGGAACTTCTGCATTCTGCGGGGTCAGATCTGAAGTGGTTCCCGGTCGTTCCAGAGGCCGTAATACGCATTTGTAAACCAGATACCAGACGAGGGTTTTCTCTTTTTTCCCCGTTTTGGGATTGGTCAGATCCATGCGAATCATACGCATGGGCTTGAATGTGGCGTCCAGAACCCAAAGCGATTTCTGAGCAGCCCGTTCTTCTCCCGTGGCCGTCAGATCGGCTTTGATGGTAAATCCACGTGTCAGCTTGTTTTGTTGAGCCTGCGCCTGAATGCCGCCTGTCAGCAAAACCAGACAGCTGCAGGCAAAAGTCGTCAGAGCAGATCGTTTCAGTAATTGACGCATGTAATAACCCCGAAGTTTCTCACGATGCATGGAACAGAGCATTAGGCTGATAGTATCAGTATATCGTCTCAACCCCGGAAAATCCCATAACGTCTTTACCAATTCGCCATAAAATCGCCCTGTTATCAGGCCATCCTCAGGCCAGGCAGGGTAACTATGTACAGAATCCTGATGGGTATTCGCGGTTGAAATGCGTTGAACGTGGGTTCGACTGCAGGCAGAATTGCGCAATCTACCTGGAATTGACTATATCAGTGCTCTGAAAGGAGGGTCAAGCTCTTGCTTTCCGTTCTGGATGAAATCACGGTAAATCCGCCTGATTATGCCAGTCGACCACAGCAAAACAGACCTGGTGGGACACCAGAACAGCAGTGTCCTCCCCCTCATCCCTCTAACCGGTATGACCTGTTATCAGGCGGCAATGCTCCCAACTGGTCAGTGCAGATCACGGCCGGTCAGTTTTTCTTCGATTTCATCCGCGTGGTGAGCGACTGCCATCACACTTTTGCGAATGTCTTCTGCGTCAACGGACGAACGGGGGAACGTATCCACCATGACAAATTTCGATTCCCCGTTGACCTCACGAATGGAGATGCCCCCATGAGAAAGCTCGGCGTTCAACCGGAGGGCTTCTTCGTAATACTCCGGCTGGGCATCACAACAGGTGCTGTAGATCAACAGCAGGCGTTCGTGCAGTTGATGTTCGCTGGGTTCAATGATCACGGTCTGTTTTCGGCGTTCCGATTGTTTGACTTCGAGAATGTACTGATGGCCGTTTCGTTTCCAGGACACCTTGCGATTATTGCCAAAGGCCTCGTGCAGCATCGCCTCGATATTCTGCACCTGTCCCAGGATGGCATTCAGGAACAGCGACGCCATGTACCCGTTCTGAAACCGGTTCGCCGGGCTCTTATCCAGCATCAAAGAGACGCATTCCGAGATTTCCAGTGGAATATCAGGCCGCAGGTCGCGCACACTGGGAGCAGGCTTCGAGACAACTTCCTGGATCAGGGCATTGAAGTTTTCGGCACGGTGAGGCAACTGTCCTGTGAGCAGGACAAAAAAGCAGACCCCCAGCGAATACACATCCGAGGTCGCGGTTGCCAGTCCTCCCTGAAACAGTTCCGGAGCCATATAGTTCGGAGTGCCGGCCAGATTGTGCTGGTGCGTTCCCCCTTCTTCAGCAGAAATCCGTTTGGCCAGTCCAAAGTCGGCAATTTTAGGAACCCCCGCGCCGCTTAAAAGAATGTTCTCCAGTTTCAAGTCCTGATGAATGATCCCCTTGGCGTGTGCCGTTCCCAGTCCAGAGGCGATCTGGGCGATCAGCGACGTAGCGTGCAGGGGAGTGAGTGGACCATCATCACGAATCACATGGCTCAACGCACGGCCGGTGATCAGTTCCATTTCCAGAAAGCGGTAGCCGCGTTCTTCGCCGATCGCATGCGCTGTAACGATATTGGGATGATTCAAAGTCGCGACGGCACGACCTTCATGGATAAATCGCTCAACGTATTCGGGATCACGGTCTGACAGATGCGGCAACAGAATCTTTAACGCACACTGGCGTCCCAGATCGCGATGGGTGGCCAGGTAAACCATGCCCATGCCTCCCCGGCCTAAAAGTGACTGGCAGCGATAGACGTGCAGATCAGTCCCTGCGATCGGATCGTCCTCTGCAGTCGCTGGTGATGCTGTTGAAACCCCCGGCTGCTCTACTTCCTGGATAACGATCGTTTCCTGTAAATCCGCAATCGAAACATCGTCCACATGCGCTCCGCAGACGGGACAGTGTTCCCGGCCTGCCTGCTGAAAGTAGGTGGAGTTACAGTTTGCACAATACTGCAACTGTCGCTGCTTTTGCTCGGCACCGGAATCGGATTCAGGTTGGGGTGACATATCAGAATTGAACTCGACCGAAAAAGGAATCTCTGCGGAAGATGATTTGTTCATGCTTGGGTCTGTGCTACTATCATATCGGGAATGGGACGAAATGCGACAACCAGTTCCTGCACAAAGGCAAGCCTGACGTGATGATTCGTTCCGGCCTGCCGATTATTTGGCAAGATTCCCGGATTTCCCTAAAAAATATAAATTCCTGCTTCGAAAATCCGACTATTAAGACATAGACTTATAAATACAGACCCCAGACACACTCAAGACAATATCACGCAAACTATTATCATATAATGAGTTATAAAACCAGACCCAGAGAACAGACTCCGGAGATGGTTCGCGCTCTTCCCCCCAGATTTAGAATACCTCCATGGCAGCTCCTGAAAACCCCCCGTCCGATGACACTGAACCAGAGGCTTTCCAGGCTGAAAATGCTCCGACAGACTCCTCTGATTCTCCTATCTTCGGTCCGCAGACTGATGAACTGGCTCTAGAGTTGGATCAGTTTCTGGACGATGCGCTACAGACGGCTCAACGGGAAGCCTCAGGAAACCACTCTGACCTGAGTTCCAGAAATGTATTGCCTCCTGGACCTGGATTGCTGGAGTCGGTCGCCTGGATGTTTGGCGTCTTCGGTGCCCATTTCCTGGGAATCATGCTCTTTCTGATCTGTGCGGTGATTTATTTAATCGCGACGTCCAGTGTCGGCCAGAATCCTGATACGGTTCGCAAAGGGATTACCTCTTTTGTCGAAACCCATCCCCTGGAAGCAGCGGGAGTCGAACAGGCGGTGTTCCTTCTGATTGGCCTGGTTGCCGTTGGTCTGCGTCTGGGAAAACGCCCGCTGGAGAAACTCAATCTGCAGCCCTTTGCGATGACAACGGGAATACTGCTGTTTATCTGCGTTCTGCCGCTGGCCCTGCTGTCAGGGGAGTTCTATCGCATTGCATTTGAAGGCTGGAGTCTCTTTGCCGATCAGATTCCCATTCTGCAGCGTTTCAATGAAATGCAGACGATGGAAATCGTAAAGGATATGGCGGAGAACAATTCACTGTGGTCGCTGGTCCTGGTCATCGCTGTCTTTCCTGCGATTGGGGAAGAACTCATATTTCGCGGCATGATTGGACGCGGTTTAATCGCCCGCTGGGGGCTGGTTCCCGGGATTGTGATCACGTCGATCATGTTCGGGATCGTGCACACTCATCCCGCGCATATCATCGCGGTGATCCCCCTGGGCATGTTCATGCATTATGTGTATTACGTGACCCGTAGTTTCTGGGCTCCCATCCTGGTCCACTTCATGAACAACGCCTTTGCCGTGACGATGGCGAAGATGGCCACCCAACTGCCCGAAAGCGCTGCCAGCCTGGGAGACGAAACTCAGCCGGTCCATCCGGTGATCCTGGTATCTGCGGCACTGTTCATGGTCGTGGTCTGTGTCCAGTTGTGGAATACGCGGGTGAAATATGTCACTTCCCAGGGCGAAGAATGGACTCCGGGATATACTTCGACAGAGAGGCCTCCCGCGAATGTTCCGGTCACCATGCAAAGAGAGAAGGCACCTGCAGTGATCTACGCAGCAGTGGCATTGCTGTTCCTCATTTTCATGGTGGCACTGGGGGCCTTCAGCCCGGGACAGGCCTGATCAGAGCGTCTTCAGGTACTCCAGCACCGCCCGCTTTTGTGACTCATCCAGTTCGTTGGGATAATTGTGCCCCGCAGCCGATTTACCGAATTTCGTCGTATCGAAGTAGCGTCGCTGTTCGACCGGCGAAAGTGGAGCCGGGAGCCGGGGAACGCTTTCGATCTCCAGCCCGACGCGGTTGACGTCGTAACCGTTCACGGTCCGTTTCCAGACCAAGGGGCGCGATTCCGGATGGAGCACATGCCAGAGCGTGGGAACCGAACCATTATGGAAATACGGCGCGGAAGCCCAGATCCCATTCAGGGGCGGGGCCACATAACCCGCGGGATCTTCCAGAACCGGATCCTTGCCATAGCGGGATAGCCAACTCTGATTCAAAGCAGCCCGGTAACTGGGAGGCAGGGCTTTATGACGCACCGGATCGGTTTTCAGCTCCGCCAGCGGCACGATCTTTTCGGGGTAGTCTGGATTGTCCCCATAGGTTCCGTGGCAGCGAGCACAGTGTGCTTCAAAGAGCGCACGACCTTTACCAGCCAACTGCTCATCAATGAGCCACTTGTAGCGGGGAGGCTCCAGTGATTCGATATAGGCCAGGATATCAGCGAAGTCGGCTTCCCACTGCTTGACCTGTTTTGCATTGTTGCGGGGAATCAGGATGAACTGCATCAGCACGCGGTGATTTTTGGTCATGAACGCGTCGGAATAGATTTTCTGTTTGCGTTTGACGTTCCACCAGGGCGGGGGATCCATGTCGTGGTGCAGCAGTTCCGGAATCGGGCGGCTCTTGTCGAAGTTCATATCGCCGTCCCGCAGTGAATCGAGGACAACACCGAAAATCACTGCATTCGTGGTGCCATGCGTCGTTCCCAGGGGAATCCCGACCGATGCCAGATCCAGATGGCTCAGTTTTTTCAACTGTTGCAGTTTGATTTTACTCACATCCTCGGTCAGGGTGTGCAGAGCGATGTGACTGTTGGGAGCACCGGGAATGACTTTGCCGTCCACCTTGCCGCTATGGCAGGCGAAGCAGTTCATGACCCATTTCTGTTCGTCAGTCACGACATAGCCGAGGGGATCTGATTTCGAACCGGGCTTCTGCATGATTCCGTAATAATCGAAAATCATCTGGCGACGTTCTGCCAGTGTGGCTGATTCGGCCTGCTTGCGCTGTTCTTCGGGCCAGACCTTCCAGAGATCGTCGAAGACGGCCTGATCGAAATCGGGAGGCAGATACGTTTTTCCGGTCAGCAACTGGTATCCCCGTTCCGCAGACGGTTCAGCCGCAGACAGCGTGCTGACAGCAATCGTAGCCGGTAACAGCATCGAAAATATAAAACAGAGTGTGCGCATCGTATATCAGATCAATCTCAGGAATCAAAAGTCTCAGGGACGAAACGGAAACAGGGTTTTGACGTTCTCACAGGTCAGGGGAGAGCCATACTCACAGGGTTCGAAGGCATCGATCAGCTGAATCTCATTGCCCCGTTGAGGGCCGTAGGTCTCGACGACCAGATCTCGATAACGGTCCGCCAGGGGGCCAATGCGGTCTTTCATTTTTCCACTCAACCAGACTTTCCGTTCCGCGTGATCGGCGGGAACCTCATCTTCGTAGAAGTGGTTGTAAGCCAGCCAGTCATAAAACTGGCTGCTGTGGCAATCGAGGGCGTCGATCACGCGATCCCAGACCGGTTCGATATCCACGACCACGGTCGGAGAAAACGGGTACGGGCGCGTAAAATGATCGGACAGGTAGGCGATCACCGGGTTCTCCCGCAGGGCAGGGACGTCGGGTACGATCGGCGGCACGGTCACCATATAGGCGGCATCGCACACCAGTTGCGACGTATATCGATGATCAGGGTGATAGTCGTTGGGGCGGTGCGTCAGGATCAGATCGGGCTGAAAATTGCGAATCAGCCGAATGATTTCAAAACGGGCTTCGATCGTCGGCTGCAGGTAACCATCACGGTTATTGAGCACTTCATATTCGATTCCCAGCGCCCGGCCGGCTGCGGCCGCTTCTGCGCGGCGAATTTCGGCTAATTCTTCGCCCGAGAGCCTTTGGTGCCCGGATTCGCCATTCGTGACGCTCACAAACTTCACGGCATGACCGGCCTGCTGATACAGGGCCGCGGTGCCCCCCGCTTTGATGTCACAATCGTCGGGATGAGCTCCAAATACCAGGATTCGCAATGTTTGATCAGCCATAGAGTTCTAAACCTTCACCGAATTATATAGAATATTGAGTGCTTGACGAGGAGATTTTTTCTTAAACAATATTACTAATGTTGTACAGCAAAGGTTTCAGATTCTCCAGCAAGTACGTCATGCTGAACTGTTGAACCTTGCACAATTCTGCTGTGTCCCCAGAGACACCCGTTTCTGCTCCCGAATTTCAAAGGATGTGAGTTCATGTCGTTGCCAACAGTCGATCCCGGTGAAGGTGTCTACGAAGATCCCCTTGATCTGATGGACGAGATCGATGCACTCAAAAAAGAAAAAGATGCAACCCTGCTGGCTCACTTCTACATCGATGGTGACATTCAGGATGTCGCTGATTTTACGGGAGACAGCCTCAAGCTCGCCCGCGACGCCGTCAATGTGACTACATCGACGATCGTTTTTTCCGGCGTGCACTTCATGGCGGAATCGACCAAAATCCTCAGCCCGGAAAAGAAAGTTTTGCTGCCGGACCTGAACGCAGGCTGTTCACTGGCAGACAGTTGCCAGTATGGGGATCTGCTGCAGTTCCAGGAGAAACTGCGAGCGGAAGGTCGCGATTTTGAAACGGTGGCCTACATCAATACCAGTGCGAAGGTGAAAAGCCTGTGTGACTGGATTGTGACCAGCGGCAATGCCCGGGAAATCATCGACCGTGTGCCTGCTGATAAGGAAATTCTGTTCGTTCCGGATCAGCATCTGGGACGTTACCTGCAGGAAGTCACCGGACGTTCGATGATTCTCTGGCCCGGGTCCTGTATGGTCCACGAGATCTTCAGTGTGCAGGATCTGCTCCGTGCGAAAAAGAACAATCCTGGCTCGCTCGTCCTGGCTCACCCCGAGTGTCCGCATTCGATTCTCGAAGTGTCTGACTTCATTGGCGGGACAGAAAAATTGCGCCAGTATGTGATGTCGATAAAAGAACCGGGGACATTTCTGATCGCGACGGAAGCGAACATGATTCACCCCCTGGAGAAATCGGCTCCCCAGCACACATATCTTCCCGTGCCGGGCATCATGGCCTCTTCCGGGGAAACCTGCGCCTGCAACCGCTGCCCGCACATGGCACTGAATACACTGCAGAAAGTCCGCGACTGTCTGAAATATGGCAAGCCGGAAATTGAATGGCAGCCTTATTTCGACAAAGCCAAAGCAGTGCTCCAGCGCAGTTTGCTGCAGTAGATTAAACAGACCGCACCTGCACCTCTAACTGCTTATATTCCGGGCACATCCTCCGCCTGACTGCTCATATAATAGAACACTCATAAGTTCATTTGAGTTTTTTTTGAGCCGTTGAAACTCCGTTTGAGCCTCTCATACAAGCGGTATTTAAGGTCATATCAATCGTGCCGATTTTATTAAGTTAATTGACTTATTATTTAGGCACGCGCTTTGCCAAGTCTTCATACAGAATTAAAAACCGGCACGCCCCACGCCTCTGTCGGTCGATCTTTCTGCTGTCTCTGTTGCGCTAACGGAGCTGCGGTCGCCCCACAAAATATCTGATTGAATATGACCCGACGCTAAACGATTCAACAACTGATATCTCATTATTTCATGCAAGCCATTCGTAACGCGCTCCTTCTGATGGTTGCAGAAGAGACTGTCTGATCCCGACAGACACAGTCTAACCCCTCTCTTTTCTCACGCAGAGTCTCTCTGCGCTGACTGTCGACCCGCCACGACGCCGTTCAGGGGAACTGGAAGCAGTCTCGAGTTCATCTCGAAACCTCAAGAAAGCACTCACGGAAATGGAAATTCAAAACAAAGCAACCCGGATCAATCTTTTTAATTTTTCAACACCACAAATGCGGGCATTTCACATGTCCTGGTTTGCTTTTTTCTTATGCTTCTTTGCCTGGTTCGGCATCGCGCCGCTGATGTCCATTGTTCGTGAAGAAATGCATCTGACCAAAGAACAGGTTGGCTGGTGCATTATCGGCTCGGTTGCGATTACCGTGATCGCACGACTGTTTATCGGCTGGCTCTGCGACCAGATCGGCCCCCGACTGGCCTATACCTGGCTGCTCGTCCTGGGAGCGATTCCCGTGATGGGCATCGGCTTCGCTCATGATTATACCACCTTCCTGATCTTTCGCATCGCGATTGGTGCCATCGGGGCCTCCTTTGTCATTACCCAGTATCACACATCGTTGATGTTCGCCCCGAACTGTGTGGGAACGGCGAATGCCACCACCGCCGGCTGGGGGAACCTGGGGGGTGGTGTGACACAGATGGTCATGCCGCTGATCTTCGGCATGTTTGTCGGCATCCTTGGTTTCAGTGACACCATGGGCTGGCGGGCATCGATGTTCCTCGCCGGTCTGGTCTGTGCCCTGACCGGGATCGCCTATTATTTTCTGACCCAGGATGCTCCCGACGGCAACTTTAAAGAACTCAGAGAAGCCGGCAAGCTGACTCAGAAAGAACAGCAGAAGGGGATGTTCCTGAAAGTCTGCAAAGACTACCGCGTCTGGGCTCTGTTTGTGATCTATGGTGCCTGTTTTGGCATCGAACTGACCATTAACAATGTTGCTGCGCTCTACTTCCTGGATTACTTCGATTATTTCAAAAACATGGACGCGACCAAAGCCGTCAAAACGGCCGGTCTGATGGCAGGGATATTCGGTCTGATGAATATCTTCGCCCGTACGCTGGGGGGCATCTTCGGCGACCGCTTTGGCCAAAAGTGGGGATTGAGCGGCCGCGTCAAATGGCTGTTCATCGCGATTTTCTGTGAGGGCATCGCACTGATGGTCTTCTCACAGATGAGTGTCCTTGCCCTGGCGCTGCCTTCGCTGATCGTCTTCAGTCTGTTCGTGCAGATGTCTGAAGGTGCTACTTACTCCGTCGTACCTTTCATCAACAAGAAAGCACTGGGGGCCGTATCGGGCATCGTGGGAGCCGGTGGTAACGCAGGTGCCGTGACCGCAGGCTTCCTGTTTAAAACCCAGGCGATCAACTGGCCCACCGCCTTATTCATTCTTGGTGCGATTGTGACCTGCTGTGCCTTCCTGACCTTCCTCGTGCGGTTCAGCGAAGAAATGGAAGAGGAAGCCCGCCTGGCTCATGAAACTGCCATCACAGTCAAATCAGGGGAAAAAGAACTGGCTGCCTCGATGGGGCAATAAGCAGATGGCCTCGAGACCGCTCTCAGATACAAAACTTCAAGTGCTCAATTCATAAGGTAGATAACAGTGATTCATCAGAACTTCGACACCAGGCAAAATGTCGTCGTCATTGGCAACGGGATGGTCGGCTTGCGTTTTTGCGAGCAACTCGTTGATAAGGACCAGCAACAGGAATATCAAATCACCACGTTTTGCGAGGAACCCCGGGCCGCTTATGACCGGGTCGGCCTGACTCAGTTTTTTGCACACAATGATGCTGAAAAACTGATGCTGGCCCGTAAAGAATGGTATGCGGATAACCAGATCGACCTGCACCTCTCGGACCGGGCGGTCAGCATCGATCGGGAAAACAAGATCGTCCGTTCCCAGAAAGGGGTCGAGATCCCCTATGACAAAGTGGTGATCGCCACCGGTTCCTACCCCTTCGTTCCGGATGTGCCGGGTATCAAAAATCGCGGCGTGTTCGTGTACCGAACCATCAACGACCTGGAACAGATCATCGCTTACGCGAAGCAGTCCAAAACCGCTGCCGTAATCGGCGGGGGGCTGCTCGGTCTCGAAGCTGCCAAAGCGGCCCTGGATCTCGGACTGCAGACACACGTCCTGGAATTCGCCCCGCGACTCATGCCGCGACAGATTGATGACGCGGGTTCGAAAATTCTGGTGCAGAAGATCGAAGAACTGGGCGTGCAGGTCCATCTGAATAAAGCTACTCAGAAAGTACTGGGAGAGTCCAGTGTTGAAGGCATCCTGTTCCAGGATGGCTCTGATCTTGAACTGGACATGATCATTGTCTCAGCCGGGATTCGTCCCCGGGATGAACTCGCACGTGAATGCGATCTGGAAGTCGGCCCGCGCGGCGGGATCCTGGTCAACGATCACCTGCAGACCTCTGACCCGGATATCTATGCCGTCGGGGAAGTCGCCCTGCATTCCGGTATGGTTTATGGTCTGGTTGCCCCCGGTTACCAGATGGCTGAAGTTGCAGCGACGCATCTCTGTCATGGGGAAGCGGAATTCAAGGGCAGTGATCTCTCGACCAAATTGAAACTGATGGGTGTCGATGTGGCCAGTTTCGGCGATTACGAAGCGGGTCCCGATGTCTCCAAAAGTCTGACTTTTGAAGACCCGTTCAAGGGGGTCTACAAAAAGCTGGTATTCAATCCCGACGGAACCCGACTGATCGGCGGTATCCTGATTGGAGATGCCTCCGACTATGGCAGCCTGTCAATGCTGGCCAAGTCAGACGATAAGCTGCCCTGCAGCCCGCACGAACTGGTAATAGGAAGCGGAGGGGGTATTCCGGGCGGGAATGCCGCAGACATGCCGGATGAAGCACAGATCTGCTCGTGCAATAACGTGAGCAAAGGACAGATCTGTTCCGCCATCCAGGAACAGGAACTGACTTCGGTGGATCAGGTCAAAGCCTGCACAAAAGCGGGCGGAGGGTGTGGCGGCTGTATGCCCCTGGTCACCGATCTGTTCAAAGCGGAAATGGCGGCAGCCGGGATCACTGTCAATAATCATCTGTGTGAACACTTCGAGTTTTCTCGTACCGAACTGTTCAATATTATCAAAGTCAAAAAACTGAAAACCTTTACCGAGGTGATCGCCGATTGCGGTTCAGGTGCCGGCTGTGAGGTCTGCAAACCGACGGTGGCTTCAATTCTGGCCAGCCTCTGGAACGAACACATTGTCGATCATGCACCGCTGCAGGATACGAATGACCGTTTCCTCGCGAATATGCAGCGGGGAGGCCTGTATTCAGTAGTGCCCCGCGTTCCCGGCGGTGAGATTACTCCCGAGAAACTGATTGTTCTGGGTGAAGTCGCTCAGGAATTCGGGCTCTATACCAAAATCACGGGGGGACAGCGGGTCGACCTGTTTGGTGCCGAAGTCCACGATCTCCCCAAAATCTGGGAAAAGCTGATCGATGCCGGCTTTGAGAGCGGCCATGCGTACGGCAAAGCCCTGCGGACGGTCAAAAGCTGTGTGGGGACTACCTGGTGCCGCTACGGTGTGGGAGATTCGGTCGGTTTTGCAATTCGCCTCGAAGAACGCTATCGCGGAATTCGCGCACCTCATAAAATCAAAGGTGGCGTTTCGGGCTGCGTCCGCGAATGTGCGGAAGCTCAGAGTAAAGACTTCGGGCTGATTGCGACTGAAAACGGATACAACCTTTGCATTTGTGGAAATGGAGGGGCCAAGCCTCGACACGCCGACCTGTTTGCTTCGGACCTCGACGAAGAAACCTGTATTAAATATCTGGATCGCTTCCTGATGTTTTATATTCAGACTGCAGACAAACTGACCCGGACCGCCACCTGGCTGGAAAAGCTGGAAGGGGGTATCGATTACCTGCGGGAAGTGGTCATCGAAGACAAACTGGGGATCTGCGCAGAGCTCGAAACCATGATGCAGTCACTGGTCGATACCTATCACTGCGAGTGGAAAGAGGTCGTCGACAATCCTGCCAAACGGCGACTGTTCGAACAGTTTGTCAATACCGACGAGCACGAATCGTCGATCGAACTCATTCCCCAGCGCGGCCAGAAACGGCCCATTGACTGGGCGCCCGATTTCATTCCGCTGGAAAGTCTCCAGGATGCCGAACCACCTGCGTCTGAGAAAGACGAATCGCCGCGCGAATGGGTCAAAGTGGGTGTCGTCAGCGATTTCCCTGCCGAATCCGGTTCGACAGTCAAATACGGCAACTCTCAACTGGCTGTCTTCAACTTCCAGAGTCGTGGGGAATGGTTTGCCTGTCAGCAGATGTGCCCGCATAAGCAGGCGATGGTCCTGTCGCGCGGCATTCTGGGAGACGCACAGGGCATTCCCAAAGTTGCCTGCCCGCTCCACAAGAAGACGTTTTCCCTGGAAAACGGTTCCTGCCTGAGCGGGGAAGAAGAATATGCAGTCAATGTATTCAATGTTAAAGTCGACGAACAGGAAAATGTCTATCTCGAGCTGCCTGAAGTTGAGGTACTCGATGAATTAATCAATCAAACAGTATGTGCTGGCGCTCACTAAGCACAGGTTTAAGAAATGATCCTATCGAAACCGGAAGACGAACGAAAACAAAACGAAAAACTGGTAACCCTTTCTGTTTGTGATGTGATTCAGGAGGCCGACGATGTCTGCACGTTTCGTCTGGACAACCAGGCAGGCCTGTTATCTCCGCATCAGCCAGGCATGTTTATTAAAGTCTGTCTGGATATCCGGGGGAATGAAGTCTGGCGGAGCTTTTCCATCAGTTCCTCTCCTTTCCAACCGGAACAGATTGACCTGACGATTAAACGTAACCGGGAAGGGCAGGCCAGTAATTATTTTTTTGAACAGGTCCAGCGTGGCAGTCAGATTCGACTCAAAGGACCTTTGGGCCAGTTTTACTATGATCCGGAACTCCACACCGAGCCGTTAGTCCTGCTCTGTGCCGGGATCGGAATCACTCCCATGATGAGTATCGTCCGCTATCTGAAAGATTTAGATCAGAATCGAGCCTGCTTTCTGTTCTACGGCGCACGTACGCACCAGGATATCATCTTCGATCAGGAAACCAGACAACTGATGACCCAGTTGCCGGGGTTTCACTATTTCCTGACACTTTCACAGCCGGTACCACACTGGCTGGGCTACTGCGGGCATCTCAATTTTGATTTTATCATTTCCCGCATCCCACAAGTTACCAGCTGTCGTTTCTTTTTGTGTGGTCCCCGTGAGTTCAATCAGGAATTCAGTGATCGACTGCAGGAAACGGGTGCCCCTTCCGAATTGATTCACAGTGAGCAATTCCATAAAAAACGTAAAATCAGTTAGAGACACATGAGCTTCAACTACGACGAACATAATTCCAGTGCCGACTCGCCTCTGGATGAACATACATCGGGATCACAGGGAACGGCCACCTGCCATCAGGAATTCGATCTGATTAATCTGCTGCTGGAAGAGCAGCAGACGCTGACAGCCGTCGACGAATTTGCCCGGCAATACGAATCGCAGGCGCTACCGGCCCAGTCACGCTATTATGCTGACCTGATCCCCTCCAAGTCGCCCCAGTCGGGAGAGCAATACGCCTTCCAGGTTGACCTGGACCGCTGCTCGGGCTGTAAAGCCTGTGTCACTGCCTGCCACTCACTGAACGGGCTGGATGAAAACGAAACCTGGCGCGATGTCGGTCTGCTGATCGGGGGGACGAGCCAGGAGCCGATTTATCAGCATGTGACGACTGCCTGTCATCATTGCCTGGACCCAGGCTGTATGCAGGCCTGTCCCGTGAATGCGTATGAAAAAGATCCCATTACCGGTATCGTCAAGCATTTGGACGACCAGTGCTTTGGCTGCCAGTACTGCACGCTGGCCTGTCCCTACGACGTTCCCAAGTATCACAGTAAAAAGGGCATTGTCCGCAAATGCGACATGTGCAGTCAGCGGTTGACTGACGGGGAGGCGCCCGCCTGTGTGCAGGCCTGTCCGCATCAGGCAATTTCGATCGATATTGTCAACAAGGAGCAGGTGCTCGCCGACTCGGAGGTCAACGCGTTTCTGCCCGCCGCTCCCGATCCGCAGCATACCTACCCGACGACGACTTATAAGTCACGTAAGCCGTTCCCACGCAATACGATTCCGGCAGACTACTATTCAGCCAGCCCGCAACATGCCCACCTTCCACTGGTGATCATGCTGGTCTTGACCCAACTTTCGGTCGGTGCGTTTCTCACCGGTTCCATCCTCGAGTATTTTCTCAGCACGGAAACAACTTCGGTGATGACGCGCCTGTCAGCGACAACCGCGATGGTCTTTGGTCTGCTTGCCCTGGGGGCGAGCACGCTGCACCTGGGACGTCCCCTGTATGCCTTCCGGGGTATTCTGGGCCTCAGACATTCCTGGCTGAGTCGGGAAATCCTGGCATTTGGCGTCTTTGCCGGTGCCGCTCAGACCTATGCTGCGCTGACCTGGTTTGCCGGATCTATGCTCCCGAACTGGCAGCAGTGGCAACCACTGGCCGGCTGGATGGTCAGCCTGCTGGGAGTGGTGGGGATTTTCTGCTCGATCATGATTTATGTTTTCACCAAACGCGAATTCTGGAGCTTTGAAACAACGACAACCAAGTTTGCGTTGACTGCCGCTCTGTTGGGGATTGCCTCGACCTGGGTAGTGATCTTTCTGTTGAACCTGACGGTCGATTCTGCCGCCACAAATCTGCTGCTGGCACAGGCGGGGCCCTTATTGTCCAAGGCTCTGATTGTGACTTCTGTCATCAAGCTGAGTTTTGAGGCATCCATTTTCCGTTATCTGCTCCGGCGTCAAAACTCTCCTTTGAAGCGTTCGGCTTTACTGATGAGCGGTGAACTCTCAAATGTCACGCTCGCCCGTTTTGCCTGCGGCATCCTGGGAGGGATTCTGATGCCTCTGTTTTTACTGAACCACCAGACGCAACCGGTTCAGAACCTGATTCTGTTTTTCATCGTTGGTATTTTATTCATAGCCTGTTTAGCTGGTGAACTCCTGGAACGTTATCTGTTCTTCTCTGCGGTTGCCGCTCCCCGCATGCCTGGCGTTATCCACTAAAGTACTCGGACGGGACTCGGTTTCGATGTCTATTATCGATCAATCAAAATTAAGCTCTCTGATTCATCAGAAAGAGGGACACCTCACCAGAGAATTACTGCTCTCACCCGGCGGATTCGGTCTGGGAAAGGTGCCTGAGAAAAATCTGCCGGATGCGACGACCCAGATGGTTTGCGGCTTCTGTGGCACCGGTTGTAACCTGAATATCCATCTCAAAAACGGAGAAGGGGTCTGCATCAGCCCGACGACGGAATATCCCGTCAACCTGGGCATGGCCTGTCCCAAAGGCTGGGAAGCGCTGTCGGTGCTCGATTCGCCGGACCGCGCGATCAGCCCGCTGGTTAAAAAATCTCCCAATCACTGGGAACCGGTCGACTGGGATTCCGCACTGAGCCTGTTCACCAGCAAATTTAAAGCGATCCAGGAAAAACATGGCGACGATTCGGTCGCCTTTTTGAGTACCGGTCAGATGGTGACCGAGGAAATGGCCTTCCTGGGCGCGCTGGCCAAATTCGGCATGGGTATGAAACACGGCGACGGAAATACCCGGCAGTGTATGGCTTCAGCAGTCACCGCCTACAAGCAGTCGTTCGGCTTTGATTCGCCCCCCTTTACGTACCAGGACCTTGAAGAATCAGACGTGCTGGTGTTTGTGGGCGCGAATCCCTGTATCGCGCATCCAATCATGTGGGAACGCGTGATGCGGAATCCGCATTCACCGGAAATCATCGTGGTCGATCCCCGGAAGACGGAAACCGCCATGCAGTCCACACTGCATCTGCAGATCGCACCCAAATCGGATCTGCCTCTGTTTTACGGAATTGCTCAGCTGCTGATCGAGAAAGGCTATCTCGATGCGGATTATGTACGTGCCCATACCGAAGGCTTCGACGAGTTCAAAGCGCATGTCCGCGACTATCCACTGGAGCGCATCACCGCAGAGACCGGCTTGAGTCGGGAAAAGATTGAACGGTTCGTTGAACTGATTCACGAAGGGAAACGGGTTTCTTTCTGGTGGACGATGGGCGTGAACCAGAGTTACCAGGGAGTTCGCACCGCGCAGTCCATTATAAACCTGGCCCTGATGACGGGGAATATCGGTCGGCCCGGCACCGGTCCCAATTCCATCACCGGACAGTGCAATGCGATGGGCTCGCGACTCTTCAGTAACACCACCAATCTGCTCGGCGGACATGATTTTCTGAATGACCGCCATCGTGCGAAGGTTGCTGATATTCTTTCGATTCCCATCGACCGGATCCCGTCCGAGAACAGTTTGCCTTACCATAAAATCATGGAAGGGATTCTGGCCGGCAAAATCAAAGGGCTGTGGGTCATCTGCACGAACCCTGCGCATTCCTGGATTAACCAGGGTCAGGCCCGTGATATTCTGGACCGCCTCGATTTCCTGGTGGTTCAGGACATGTACCACACCACCGAGACCGCCCGACATGCGGATCTGATTCTCCCCGCTGCCGGCTGGGGTGAAAAAGAGGGGACCTTCATCAATGCGGAACGCCGCATCGGGCGTGTCAAACGGATCAAACGGGCGCCGGGACAGGCGTTGTCTGATTTCTCGATCTTCAAACTGATCGCCCAGTACTGGGGCTGTGGAGAGATGTTCTCCCAGTGGAGTTCCCCGGCCGAAGTGTTTCAGCTCATGAAAAAACTGAGTGCCGGACAGGCCTGTGATTTCTCGGGCATTGAAGACTATTCCTCGGTCGAAGAGCAGGGGGGCATACAATGGCCGTTTCCTGCGAGTGAAACAGCGCCCCCGGAGCCTCAGCGACGACTGTTTGAAGATGGTCGCTTCTTCCATGAAAACGGACGGGCCCGGTTCATTTTTTCCGAACCCTCCAAAATGCCGGAAGCCCCCAGCGAACAGTATCCCTTCGTATTACTGACAGGCCGCGGCACCGCTTCACAATGGCATACACAGACCCGAACCCGCAATTCGGATGTGTTGAAGAAGCTCTATCCCCAGCGGATTTATGTGGAAATCAATCCGGAAGACGCACGTCATAACTCCGTTCAACCCAACGACTGGATTATCGTGGAGTCACAGCGCGGCCGTCTCAAAGCCCGCGCGTTTATTACACAGTCGGTTCAGCCGGGACAGCTTTTTATTCCCATGCACTATGAGGCGACCAATCAACTGACCGACGCTGTCTTTGATCCGCATTCCAGCCAGCCTTCGTATAAATGCTGTGCTGTTCGGATCAGCGCAGAATAAAGAAGGTCAAAACGAGCCCCTCAACCAGATCTCAGGCCAAAGTTCCCCAACGCGCCCTTGAGCGCAATTCTGCCTTTCGGTGCAGATTTCACAAACTTTATCCAGTCCGCCTGCAAAACCGGAGTTTGTATTAAATTGCGCTAATGTGTCCGGGGGATGACCGATACCCTGAATAAGCACTGGTCGTACTTTACCTCAGACAGTGCGCGCTGCATGCGAGAAGATGACTCCCCCCTCATCCATTGATTTTCATAACCCGGGCTCATGAATTTACTGCAAACTCAATCCATGCATCTGAAAGCGGGCATTTTCTGTTTCCTGCTGCTGTTCGTCTCTCCTGCATTCGGACAGGGTGTGCCGCCAGCCCCCGGCTGTGATCAGGAACCGGGGCAATGCCTGAATACCCCCGCCTGCACTTCCTGTGTCCCGGACATCAACTACTGGGTTGTCAGCAGCCGCTGCTGTCCCCAGAAAAGTAATTGCTGCTGTCCCAGCTGTGAGTTTGACGTCTATCATTCCGCTGAAGCGGGACAGGTGACCGAACAGTCGATGGAGAGCATGCTGCAATCCCTGGATCCAAACGCCCCGATCTGTATCATGGTTCATGGCAGTCTGGTCAAGTGGGAGGATGTGCTGCTCGATTCCTATAATACGTATCTCTGGCTGAAAGCGGCTGCACCGCAGAAGCCGTTAAACGTGATTTTCTTCTCTTGGCCCAGTGACGATACGCCGACTAAAATCATCCCCGTTGATGTCCACATTCTGGGAAAACGGGCTGAATTTAACGGTCACTACCTAGCGCAACTGATCGCCGCTCTTCCGCCGCACCACCAGATCAGTCTACTGGGCCACAGCCACGGTGCCCGGCTGGTGGCTTCAACGATGCACTTGATTGGAGGCGGCAGCATTCAGGGTATCTCGCTCTCGGATTGCGGTATCCACATCTGTTGCCACTGCCGTCATTTTCGGATCGTCTTCGCCGCTGCTGCATTCAATCATAACTGGCTGAACCCGGGAGAACGTTACGGGTGCGGTTTGAACTGTACCGACTGCCTGGTCAACTTAAGAAATCACAAAGACCGGGTCCTGCTGCTTTATCCGGTCCTGGCACCAGCCTCACGGCGGGCACTCGCCCGTACCGGGTTTACCTGGATGGACAGGCGGAAGCTGGGAGAGGATACAAATCGGGTGAATGATATCGATGTCTCGGATTGCGTGGGAGCAGGTCACATGTTCCCCAACTATTACAGTCACCCTGAAATCGCCGAAACCATCGTGCCCGCCATCTATTTCAGCAACTGACCCGCCTGTACAAGTTGTCTTCGCAAGGGACACCAAATGTGTGCCTCCTCCGTCATGTCTCATTCTACGGCCAGCCTGACGTCGCTATAGAATCCGCGGATTTATTTTGCATCTCTCGTGAAACCTGAGTATTCTGGCGAGAGACTGACCACCTGCGACTTTGACTTTCCACCCCTATCCGCCTGCCACTATTAGACTTACTCACTTTCCGTGGTCTCTCTGAATCTTTCAGAATCTTTTGAGAAACTGAAAATAAATCCGCTGACTCGTGCATCGTAGTTACTAAAAGCCGTGGTTTTGTTATGTAAACGGGAGTAGAAATTGGCCACCGGTAACGATGGCAAGCTCGCCCCCGAGATCGTCCATCAGCTGTTTGAGACACACGCAGGCGAATTGCGCGCTTTTTTGACGGGAATGCTCCGCGACCACGATCTGGCAGACGAGGCTTTCCAGCTCACCTTTTCCAAGGCACTCCAGTCCGGAGGTCAGTCCCGGGAAGAGACCCGTAAGGGCTGGCTGTTTCGTGTCGCCTACCATGAAGCGATGGCATTGATTCGTCGCAATAAAATCCACCGGAAATCGTTAAACGATCTCTGCCAGATGACCAGCGGGTCTCTGAACGAGTCACCAGATCAACGGCTTCTGGATCAGGAACATCAGGAACAGATCCGACAGGCCCTCGCAAGTCTGCCGGAAAACCAGCGGGTGGTTGTAATCGCCCGCATTTATGAAAACAGGACCTTCAAAGAGATCTCCGAAGAGCTGGAGATCCCCCTGGGAACCGTCCTGACAAGAATGAGGCTCGCAATAAAAACACTGTCCCGGCAACTCGATCCTCCCTCACATGAGTCCTGAGATCCTGTTGCACGCCACTGTTTAAGATGACCGTCATGAAGAATTCACCTGACAACATAAACAAAGATGATGCCAGCGACCTGGAATGGCTGGCGTTTCAATACGTCTCTAACGAGCTCTCCGAAACGGAAAGCCAGGAGTTCGAAACGCTACTGGCCGAGCAGCAGTCTGCCCGTGATGCGCTGGTCTCCGCCACACAGCTCGTCGCCGGCCTAAAGTCAATTGAACCACAGCCCGCCCTACAGACCACCGCCGAAACCTCGCGGACCGTCTCAAGCTCACGCCTGGCATTCTGGGGTTTGTTGACCAGTGCTGCCGCGATTCTGCTGCTGGTTCCCACGCTGTTCAAAACCTCCGGCACTACCGACAGTCCAGCCGTTCCTGTTGCTCAGGCAGAGCCTTCTCCTGAAGACGTCGAACACCTGCTGGATCTCTGGTCCGATTCCTCAACGGAAAATAGCGTTGCTGTTTCCCTCAATACCGGTTCAGAGGCCCTTGAGTTCAGCGATCAGCAGAACGTGCTCGCCGACAACCAGTCCCTGGAAGTCCCGGACTGGCTTTACACGGCAGTTTCACTTCCGGAAGAAAGCGTCAACTGATCATGCGAAGTACCGTTTTCTCATCCTGCCGATATAGCGTGCTGATCTGGGGAAGTCTGTTCTGCCTCTCCCTGATCACCGGTGGTGCGCTGTCTGCAGAAGATCCTCAGGCCTCTGAAACAGTACCCGTTTCGAAAGAGACGAAGAAGAAATCCGACACGGCCCCGAAAGCGGATACGGCAAAGAAAGAGTCGAAAAACAACAATGCACTTTCGCCCAAGCGTGAAAAAGCGGCGTTGGATTTTGCCCGTTCGCATCACCCGGAATTAGCCGAGCTCATCGAGCGACTCAAAAAACATCGCCCTCGCGAATACCGTCGTGCGGTACGCGACCTGGATACAACGCTGACCCGTCTGGAACGTTTCAAAAACCGGGACAGCGATCGCTATCGCCTGACACTGGAACGCTGGGAAGTCGATTCACGTATCCGTCTGCTGGCCGCCCGGGTCTCTATCAAAGGGAGTGCTGAAGATCAGGCGGAACTCAAATCCCTGCTCAAACAGCGCGTCGACCTGCAACTGGAACTGTTGCAAACCGAAAAGAAATCCGCAGAAAAACGTCTGCAGAAACTCGAGAAATCCATCTCCGAAATGGAACAGAACCGGGATCGCCTCGTCGATGCCGAACTGAAGCGGATTAATCGAAGCGTCAAGAAACCAAAGTCCAAAACAACAAACAAAAAGTAACCGGATTACCTTTTGACAGACACATTTGTCTTCCTTATTGCAAGGTGTGGTATGAAATCGCTCAAAATGAAAAGTGGTATTTACTCTCTCACAGCCGGCACACTGGCTCTGGTCCTGTGTTCCCTGTCCGCTGTGGCAGCTGACAAAGATCAGGTCAAACAACCCGTCAACCAGCGGTATTCTGACGAAGCAACTCAGGAAGTGCCGCAGTTTCAACAGCACGTGGTACCCCTGCTGGGAAAGCTGGGCTGTAATGGCCGAGCCTGTCACGGTTCCTTCCAGGGAAAAGGAGATTTCCGTCTCTCGCTGTTCGGTTATGACTTTGTCATGGACCACAAAGAGTTGACCGATGCCGAAGCGGATCGGGTGAACCTCAAAGAGCCGGGCAAGAGCCTGATCATCCAGAAACCTCTGAACGAAATTGAGCACGAAGGCGGCAAGCGATTTGAACCGGGCAGTTGGCAGCATCGTCTGTTGACCCGCTGGATTGCCGGCGGTGCACAGGGCGTTCCCAAGGGGGCTCCCAAATTCGATCGGCTGGAAGTCACTCCAAACGCGATACAATTCAAAAAAGAAGGGGAGACCGTACAACTGAAAGCGGTTGCCGTCTGGTCTGACGGAACACGCGAAGACGTCAGCCCGATCTGCCGTTTCCAGACGAATAATGAGCAGATCGCGACCATCAATGAAGAAGGCCTGGTCACCGCTAACAAACCAGGCGATACCCACGTGGTGGTCTTCTACGATGCCGGCGTGATTCCCGTCCCGGTCCTGCAGCCGGTTTCCGATCAGTATGGAGATCGCTACCCGCAGGTCGCCGCTGCGACGAAAGTCGACAAGCTGGTGGTCAACAAGCTGCAGAAACTGGGGATGGTCCCCGCGGGCCTCTGCGACGATGCCGAATTTCTGCGTCGCGTCAGTCTGGACCTCTCTGGTACTCTGCCCGCACCACATGAAGTGGAAGCGTTTCTGAATAACAAGTCGCCTAATAAACGGTCTGAGAAAATCAATGAACTGCTGGAAACCCCCGGCTATGCCGCCTGGTGGACGACCAAGCTCTGTGACTTCACTCAAAACAACTACGACGACCTGATCAACGTCGCCCCCGTCCGGGAACGCCCCAGCCAGGAATGGTATGACTGGATTAAAAAACGCGTGGTCGACAACGCCGGCTATGACGACATCGTCGAAGGCATCCTGCTGGCGACCAGCCGTGAAAAAGGGGAAGACTTCGATCAGTTCACAAAAAACATGAACGCAATTTACCAGGAAAAACCGGGCCAGGACTTCGCTGAACGGGAGCACATGCCGTACTACTGGGCCCGCCGGAATTTCCGTAATCCTGACGATCGCGTTCTGGGATTTGCTTACACCTTCCTGGGAATCCGGATTCAGTGTGCCCAGTGCCACAAACATCCGTTTGACCAGTGGACCCAGAATGACTTCAAAGAATTCCGCGGCTTCTTTACCCGCGTCAACTTTGGTGTCAATCCCCAGTCCAAAAATGAATATACGGCGATGGTCGATAAGCTGGGTGCCGATAAACTGCGCGGCAATCAGTTACTGCGGGAGCTGAACAAACAGGTCAAGAAAGGGGAGAACGTTCCCTTCATGGAAGTCTATGTTCCCAAGGCCCGTCCGGTAAACAAAAACAATAACAATAAGAAGAACAAAAAGCAGCGTCGTGGTGGACGCAACCAGAGTCCGCCGACCGCCAAGCTCCTCGGAGCCGAAGTCGTCGAGATCAGCGAAATGGATGATCCCCGCGCCGCGTTGATGGAATGGTTACGTCGGGAAGACAACCCGTTTTTCGCGAAAGCCTTCGTCAATCGCGTCTGGGCTGCTTACTTCAACCGGGGCATTATTGAACCAGCCGATGATCTGAACCTGGCCAACCCGCCCAGTAATGCCCCGCTTCTGGACTACCTGTCACGTGAATTCGTGAAACATGATTACGACATGAAATGGCTGCACCGGGAAATCACCAACAGTGACACCTACCAGCGCAGCTGGAAAACGAACAAGACCAATGAACTGGATGAAGTCAATTTCAGCCACTACATTCCTCACCGGATGCCGGCTGAAGTGCTGTACGATGCCATCCACCAGGCAACCGCCTCAGACGATGCCATCGACAGTATGAAAAACAGCAACAGCGATCGTGCGATTGCGATTGCTGCCTCGGGAGTCCGCAACCGGGCACTCCGCGACCAGCAGTATGCCCTGACGATCTTTGGTCGTTCGACACGCGAAAGCAATTGCGACTGTGACCGCTCGGTCGATCCCAGCCTGCTGCAGACCATGTACATCAAAAACGATAACGATGTGTACTCTGCCATCAACCGTTCCAACAGCAGCTGGCTGTTCCAGGTCGGACAGCAACTGGGAGCCGTGCAACAGCCGAACGCTCAGAAGGAACGGATGAACGAACGGGCCGATCAGCTCAAAGAGCAGGCAAAACAGTTAAAGCAGCGCGTGGCTCAGCTCAAAAAGCAGGAAGATAAGAAGAAGCAGCTGAAACAGGCCCAGAAGCGTCTGCAAACTCTGACTGCGGAAATGAAAAAGCTGCGTCAGAACTCCGGTCGGATAAAGAATGCTCCGGCCCGGGTACAGACCTACGAAGAATCGATCTCTCCGGAGAAAACCGAAGAGATCATCACCCGGACCTATCTGCGCAGCCTGAGCCGGTATCCTACCGAACAGGAAACGGAATCTGCGAAAAAGTACATTGAAGAATCGAAAGATAAAATGGCCGGTGTGTACGACCTGATCTGGGCCGTGCTGAACACCAAAGAATTCATGCTGAACCACTAAACCGACTCAGCAGACACAGTCAAATAAAAACAATTACAACCACCCATAGCCTGGACACAGTGATTCAGGCATTTCACTCTGAAAGGAACTCTAATGGCCGTTTCTAGAACATGCGATGGAGTTAAACGCCGCGACTTTCTGAAAATCGGAACCCTCGGTTTTACCGGGCTGACTCTCTCCTCCTACCTGCGGATGGTGGAAGCCGGCGACGCCAAACCGAAAAACGCCACTTCCGCGATCTTTATCGAGCTCTCCGGCGGTCCGTCTCACATGGACACCTTCGACCTCAAACCGGAATCATCCAGTGAATACCGGGGCGAATTCAAACAGATCAACACGAATGTGAATGGCATTCAGATTTGTGAGCATCTGCCCAAGCTCGCCGCCTGCATGGATAAGTTCGCACTGTTGCGTGGCGTTTCACACTCCGTGGCAGCCCACGCCCTGGGTCGTGAATACGTCAACACCGGCAGCCGTCCGCTGCCGTCACTGGAATACCCGGGCTACGGTGCGGTCTTCACCAAGGAATGTCCGGGACCGGCAAACCTGCCGCCTTACGTTTCGATTCCGAATTCGACTCAGAAGCCGGGCTTTCTGGGTGTGAAATATGCTCCGCTGAATACAGGAGCCACACCGCGTCCCGGTCAGCCGTTCAACGTCCGCGGCATTTCGCTGCGTTCGGGCCTGACCGTCGAAAACATTGAACGCCGCGAATCGCTGCTGAAAGATATCGACCAGACTTTCAACAGCCTGGAAAAGAATTCGCAGTTGATCGAAGGCCTCGATCGCTTCGGACAGCAGGCACATGCCATTATCACTTCGAAGCGGGCACGCGATGCGTTTGACATCTCGAAAGAATCACCGGCGTTCGCCAAACAGTTCGGAGAATCCAGTTTCGGGCAGAGCTGCCTGCTGGCTTCTCGCCTGGTAGAATCAGGCGTGCGGTTCGTGACCGTCTCCATGGGAGGCTGGGACACACACCGTAACAACTGGGACAGCCTGGAAAACCGCCTGCTGCCACCGTTCGACGAAGGGCTCTCCGCCCTGTTCAATGGCCTGGCAGAGAAGGGGCTGCTCGAATCCACGGCCGTCTACGTGACCGGGGAATTCGGACGGACTCCGAAAATCAACACGCAGCGTGGCGGGCGGGATCACTATCCCCGTTGTATGTTCATGCTGATGGCAGGCGGTAAGGTCAAGGGAGGTCAGGTCATCGGCAAGAGTGTCGCCAACGGTACCGAACCAGCTGACGCAGGTCGCTCTCCCGACGATGTTGCCGCTTCCTTCTACCACAACCTGGGCATCGACTTTACACGGGAATACCACACGAACACCGGTCGTCCGATCACAATCGTACGCGATGGTTCTGTGATCAACGAGCTGTTCAGCTGAATCTGAGCAATGGCTTTTACCGCCAGAAGCAATGGTGTTCTCTGGCATTTTATATGATTTCCTGAGGGGGAATACGAATGTTGAAAGTATCGAAAGCGCTTCTGACCTTTGCTCTGATTCTGGCCTGCGTCGCGACTGTGGATGCCGCTGACAAGGGTGCGAAAAAGAAAAAAGGCAACAAAAAACAGGCTGCTGTTCGGATCCAGGCCCTGAACCTGCCTGCCTCCATCGAACTGAATGCAGAACAGAAAGAAAAAATTGCCGCGCTGAAAAAAGAATACACGCCGCAGTTTGCAGCTCTGCAGAAGAAAAACCGCGAAATTCTGACTCCCGATCAGCTCAAAGCCCGCCGGGAAGCCATGAAAGCAGCGAAAGATGCCGGCAAAAAAGGGAAAGAACTGCGTGCCGCTGTTGATGAAGCCCTCAAGCTGTCTGACGATCAGCAGAAACAGATGAAAGAAGTCGCTGGCGAAACCCGTAAACTGAACGGGGAAGTCCGCGGCAAACTGGAATCTGTGCTGACCTCCGATCAGCTCGCCAAGATCAAAAAACCTGCTAAAGGTGGTAAAAAGAAGAACAAGAAGAAAAACTCCTGATTCTTCTAATTCTTTCGCGTTACATTCGTGCTGAATGAACAGGCTTGCCTGTCACTGATTGCTCCCCCGATTCCAGAAACTGGGTCGGGGGATTTTTCTTTTATCTTTGCCTGGTATTTCCCCGATATCAGTGAAAGTGGGTCGGTCTGACCGGAGAAAAAGAGTTGTTTTCGGTCCTAAATCATGATATAAACATAAGTTGATTGCATTCATTTTGTCTGGAGATCGACAGATCCATCTCTCTGTTTCAGAGATGAGGAGTACTGGCAATGCGGCGGCACACGCGACATTCCTGTTTCATGCGACTGGCTTCGATAGTGGCATTAGCACTCTCAAGCCTGCAGGTGCTTTCTGCCGCTGATGAAGCGCCGCTCAAGGAACACGAAACGGAATTTTTCGAGTCCAAAATCCGTCCGGTACTGATCAAGCACTGTTATGAATGTCACGCTGCGGACGCCAAGTCGATTCGCGGCGGTCTGCTGCTGGACACCCGCGCCGGAACCTTACAGGGAGGCGACTCCGGTCCGTCAGTGGTTCCCGGAAAACCGGCGGAAAGTCTGCTGCTGGAATCGTTGCGTTACGAGAGTTACGAAATGCCCCCTGCCGGCAAGCTGCCCGATGAGGTCATTCAGGATTTCGAAACCTGGATCAAAATGGGTGCTCCCGATCCGCGTAAAGGCAAACACAAGGTTGTCAGCCAGCAGATTGACATTGAAGCAGGCCGGGAGTTCTGGTCCTTCCAGCCGGTGAAACAGCAAACTCCCCCGCAGGTCATAGACCAGGGCTGGAACCAGAGTGCCATCGACCGCTTCATCCGGGCCAGACAGAAATCGCTCACACCAGCGGACCTCGCCGATCGTACCACGCTGGTACGTCGACTGTATTACGATTTAACCGGTCTGCCGCCAACACCAGCGCAGATCGATCAATATCTGAACGACACCAGCAACGAAGCGACCGCCCGCCTGGTCGATCAACTGCTGGCGTCTCCGCATTTTGGTGAGCGCTGGGGCCGCTACTGGCTGGATGTGGCACGTTACTCCCAGTCGACCGGAGGCGGACGTTCTCTGCTCTACAATTCCGCGTGGCGTTATCGCAACTATGTCATCGATGCCTTCAATCAGGACAAACCGTTTCATCAGTTCATTAAAGAACAGATCGCGGGCGACCTGCTGGACACCGACGATTACCGGGAGCGGCAGGATCAACTGATCGCGACCGCCTTTCTGCTGCTGGGCCCCACCAATTATGAACAGCAAGACAAAGAACAGCTGCGGATGGACGTGATCGACGAACAGATCCAGACGATTGGCCGGGCATTCCTGGGCATGACACTCGGCTGTGCCCGCTGTCACGATCACAAATTCGATCCGATTCCCGCGACTGATTATTACGCCCTGGCCGGAATCCTGCGGAGTACAAAGGTGCTCACACCCGGTAATGTCTCCGGCTGGACCAAACGTCCTCTGCCCCTCCCGGGACAGCAGGAGCAGGCGCGAATCGAATACGAGCAGGCCCTGGCGCAACTGACGGCAGACCAGAAGGCAAAACAGAAAGAACTGAAACAGTTGAAAGCGGAGTTGAATACGATCACGCTGGATGACTCCGCAGCGACACTGGTCGGAGACTGGAAGCAGTCCACCTTCTACAAAGACTTTATCGGCAAAGGGTACATCCACGATCAACAGCAGGCCAAGGGACAAAAGCTGGTCAAGTTCACGCCGCGAAAGCTCAAATCGGGGCGCTATGATGTGCAACTGGCATACAACTCGGCCGAATCCCGCGCCTCGCGCGTACCGGTGACGATTAAAACGGCGACCGGTGAAAAGACCGTCTATGTCAACCAGCGGGTCCAGCCTACCGACGGCACATTCGCTTCGCTGGGCAAGTTTGACTTCCAGGGGACTGAGGAAGAAGAGATCGTGGTCTCGAATGCGGGCACCGACGGTTATGTAATTGTCGATGCGATCCGTTTCGTTTCGATCCCGGTCAAGACCTCTGACGGCAAAGCGGAACAGGACGTCAATCCCGAATACCTGCAGACCTTAAGCAAGATCAAAGCGACCCAGCAGAAAATCAAGTCCCTGCGGGAAGAGATCGCGGAACGCAAACAGAACGCCCCTCCCGAAGTGCCGGAGGTCATGTCGGTTTATGAAGCCGAAGAACCCGGCGACTATCACCTGTTGATTCGCGGTAACGTCCACCAACTGGGCAAAAAAGTTCCGCGGGGCTTTATTACCGTGACCCAGACAGAAACTACACCGCCGATCCCCGCTGACGCCAGCGGTCGCCTGCAACTGGCAGAGTGGGTCGCCAGTCCCGAGAACCCGCTGACCGCCCGCGTGTACGCCAATCGGATCTGGCAGCATCTGTTCGGCTCCGGTCTGGTACGGACGGTCGACAACTTGGGAGTCCGCGGCGAAACACCTTCCCATCCCGAACTGCTGGACTATCTGGCACAACGTCTGATCGAGCATGGCTGGTCTACTAAAGCCCTGATTCGTGAGATTGTTCTTTCGAGGACGTACCAGCTTTCCAGCCATTCGACGGCTGAGCAGCGTGCTGCTGATCCGGACAACCGTCTGCTCACCCATCAGAATCATCGTCGACTGGATGCCGAAGCGATCCGGGATACGATCCTGTTTGTCAGTGGCGATCTCGATCTGGAGCAACACGAGCAGACCGTGCGGCCGGGAACGAAATCGGAATATGGCTACGAATTCAAAAACAATTACCGCAGCGTCTATATACCTGTCTTCCGCAATCGTCTGCACGAGCTGCTGGCGGTATTCGACTTCCCCGATCCGAACCTGTCCGTAGGACGTCGCAATACCAGCACGCTCTCCACTCAGGCACTGTACCTGATGAACAACCCGTTCGTGATGCAGCAGGCAGAACAAATCGCGAAACGACTCAACAATGAATATCCCACTGATCAGTCTGCCCGTATTGACGCATTGTTCCGGATCATGCTGGGACGCCTGCCTCACCAATCCGAAAAAGCGAATGCAGAGCGTTTTCTGAATCAGGCGAATACAGCAGGTGCTTCAGACCAGCTGGAGGCCTGGACCGCATTCTGCCAGACCATGATTGCCTGCATCGACTTTCGCTATCTTCAATAACGAACCTGGAGTGTCTCCATGTTAGAATATGATTCCTCAGTCACCCGCCGTCACCTGCTGCGAACCTCAGCCTGCGGCTTTGGTGCGCTGGCCTTGAACGGGCTGCTCTCACAGGCAAAGGGGAACACCCCCAGCCCCATCAAGCGGAATCCGCTGGCCCCCCGACAGCCGATGTTTCCGGCCCGCGCCAAACGGATCATCTTTATTTTCATGCAGGGCGGCCCCAGCCAGGTCGACACCTTCGATTATAAGCCGCTGCTGGAACAGAAGAATGGCGAGAAAATGGAGTTCAAGAACTCCCGCAGCATCGCCAAAACGGGGACCTATGGCCAGGAACAGATCATGCAGTCCCCCTGGAAGTTTCGCCAGTACGGGGAAACCGGGCACTGGGTGTCTGACCTGTTCCCGGAAATCGGACGGCACGTGGATGACCTCTGTTTCGTTCACAGTATGCATACCAATGGAGTCGCCCACGGCCCCAGCACACTGTTTCTGCACACCGGAACGACGAACCTGATCATGCCCTCCATCGGCTCCTGGATCACGTACGGACTGGGAACCGAAAACGAAAACATTCCGGGCTTCATCACGATTTCTCCTTCGTACGGCAATGGGGGCCCACGGAATTACTCGAACGCGTTTCTGCCCTCCCATTACCAGGGAACCGCGCTGGGCAGAGCAGGGCAGCCGGCCAGTGAGGCCCGCTTCAACAATATCACCAATGGTCAACTGCCCCTGAGAAAACAGCGACAACAGCTGGCATTGCTGCAGTCGCTGAACCGGGGTCAGCTGCAGTCTTATCGCGAGGACGATGAACTGGCAGCCGTAGTGAATTCTTTCGAACTCGCGTTCCGCATGCAGCAGCATGCCCCGGGGCTGACCGATCTGTCTCAGGAGTCGCCTGCAACGTTGAAAATGTACGGAATTGGCGAGGAAGCGACCGATGACTTTGGTCGCCAGTGTCTGCTGGCCCGACGGATGGCCGAAGCGGGGACCCGTTACATTCAGGTCAACTATTCCGACAATGCAAATACCCCCCGCTGGGATCAGCACAGTAAAATTCAGAAGCACGAAACCCACGCCCGGGCGACCGATAAACCTGTCGCCGGCCTGATTGAGGACATGAAGCAGCGGGGGCTGCTCGAAGACACCCTGATCTGGTGGGGAGGTGAATTCGGCCGTAATCCCTTCAAACAGGGAGCCGATGGTCGCGATCATAATCCGAAAGGGTTCACACATTTCCTGTGTGGCGGGGGAGTCAAACCCGGTCTCTCCTATGGTGCGACCGATGAATTTGGACATGAAGCAGTTGAGAATAAAGTGCATATGCACGACATGCATGCGACGCTGCTGCACCTGCTGGGAATCGATCATGAAAAACTGACTTACCGCCACGCCGGTCGTGACTTCCGTCTGACCGATGTCGAAGGACGGGTCGTCCGCGATCTGTTCGCCTGATTTCTAAACGTGGCATGGTCCACTGACATTTCAACCACCTGCTCCAAACGAAAACAGGTTCGCAAATGACCCCCCATTTGCGAACCTGCATTTAAAGCTAGATTAATGTATTGGGTTTGAACCCGATACACGACCTCCTTTCATCACTTATCTCGTGCTGATGTAATCACTGTTTTCTGTTTTAGAAAGTGAGTGTCAGCGTCGCGGTGGTGCGGCTGTCCATCAGGTCTTTACGATTGGTGATGGGGAATTCCCAGACACCTGCGAAAGACAGGCACTCGTTAATCTTGTAATCAGCCCCGAATGCCATCGAGATGAAATCGTTTCCGGCGACATTAGTCGCGCCCAGGTTGATCCAGTCGCCCCCTTCGAAGTTGACCGGCAGAGCACCGCCACTTTTTGTGTAGACGATCCCGTTCATTTCTGCCAGGGCAGACAGTTTTTCGGTCAGCGGATGATCGTAGTGCAGGCTGTACCAGAAGGAGGTCGAATTGTCAAAGTCGTCAGCAGGCAGGTGAAAACCGGCGTTGGCGATGAAATGACCGCCGTTGGCCAGTTCTTTACCACCGGTCAGGTAGGGATTCCAGATCCCCTGTCCATTTCCCTGAAAGACACTTGTAGTGCCGTTATGAGCTTCGTAAATGATCCCGGTTGAAAGCAGGAACTGATTATCCACATCCCGAATCAGCACATACTTGATACCGAGGGCGATATCAGCCCAGCCGTGTGAATTGCCGAGGCCACGGGTCTGCAGGGTATTGAAACCATCTTTCACGGCGATAATCGAGAGACGTTCGTTCAAGGCAATGCCGAGCTGTAATGCGTAGACCTGCAGGTCGCCGGCCCCCAGCACGGGCGTCTGTGAATCAATCATCTGATTGACGAACACACCACGCACGTAAGTCAGGGAACGCGGGTCGATCGACCAGACCGGGTTACTGACGGGCATCACCCAGTGTTTAAAGCAGGGATCACTGGGAAATTTGTTCAACAGCGGAATCCGATCGCACAGAGTGCAGCTCTGGCAGGTATCGCACTGGCAGTATTGACCACAATTGCATGTCGACTGACACGTTTGACAGTTGGCCGCTTCAGGAGCTGCTTCATAGGCAGTAAAAACAGTATCGGGAGTTGTTCCGACCTCATTTTCGGTTCCCGTTAACTGCAGTTCAGACGGTTCTGTCGTTGCGCTGACCAGTTCGATATCGGACGAATCAAAGACCGTATATTCGTCTGCCTGCGCTGAGACTGCCAGCATATTGAAAACCAGTGCCGCCCCGGCACTGCACACCAGCTTGATATTCATTTCTCTTCCTTTGATTCCATGATTATCGTTTATGAGAAAAAACGAATTTGTCGAATGTGATTCTTCCTTTTCATGAGACTTCGACACAAAATCCGACAATTATGTCTGTTAATTTATTTCGCCATTCATAGAATTCGCGCGTGAGGTCGAAAAAAGGTCTGGAAGGATTTTCATAGAAAAGTAAAATCGGAAATCGTCAAGGTTTCACATTTTCCGGTTAATGTGGTCTGCCGGGGTTCGCCATGAGGTATTCACCTCAAATCACCAAAGTCACATTACTGTATTAAAGCACAGGCTGGTCTGATTCGGGGTAAATTCTTTTTTGTGCCCTCGAATCGGATATCCTGACCTGATTGAAATTAATTCGTATTGTTTTGCTAGCGTTCGCAAGGTTTTCAGGAGCAGAGGAGCAACCGTGTCGGCTGAAACGACTTTAGAAAACACCGCTCAACAGAGTAATCTGGAAAAATTCATTTACGACGACCAGATTGCCCGCATGTTCGCCCTGGCCACCCTGGTGTGGGGAGTGGTCGCCTTTCTGGTGGGGATTATCATCGCTACGGAGCTGGCGTTCCCCTCCGTGAATCTGGGGCTGGATCTCATCACCTTCGGCCGATTGAGGCCACTGCACACCAACGCCGCCATCTTCGCCTTTGCCGGAAATGCGATCTTCACCGCCGTCTATTATTCGACGCAGCGTTTGTGCCGCGCCCGGATGTGGAGCGACCTGCTCTCACGGCTGCACTTCTGGGGCTGGCAGCTGATTATTCTGTCGGCAGCCCTCACCTTACCCCTGGGAATCACACAGAGTAAAGAATACGCCGAGTTGGAATGGCCCATCGACATCGCGATTGCGGTGGTCTGGGTCGGCTTCTTCGGCGTCAACTTCTTCATGACTCTGGCCCGTCGCCGCGAACGGCACATGTATGTCGCGCTCTGGTTTTATATCGCAACGATCGTGACCGTCGCGTTGCTGCATGTATTCAATAACCTTGTTGTTCCGATCGGCCTGTTCAAGAGCTACTCGGTCTACGCCGGGGTGCAGGATGCCTTCATGCAATGGTGGTACGGGCACAACGCGGTCGCTTTCTTCCTCACGACTCCGTTTCTGGGGTTGATGTACTACTTCCTCCCCAAAGCGGCGAACCGACCGATCTTTTCCTACAAGCTCAGTATTCTGCACTTCTGGTCGCTGGTCTTTATTTATATCTGGGCCGGGCCACATCACCTGCATTACACGGCACTGCCTCAATGGGCATCAACGCTGGGGATGCTGTTCTCGATCATGCTCTGGATGCCTTCCTGGGGCGGGATGATCAACGGCCTGTTGACCCTGCGCGGGGCGTGGCAGAAGGTGACTTCCGATCCGGTACTGAAATTCTTCGTGGTCGGCATCACCTTCTACGGGATGTCTACCTTTGAGGGTCCGGTGCTGTCCATCAAGTCCGTCAACGCCCTGTCGCATTACACCGACTGGACCATTGCCCATGTCCACGCGGGCGCCCTGGGCTGGAACGGCTTCATGACGTTCGGCATGCTCTACTGGCTGCTGCCACGATTGTTCCAGACCGAACTTTACAGCACACGTCTGGCCAACCTGCACTTCTGGCTGGGAACCGTGGGCATTCTGCTGTATATCTTCCCGATCTATGTCGCCGGCCTGACGCAGGGCCTGATGTGGCGGGCGATTACCGATACCGGCCAGCTGGCTTATCCCAACTTTGTGGAAACGGTCCGCGTGCTGATTCCGCTGTACTTCATTCGGGCCGTTGGCGGAGTGGTTTATCTGTCCGGAGCTCTGCTGCTGGGCTACAACTTCCTGCAGACCTGGAAAACCCGTCCTGCGAAGTATGAAGAAGTCGAACATTTCGCCGCACCGCTGGAAAAGCAGTACGAAGACGATCCGGCTCCCGAATCCCGCCTGACCGGGGTACTGGAGGTCGCCAAAAAACTGGATGTCTTCGAACAACTGGCCTGGCATCGCCGCTGGGAACGACTGCCGCGGCTGATGACCATCTGGGTGATTATCGCTGTGGTCGCCGCCTCGCTGTTTGAAATCATTCCGACGTTTTTGATCCGGTCTAACGTGCCTACCATCGCGACGGTCACCCCTTATACGCCTCTGGAACTGGCGGGACGTGACATTTATGTGGCGGAAGGCTGTTATAACTGTCATTCGCAGATGATCCGCCCCATGCTGGCAGAGACCAAACGCTACGGGGAATATTCCAAGCCGGGCGAATTCGTGTATGACCATCCTTTCCAGTGGGGATCGCGACGAATCGGCCCCGACCTGGCACGCGAAGGGGGTAAGCAGTCCAACCTCTGGCACGTGAGACATTTCCGCAACCCGGAACTGATGACCCAGGGTTCGATCATGCCTCCTTATCCCTGGCTGGAGACACGGAAACTGAATTTCAAAACGATTCCGGACCGCGTCTGGGCCGCTTCCTACCTGGGGGCACCTTACGATGAAGCCGCTCTAACTGATTCGATCGCACTGGCGAAGAAACAGGCGAAAGCGATCGCGGATGATATTCACCGTCAGGATGGTCCTGCAGGACTGGAAGACAAGCAGGTCGTCGCGTTGATCGCCTACCTGCAACGTCTGGGGACTGACCTGTTCAAAACCCCCAAAGCTGAGAAACCATCCGCTGAACCCAATTCTGCAAAAACGGGCAATAAAACGGCCCACGCAGAAGCAGCAGAAACGAGGTAACCATCATGATCAAAGAAGTCATGCGCCTGTTGAATTATGATTTCTGCGCTGAAATCGCACTCGTTCTGTTTCTGTTCGCATTCGGCCTGGTCGCGATCAGGACGACTTTGACCAGCAAAGCAGAGATCAAACATCAATCAGAAATTCCGCTTTCGGACGACTAATATAGATTCGGAGACAATGATGTCTGAGAAAGACCAGTTAACTACTCATAACTACGACGGAATTCAGGAATACGACAACCCGATGCCGGGCTGGTGGGTCATGCTGTTCTGGGGATGCATCTTTTTTGCCTTTCCCTACTGGCTCTACTATGAGTCGGGCGTGCCCGGTCGGTCGATCTACGACCAGTACAAAGAGGCCGTGGCAGATAACCTACGTTTGCAGTTTTCAGAAATCGGTGAACTCAAGCTGGATTCAGCTACAATCTATAAATACAAGGACGACCCCAAGTGGCTCAAGGTGGGCGAAAGTGTGTTCCAGATGAACTGTGTCAGTTGCCATGGACTGAACGCAGAAGGGAAGGTCGGACCGAACCTGACTGACGATTACTGGATTCACGTCAAAGAGATCGGCGATATCGCCAAGGTAGTCGAAAAGGGAGCGAACGGCCAGGCAATGCCCGCCTGGGGAAACCGCCTGCATCCCAACGAAATCGCGCTGGTCGCGGCTTATGTTGCCAGCTTGAGAGGTTCCCTGCCTGAGGGGACCGGGAAACCACCTGGACCCAAAGCAAAAAAAATCCCCCCCTGGCATGCGCCCGCGGCTGAAGAGGGGAAATCGGAGTCTGACGCTGAGAAAAAATCTGACAACGCCGAACAGCAGAAGTCGGATGACAAGTCTCAGGCTGACTCTTGAGCGCTGCAAATTGAATGTGATATGGTGAAAACTGATGAGTGACCAAGTCCTGGAACCCGAAGAACACGTTTTATCCACGCTGGAAAAAGACGGTTCACGTCGCTGGATGTATCCCCGTCTGTTTAAAGGCAGATTCTGGAACCGTCGGCGGATCGTTGGTTATTTCCTGATCGTGCTGTTTATTGTTCTACCCCATCTGCAGATCAATTCACGGCCGGCGATCTTTCTGAATATTACCAGGCGCGAATTTACCATCTTCGGTTTTACGTTTTTACCCACCGACACGCTGCTGCTCGCATTTTTTATGATCTCGGTCTTCCTGACGATCTTTCTGCTGACAGCGATGTTCGGCCGGGTGTGGTGCGGCTGGGCCTGTCCCCAGACGATCTACCTGGAATTTGTCTATCGTCCCATCGAACGACTGTTTTGCGGTACCACCGGCCATGGCGGTAAGCCACGCAAGCCGGTCCCCCTGATTCGCCGGGTGATGATGTACGGCGCTTATCTGATCATCTCCATGGTCCTGGCACATACCTTCCTGGCCTATTTCGTAAGCGTGAGCGAACTGCAGCACTGGGTGCGGCAGTCCCCGTTTACGCATCCGACCGGTTTCCTGGTAATGACCGCGACCGTGGTGTTGATGATGTTCAACTTCTCCTTTTTCCGCGAGCAGCTCTGCACGATCGCCTGTCCTTATGGACGCTTTCAGTCCGTGCTGCTGGACCGCCGGTCGCTGATTGTGAGCTACGATCCGCAGCGCGGCGAACCCCGGGGCAAGATCAGTAAAACGGATCCGACTCCCAAAGGGGACTGCATCGACTGTGGTCAGTGCGTGCAGGCCTGTCCCACCGGGATCGACATTCGCGATGGTCTGCAGATGGAATGCCTGCACTGCACGCAGTGTATGGATGCCTGTGATGAAATCATGGAGAAAGTCGATCGTCCGCTGGGCCTCATCCGTTATTCCTGCCAGGATGAGATCGATGGCAAACCGACAAAAAAACTGCGGCCCCGCGTCGTGATTTATCCCTTGTTGCTGTTACTTTCGGTTTCTGCCTTTACGATCACACTCATCAGCAAGAAATCGTTCGATATCACGATCCTGCGGAATTACGGCAATCCCTATATTGTTACCAGACAGGATCAGGTCGAGAATAACCTGCAGCTCAAGCTGGTCAACCGCACTGACCAGCCGGATGAATATACGATCCAGGTACTGGACGCCCCGGATGTGAAAATGGAATTGATCGGTTCGCCCGAGTTGAACGCCCGCCAGACCAAAACCATCCCGCTGCTGATTTCGGCACCACGGGAATCATTCGTGGCCGGTCTACGGGAGGTTGACCTGTTGATCCAGTCGAAAAACCAGGCAGATGAAAGGAGGGTCACATGTCAGATTCTCGGCCCCTAGATACGGAAATAGACGAGTCCGCAGAGACCCTGGCCCGCTGGAAGTGGGGAGGCGTCATCCTGGGCTTCCTCGGTTTGCAAATCCTGCTCTCAGGCGTGGCCGTCTTCCTGGCGACCAGCGATCCCTCGAATGTGATCGTGGAAGGCTATTACGAACAGGCACTCTCCTGGGATCAGCAGCGCGCACGTCAGGCTGCCAGTGATGCTTTAGGCTGGACGTCGAGCATCGACCTGGGCAAACCACAGGGAATGCTGGGAGAACGTCTATTGACGATCCGGCTGGTCGACCCTGCCGGTCAGCCGGTCACCGGCTGTCACCTGGCTGGGGAAATCTTTCACCATGCCCGGGGAGGCGACGTTTTTAAACTGCATTTCCAGGAACAGGATCCCGGCAACTATACCGCGGTCGCGCCGCTCCGGCGTTCGGGATTGTGGGAGCTCTCACTGAAAACGGACAGAGACGCGCAACACTTCCAGGAAACCAGACAGTTCAAGCTGAAAGATTCCGGAGAATTCCAGACCGTTGCCACTTCGCCCGCCAACAGAGCAGGGGGCCATTCACTTTAACTGAATTGCGATACACAGCATGTTAGACCTGCAGACAACGATTCCACTCCTTGCGACGATATTCGTAGCCAGCATTGCCGGCAGCGGACATTGTGTCGGTATGTGTGGACCGTTGATGCTGCTGGCGACGAATCGCTCTGCGGAATCCGGATCCAAATCGTCCCTCTTCTATGAAAGCTGTTATCACGGTGGACGGCTGCTAGGCTATGCACTGCTCGGACTGCTCGCGGGCAGCCTGGGCTGGCTGATGGAATCGGGAGGCCAGCTGGCCGGTCTGCAGCAGGCGGCTGCGATCATCACCGGTGCCGGTATGATCCTGTTTGGCCTGTTTTCGCTGGTCACGATCTACCGCACGGGCAGCATTCCCCATTTTGGTACCGCCCGGGTAGGCAAGGTCTTTTCCCGGTTCGTCAAAAAAGTACATCAACTGCCGCGGGGACTCCGGCCATTGAGTATCGGGCTGATGACGGCCGGCCTGCCCTGTGGCTGGCTCTATGCCTTTCTACTGCTGGCGGTCAGCGCGCGAACACCTTTGCTCGGCGGCCTGACGATGGTCGCCTTCTGGCTGGGCACGATTCCAGCACTCTCGCTGGCAGGGTTGGCCAGCCGCTGGTTCCCACGCAAATGGAACACGCTGGGCAACACGCTGATTGCCGGGCTGCTAATTATCAGTGGGATTTTCACAGTGAGTATCCGGGCCCAGGCTGATATGGGAGAGCTCCGCAAAGAGCTGCAGGCGCCCTCACAGACAGAACAACTGCAGCAGCTGAGCCAGCAGCCGCTGCCCTGTTGTCGTACAGGAGAGTCCGATTAACAGTTCCGGTTCCCAACCTGAGCGCACTCCTGTGATCGATCCGATCGACGGGGACAATGCCACCTGCCCGGAAGGGAAAGGGACCTGCATTCACTGCAATCTGCCGGTTCCGGAATCGCGGCAAAACAGTTCCGGGCCGGAGTTCTGCTGTGCGGGCTGCGAAGTTGCCTACGCCATTCTGCAGGATATGGATCCCCGCCTGCTGGAAGAGATTGCCGATGCGAAGACGGCAGCCCCCTCCGAACTGACTTACGAGGAGATGGATCACCCCCGTTTCCTGGAACTGTATGCCCATCGGCTGGATTCGGGCCTGTATCGGATTCGGCTGCACCTGGAAGGCATCCACTGTGCTTCCTGCGTGTTTGTGATTGAGAAGCTTCCCGAATTTCTGCCGGGAGTGATCAATGCCCGGGTGAATCTGGCGACAGCAACGCTGGACTGTTTCTGGAATCCGGATGCGGTCGCCCTTTCAGAGATCGCCCGCACGCTGGATCGGCTCGGCTATCGTCCTCATCCCGCGCAACCCAACGAAACCGAACGCCTGTATCGGCTGGAAAACCGCAAACATCTGATCCGCCTGGGTATCGCGGGCGCCTGTGCCGGGAATGTGATGCTGATCGCTTTCGCGTTGTACGCCGGCATGTTTACCGGCATGTCCGCCGAGCATTTGAATCTGTTTCGCTGGACGAGTGCCGGCCTGGCACTCGTGTCGATCTTCTGGCCGGGACAGATCTTCTTTAAAGGCGCCCTGTCAGCGATCCGTACCCGCGTGCCGCATATTGATCTGCCGGTCGCGCTGGGAATCACGATCGGCGGAATTGCGGGACTGGTCAACTCGATCCGGGGCAGTGGGGAGATCTATTTCGATTCGCTGACCGTGTTGATCTTTCTGTTGCTGGTGGGTCGCTATATCCAGTTTCGCCAGCAGCACCATGCGTTGAGTCAGCTCTCACTTTTAAAGAACATCACCCCCCGTCACGCGCGACTGGTCACCGGCTCGGAAGTACTGACGGTGCCGATCGAAGTCCTGCAGCCGGAAGACGAGGTCGAAGTCCGCGCCGGCGATGTGATTCCCGCGGACGGCGTAATCCTGACTGGCGACTCGTCGGTCGATGAATCGATCCTCACCGGCGAATCACGGCCCCGCAGAGTGCTGACCGGCGGTGAAGTGACCGCGGGCACGCTCAATCTGACGTCACCGCTACGGATGCAGGTGCAGTCCGTGGGCGAACAGACGCGGATCGGTCGCCTGATGAACCTGGTCGAACTCGGCGTCAGCTCGAAACTGCCGCTGATCGAACTGGCCAATCGCATCGCGGGCGTGTTTGTGATTACCGTGATCCTGCTGTCGCTACTCTGCCTGGGGATCTGGTGGTCGAGCGGGATGAACGTCGCTGTCGCGAATGCGATTTCCCTGCTGATTGTGACGTGCCCGTGTGCGCTGGGACTGGCGACTCCGCTGGCTCTGGCGGTCGCCCAGGGGAAAGCGGCGAAACGGTCGATCCTGATCAATTCGGGAGACGCCATCGAAAAGCTGGCCCGCCCCGGCTTTTTATGGCTGGATAAAACGGGCACATTGACGACGGGCAAAATGCAGGTGCAGGTCTGGGAGGGGGACCGGAGCCGATTCCGCGAAATCAACGCCCTGGAACAGCAGGTCGTCCATCCGATCGCCAGTGCTATTACCGGCTATATCGCGCAGCAGTCCGATGACGTAACGACCGATGTGCCGACTCCTGAAGACGTGGATGTCCAACCGGGGCAGGGGATCCGGGGAACGGTCAACGGACAGCAGTTCCTGATCGGGACTGAGTCCCTGCTGATTGAAAATGGCTGCCTGATTACTGAGAAATTCCAGCAGTCGATAGAAAATTGTCGTGAACAGGGGCTGACGACGGTCTTGGTGGCGGTCGATGGGGAACTCGTCGCGGTCTGCGGTATTGGTGACAGTCTGCGGCCCGATACACGGGCCACACTGGAGCATTTAAAGTCCGCCGGCTGGTCGATTGGTATTCTTTCGGGCGATCATCCGGAAATCGTCCATCCGATCGCGGAGCAGTTGGCCATTGATCCTGAATATGTTCATGCCGGGGTGCTGCCGGAAGAGAAACTGCAGATCATTCAAAATGCAACACCAGAGGGGCTGACTGTGATGGTCGGCGACGGCGTGAATGACAGTGCGGCCCTGGCGGCGGCTTCGGTCGGAATTGCCGTGCATGGGGGTGCGGAAGCCAGCCTGCAGGTGGCCGACGTCTATCTGAATCGCCCCGGCTTGAGTCCGCTGCGGGAATTGATTGACGGCGCCCGGATGACCAATCACGTGATCGTGCGTAACCTGCTGATCTCACTGGCTTATAACCTGTTGGCCGCCAGCCTGGCGCTGGGGGGACTGATCAATCCGCTGATTGCAGCGATCCTGATGCCGATCAGCTCGCTGACGGTACTGATTCTCTCGTTCGTGAACCACTCTTTTCGGGAGACACGGCCATGAGCGTGCTGTATATCGCCTTGCCGGTCGCGATTCTGCTCGCGCTGGCAGCGGTCATCGCGTTCGTCTGGACGGTCTCCCGGGGACAGTACGACGATCTGGACACGCCGGCCTTACGCATGCTGGAAGATGACGATCGGCGACGCCCGAGGAAGACGCCCCCTTCGCGGGAAGAGGCTTCACTTCGAGAAAAAGCGGATCAGCCAGACGATGCCGGTCAGCAGTAAGCTGAGCAGGATACAGGTCGTCAGGGGAAAGTAAAAGCGGAAGTTTTCGCGTTCGATAGCGATATCCCCGGGCAGCTTTCCCACCCAGGGAATCGAGGGTCCCACCAGCCAGAACAGCCCGATTCCGGCTATCAACAGGCCTGCTCCAATCATAATCCACGCTGGCTGATTCGTCATCGTCTTTTGTACCGCACTCGATTCCAGTAGAAAGTTCAGCGCTCATTCTAACAGATCTGACGCTGTCACAGGAAGGGGCGACCTGACACTCCGTCTTAATCTCAGAAACCACCTGCAAAACAGGGTAACTCCTCGAAATGTGACTGGTACGATTTAAGAGAGCAAGTCATAATAGCAGCGGCCCGGATGAGAGAAGGCATCTTCGAGATTCCGCCAGACTTCAGTTCATATCATCACTTTTGAAGGATCGACCATGTCATTTCCGGAAGTCCCCCGGCTGTCATTAGACGGGCTGGATGAGTTGCTTGAACACTACCAGATCCGCTGCGTACTCCTTTACAACCGGAACCCGGAACTGCAGGAAAAGTTCAACTCTTCGAACACCCCCGACTTCTACCGCTATGCCGACACGGAAGGCGTGTTGTATTTTCGTGAACTCCAGGAAACCGCGATTCCATTTCCCGCTTCGAAAGAAATGCTGACCGTCAGCGGCGAAACGGATCTCCGCATCTTTCTGGACGTCGGTCATCAATGCTATGATGCGATCAGAAAACATATCCCCGAGGAAAAAGATCTGCGAATTCTGGACTTCGGCGTCGGCTGTGCGCGGACGATGCGGCACTTCTACCGCACGTTTCAGAATTACGACCTGTATGGCTGTGATGTCGATGAGGCGGCCATCGGTTACATTCAGAACAGCGTCCCCTTTATCAAGGCAACCGCGACCGGTAATAATCCGCCGCTGCCTTATGAATCGGATTACTTCGACTTTATTTATTCGATCTCGGTGCTCACCCACCTGAATGCCCGGGCCCTGGATGAATGGGTTCAGGAATTAGCCCGCATCACCCGTCCCGAGGGACTGGTTGTGCCGACGATTCATGGTTCGACCGCCTTTGAAGAGGTCCTGAACAACACCAAACGCCGTGCCGTGCTGGGAATCAAAGAAGACGAATTCGAAGCCGGCCTGACCAGCTTTCGCGAGACGGGCTTCTGCTGGATGAGCCAGGCTGCAGGTTCCGAGAACATCGACACCGATCAATACGGCATCTGCTTCATCGACGACGAGAACCTGGAACAGCTGTTCGGCCCCACCTTCAAAGTACTCAGCCACACCAAAGGCGAGATCGAAGGCTGGCAGGACGTTGTGGTGCTGCAGAAGGTTTGAGGGCAGGGCACAATGATTATCCGTCAGTGGCGCGGTCACTGTACGGCAGCGGTTTGCTTTTCACGCCAGCGGTCATAGACATCACGAGCCTCGGGGGGCAGTGCCTGCAGGAAGGGTTCGGGAATGCCTTCCCAGCCGCCGTGGATGCCGATACTGGTAAACCGGTTCGATTCTGGAGTCGCCTGCCAACTGTGTGGCCCCTGATCGGCGGAATAGCCCCAGAGTTTGTTGTCCGCATCGAAGGTATACAGCCAGGGCTGTGCGCCGTCAATCTCCCATTTCGAACCTGCGGCGTTCGGCGTGCCGGCATGGGCAGCGACTTCGACGCTGATGGTATCGTCCCTTTGTGAACGACGGAGCGTCAGGAGTGTAGTTCCATCCGGGGAACGATAGGTTCCAGTGTCGGTAATGATCTGCCCGACCACGACGCGGGGGACCTTGTGCCGCGGGTACCAGACAAGGCCTAACGCGATCAGCACCGCGAGGAGGGGGACGACGGTGAGGAAACGAAACCGTGGTTCTGGTGGTGGGGATTGTTCCTTGATGGTACTGGTCCTGAGTTTTTAAGTTGATTCTGTTGGGTAACCTTGCAGGTATTAGTGACGCGGCAGGACTGATACTTATCTAAGTCGCTGCCCTCGAATTCTCTCAGAAATAATAGTCCTCTCACAGAATTTTCAAATAATTGTTGAACAGAGAGACCAATACTGTAAACTCATATACACTCTTGGTTAATTCCAATAGAAGAGAATAGAGAAACCCATCAAGTATTTCACTTCCAGACTAAATTCAAATCAAGTGACATATACAGAAGTAACTGATTATTCAGTCTGCAGAATCACCAAAAGTCTTCATCCTTCATTTTTTCGATTTCAAAAGATCACATTGTTTTAGACCAACTCAGATACATCGCCATATACCAAAAGACAGTGTAAGCGCTTTGAAATGAATTCTACTATTTCCTCAGATAAAGTGACCCTCGATGTCAAGATAGCAGCAGAATTCCTTGGCAAAATGTCACAATTATCACGAGCTGAAAATCGAGCAACCGCAGAACAGACACTATTCGCTCTTCTGAGAGTAATCGGTTTCAATTCAGCACGACTCTACTATCTCGATGATCGTGGGCAGCTGGTTGGGGCACGAACAAGCGGGCTATCGAAAGAAAAACGAAATGCTTTTGAGAATACACCCGCGAAAATCCCCAAAGAAGGTACTCGTTCCAGTACCGGAATATCCGCTTCCTATCTGGCAGTCAAACACAATATTCCCCTGTTAGTAAAAGTATCTCCCGAACATGCAAATGATCTTGAGATAAAGGATGACAGGCAAGGAATTCCTGCGGTTCATATTCAAAAAGCCCCCCTGCAAGATGTGCTGGGACGACCGCATGCCTATCAATGGCTCGATGTCCCACTCACATCCGAAGGTAGTGTATTTGGTAAATTATCATTGGATAAACAGGGCGGTAAACAACCGATTACCTGCCGGGAATTCAACTTAATTCGCCTGCTGTTACACCCACTTTCAGATGCTTTATCTGCTTCTGGCTGGTTTGGATCAACAGCATTACCTCACTCTTTGATCGATGATTTCTGGGCTAAATTTTCGAAAATCCACTCATTCGATGAGCTCGCCACCCTGATCACGGATTATGTTCGCGCATCGTTTAATGCTCGCAATTGCTCTTTATTCTTTGCGCAACACCCAATTTTCTCTCCCGAAATCATGCCCAACCAACCAGACCAGTTAGTCCTGTGGTCTACGACCTTTGAACGACTCAAATCACGCTGTAAAAAGGATTTTTACCTGCATGGGCAGGGACTGACGGGGGCAGCCTGGGACAGTGGAGATTCACTTTTTGTCCCCAATATCAATGATGATGGTCGTTGGGCTCGTCACTTAAATGACTCACAAACACATATTGCCTTTGTTGCAGCTTTGATTCCACCAGGTGCTGCAGAACTTGATGGAGTCATCCGCATTCCAGAGGGTAGACAACATAAACTGCTTAACATCGACGCGCGCATGCTCTCTCGCTTTGCCTCTTCCGTGATTACGCCTGCGATCGACAGCATTTTAGGAAACGAACGACTAAGAATACTGGAATCACTCGAATCCTTTTTTCGAGAGTATCTTCAGTCAAGAAAGCGTACGAATACCCATGGATCAGAAAATACCATCTGGAAGTATGCGATCGAAGCAGCGAAACATATTTTCGATAAACTAGCTGACAAATGTATTATCTTATATTCAATTCAGGGAACCGACATCTGGATTGAGCAGGTAGCAGGCGGGTTGGAGCTCACAAAGAAACATCGCGTTGGTGGAAAACTTCCACGGTCTTATGCATCCGCCGTAGGGCGCATGCTGGCTAACAAAAAACCGATTCTTTTAACGAACGTCAGTGAAGCCAGAAAACAATATGCCTACACTTCAGTAGTGAAAGGAGTACGTTCAGCGATCGTTGTTCCATTACAGGATGATGACACCCTCTTTGGGGCGATTGCCATGACATCTAATCGCCATGATCTCTTAGCCACACGCGAACTTGAAGCGCTATCTCTGCTGGCTGATCAGTGCTCTGAACTGCGACAGTTGGAAGGGATCGTTTCCAAAGCGGAAAAAGACGCACTGGCCCAGGCATTAGAAGCAACCGCTTATCAAGTTAAGAATCCCGCATTGCAAGTACGCACCTACGGGAGAGCCGTTTCTCGTGACATCGAAAAAGGGCGTCAGCCAGATCAAAAAAAACTCCGAAAATTAGTCGCTTCGATACGTCACATCTGGATGTCCGTTGACCGGGTTCTTTATGCCGTCGAAAACATGGAACCATTTTTGGACCGGAAACTGTTGTGCATCGAAGACTTGTGCCTCGGAGTCAATGAGGTGATTGATGACTTTGCCAAATCCTACTATGGAAAAAAACTACTGAAGGTTCAATACCTGAGAAGACTGCCCTCTCAAAGTAAATGTAACGTAGACAGAGAGATTTTTGAAACCGCAGTTTTGTGTATTGCAGAGAATGCGATGAAAGCAGTCAGAAGAAAAGGCCTGGTCAAAGTAAGCTGCACCTATTCGAAAATAAATCATGCATTACGCATCAAAATCTTCAATGACACAATCGGTGTTCCTGGCAAAATCCAGGACCGCATTTTTGAACCAAGATTCCACCATAACTTTGAACGGGGGAAGGAAGTTGTGCGGGGCGCAGGATACGGACTGTTCGTCGCTAAGAAAATAGTAGAAGCCCATCAAGGAAACATAACGGTACAATCAGACCAGAATACGTATGCCGCTTTCACCATTTCCATTCCGTGCAAAGAGTGAACTTTCTTAACGTGAGGACAACATGAAAAGAGACACACTTTTATTTATCGAAGATCACGATGAAATCCAGGAATGTATTGAGGAAATTAAAAACGAATTTGACTGGCTGAATAAAAAATGGGAATTCTGTAATAATTCCATAGAAGGAGCCAGCTATATCTCATCCAATCATGCAAGTATATTTGGGATTATCAGCGATGTATGGATTTATAAGACGAAAACCTCACAAAGACCAGATCCCCAGAACTCGAAAAGCGACCCTGCGATCCTCCACATCTTGCGCACGATGCAACAACAGGGGATTTCGAATGTCCCTGTATTTATCTACTCTCGCTATTTCAATAATGCCGGTGATGGCAGGACGAGCAGCGTGATCAAAGATGCTGAGACGAAATATGACTTTATTGTCAAATCCGTGAGATTAGAATTCGCAACAGAATTGATGATTAAAGACGCAATCAAATCATTCAACGAATTTCACACACAGTAAATATTCCATTTCAGAGAATCGTCATTCAGTTTTTAATGACATAAGAATCGGCACGTGGATCTCTATTTCTCTTCGCCCTGGTTAAAACCGGAGAAACCACAGGTTGAGTAACTTGAAATCCAGCATAACCGCCTTGCAAGCGGCGATCCCATCAGAAAATACAAAGGGGTCAGCAATTGTATTTGAATCCTGCCCCCTTTTACACGCCCTGAGTTATCCTGGACTTCGACGATTCCAGTCATTCAGTGATGAATATTATTTCGAATTTCATCGAAGTATCGTGTTTACAACCATATTCCCGCCCGTACACTTATGTGTACCTGAAGTCTAAGTTTTCTGTAGAAAAACAAGTTCGGCCACAACGGCAAACTCAATGGGAGATGTACTATGCAGGCGAGCCTTTTAAATCGACGCGAATTGCTCTCAATGAGTATCGGCGCCTGCGCGTGTTTTGCATCGCGATCGGTGTACGCTGAAAATGTCCAACCTACTGGCCAAATTGCATTTGTCCGTGGCGATTTCGGGAACGCAGGAAACAGGAAAATTTACCTGATGAATTCGGACGGATCGGGACTTCGCCCCTTAACCGACACGGAAGACAATCCTGGTGAAGATGGACCATCCTGGTCCCCCCAAAGCACCTCGATTGCGTTTGCTGCAAAAGAACGCATCTGCGTTTGCAACCCTGACGGCAGCAATCTGAAGATGCTGACTCCTGAGAATATGCAGGCGGAAGCCCCCACGTGGTCGCCGGATGGAACACGTATTGGATTCCATGCGTGGAATCACGACCGCTCCTCCTCGCAGATATACACCATGAAATCCGATGGAACGGACGTTCGACAATTGACCAAATTGGAATGTTACAACTGGCTCCCCAGCTGGTGTCCCGATAACAAGCGAATCGTATTTGAATCCACAATGACAGGAAACCGCGACATTTTCTCGATCGCATTTGACGGATCAAACCCGATCAACCTGACGAATGCGAAGGGAACAGACCATGCCCCGGATTGTTCACCCGACGGGAAACGCATCGCAATGGCAAGTGGTCGCGATTTCGGAAATCTGGAAGTCTGCGTCATGAATCTCGATGGATCAACATTCGTCAATTTGACAAAGAACGACGCCAGGGATTCTGAACCCGCATGGTCCCCCGATGGTAAGTGGATCGCATTTGCTCGATCTGATGCCAAGTCCCCCCCCATGGACATTTGCGTGATGCGGGCCGACGGGACCAACGTTACGAAAATCACGGCTAACGATGGCAGCGAAGACAATTGGGGGCCGTCATGGGGTGCTCCTTGACCGCGAACGGGGCCGAACCATCACATGGACGATAGCGACGGTGGCCTCCGGCTTTTGAAATCAATGTCAACTCTAGCTGAAACTTCAGAAGCTCCCCCTGCAGGGCTGTCTCGATTTACGGGTAGCAATCTCGTCGAGTCGCCACCGCTGCTGAAGCCTGGACAAAGCTGTTTTCAGTCTTGTCACAATCCGACCAAGAGATGATTAGTTTACGCAGATCAGAAACGATCTCTTACTCCTGCCCCCCTTTTGCCCCCCTCAAAGTTCGCGCTCATCACCAGCCGATTCTGTCACCTGATTTGAGCAGACCTGTGCTCAGCTTACTCTGGGCTGGTCCGGGTTCCCGGTCCATTCCAATTCGTACTCTTCACAGCCCGTATGCTCACAGACGGATTCTCCCACGACCTGAAAGCCCCGGGACTTGTAGAACTCGACGGTCCGTTGATTCTGTTTGTAAACACTGGTCGTCAATGATCCACGGCGCGCCTTGATGTGGTCCAGGAGTTGAGTGCCGATCCCGCGGCCCTGGCGTTGCGGGCTGACAAAGAGGGCCCCCATGTAATTCGAGCGCTGCTGCGGCGCAACGAGCACAAAGCCATCGATGGTGCCCTCTGTCTCGTGCACATAGCCGTTCGCCCCGGGCAACAGTTCGGAAACCATCACCTCATGGTCCGCCTGCCAGAAGTCGGCAGAAACGAAATCATGGGCAATGAGAGACGCGTCCAGCCAGATCTGGCCGACTGCGTCGACATCGTTGTCTGTGAATCTGCGAATCATTGCGTTCTCCAGGGACTACATACTAGATTCCAGAGAGTTTTTTTGCCGTCTCTACTTTCAGTAGACCCCATCTACACAATACCGCGGGAGTAAGATTGATATCGTCTTAAATTATGTATAGTCTCAATTGAGTACTCAACATCAAAAGCAGGCACACTTCAGGTAGAGAGTGAATCGGGATTGGCAATGCAAAAGCTCAAAAATATCATTGAGGATACGGATACTCCTGCAGGCAAAGTTTTTGATGTTGTGATACAGGCCTTGATCATACTCTCCTTAGTAGGCTTTTCTATTGAGACATTACCAAACCTGCCAGTTGAATACAGAAGGATGTTGAGAATCACGGAAATCGTATGCGTAGTGATCTTTACATTTGAGTATATCGCAAGAATCATCGTTGCGTCGAACAAACGAGCTTTCATTTTTTCATTCTTTGGAATCGTTGATGCACTGGCGATACTCCCATTTTACCTGGCGACAAGTCTCGATCTGCGGTCGCTAAGGTCATTCAGGCTACTCCGTCTGATTCGTATTCTAAAGTTGGCACGGTACAATGCGGCAGCTAAACGGTTCCATCGGGCTTTTCTCATAGCAAAGGAAGAAATCGCCTTATTCCTTTTCGCATCATTGATTGTTCTCTACCTGGCTGCTGTGGGGATATATCACTTTGAGTACCCCGCTCAACCAGAGGCATTCAGCTCGGTTTTCCACAGCCTGTGGTGGGCGGTTACCACTCTGACTACAGTTGGATATGGGGACATGTATCCAATCACTGCTGGCGGTAAGTTTTTCACTTTTTTAATACTCGTGATCGGCCTGGGGATTGTGTCAGTTCCCGCTGGCTTAGTGGCATCTGCGCTTTCGAAGGCCAGAGAGATGGAAGATAAAGAACTTGAAATACAGCCTGGGGAATGAAAAAGGGGGCAGCGACTCATTGATAAGAGTCCTGCCCCCTTTTATCTTTTTTTATGGCTTTTCAGCCTCTGCAGGATGCACAACCACATAGGTGATCTTGCCATCAGGAAGGTATTGTCTCTCATCAACAGACCAATTTTCGAATGCAAAGTTTCTTGCAGTATCCTTTGTTTGGGAAAAGACAAAGGGGAAAGACAAAGGGGTCAGGTCTCTTTTTTAAGAGTCCTGACCCCTTTTATTCTCTTTTATTCTCCTTTGAAAATCTAATTTTGCTTGGTATCATATCCAGCATCTATGTGTGTTATGATGCCGCTGGGGCATCATATCAGAACTAAAACCGGTTATTTTGCGCGTATTTGTTCCATATCAGCGTCATATCAGAACAAGGCCGTGCAGGTTAATAACAAGTTAAGTGGCATTAATACTAATGAGTAAACCTCATCAGAGAATTGGATCTAAATCGAATACGCACGTAGGTAGAGAGTTCGAACTAGCGACAAAAAATTACTTTATAACAATAGGTCTTGAACTGTCGAAAGATATAAAAATTGCAATAGGTGTAGACGAGCAAAAAAAGGAGCATGCTTTTGACTTAGGGTGCGAAGAAGAAAAGATATTAGTTGAATGCAAATCGCATAAATGGACAGCTCCAAATGACAACGTCCCGAGCGCAAAACTAACCGTTTGGAATGAGGCGATGTATTACTTTCATGTTTCGCCTTCAAACTATAGGAAAATTTTCTTCGTGCTTCGTGACTACAGTAATAAACGCAAAGAAACACTGGCGGAGTACTACATTCGCACCTATGGCCATTTGATTCCTTTTGAAGTTGAAATTTGGGAATTTGATGAAACAAAGAAGACAGCAATCCAATTGCCACTTAACAAACGCATGCAGTCGGACGCGGCAAAGCCGCGCCGCTGATGCGAGCGTTAAATCACCCTTTTAGCTGGCGCAACATCTTGGCCTGACACTTCTATGTTCTATCAACAGTGAATCTCATACCCGAGTGGGCGAGAAAGAACAATCGGTATGCTGTGCCCCTTCCTGATTCGACAAACAAATTGCAAATTGGCGCAAATTGCTGAATAACTCACCAGCGTGATATCAGCCAAGCATCGGACAGCATCGTAAAAAGCTCTCAGGAGCGTTTTAGGGGCCGGATATTAAGAGAAGGGGTACATTTACAGTTCAGGATGCGGGAGCAGCGATTCTGAGCGGCTTGGAGCGCTGACGGCTTTATGTTTTCTAAGACCTGCTTACCTGCAAATTAAAAGAGCAAATTAGGTACACTTTGAAAACCGCCGATTTAGGTACAGATCAGCCAAATCAAAAAAGGCCATAACTCGTTATGAGCCATGGCTTTAAAAGTGCCCCCGCTAGGAATCGAACCTAGAACCTACTGATTAAGAGTCAGTTGCTCTGCCAATTGAGCTACAAGGGCGAATGAATTGTCGGCATTTTAATGGACGCCTTGGCCGTCGACAAGAGACGCGGCGGGCGTTCTGGCGGTCGGTACTAAGAATTATCGTCCGCTCTGCTGGAAATCCTCGATCAAAGTTGTTTGAAAAATCAGGAACCGGGCGAAATCCCGCGCCGGTTCCTGACATTGTCTTGTCGGCTGAAACGTGCCGGGGATCAGATCTGATCCAGGGCCTGTTTCAGGTCGTTGATGATGTCTTCCTGATCTTCCGTACCGACCGACAACCGGATGAAGTCCGGGGTGACACCCGAGCTGAGCTGCTCTTCGGGAGTCAGCTGCTGGTGGGTCGTGCTGGACGGATGGATGATCAGCGACTTGCTGTCGCCCACATTCGCGAGATGCGAGAACAGCTTGACGCTGTTGATCAGTTTGATGCCATTGGCCTGCTGCTGTTCCGGGGTATCCCCCTGGATGCCGAAGCCGAAGACCGCACCGGAGCCTTTGGGCAGATATTTCTGCGCCAGCTTGTAGGACGGATGCGATTCGAGGCCGCTGTAGTTCACCCAGGAGACCTTCGGATGGCTTTCCAGGAACTTCGCGACCGCCAGAGCATTCTCGCAGTGCCGATCCATTCGCAGATGCAGTGTTTCCAGACCCTGCAACAGCTGGAAGGCATTGAACGGGCTCATCGCCGGTCCCAGATCGCGGAGGAGCTGGACCCGGATTTTGAGGATGTAGGCCAGGTTCATGGGACCAAACGTCTCATAGAATTTAAGACCGTGGTAGCTCGGATCGGGTTCGGTCAAACCGGGGAATTTTCCGTTGTCCCAGGGAAAGTCACCCTTTTCGACGATGATCCCGCCGATCGAGGTGCCGTGACCGCCGATGAATTTGGTACAGGAAGCAACGACGATGTCGGCTCCATGTTCAAAGGCCCGGAACAGGTAGGGGGAGGCCAGGGTGGTATCGACGATCACCGGGATGCCGGCTTCATGGGCGATGGCAGCGATGGCTTCGAAGTCAGCGACATCACACCGCGGGTTGCCCAGGGCTTCGAGGTAGACGGCGCGAGTGTTCTCATCGATGGCTTTGCGGAAGTTTTCGGGATCGCTCTGATCGACGAACTTCGCCCCGATGCCATACTTGGGGAACGTGTAGTGGAACAGGTTGTAGGTTCCGCCGTACAGGCTGGAAGAGGAAACGATATTCTGGCCGGATTCGACGATGTTCATGATCGCCAGAGATTCGGCTGCCTGTCCGGAAGCGACCGCCAGGGCACCGGCGCCCCCTTCGAGCAGGGCCAGACGTTTTTCGAGGACGTCGGTGGTGGGGTTCATCAGGCGGGTGTAGATGTTCCCGAATTCCTGCAGGCCGAACAGTCTGGCCGCGTGATCAGTATCATTAAAGGTGTAGGAGGTCGTCTGATAGATGGGAACGGCGCGGGAGTTGGTGGCGCTGTCGGGTTCCTGGCCGCCATGCAAACAGAGAGTCGCTAATTTCAATGCTTCGGCATCCATTGTCTAATAACCTTTTTATCAGGGGGTGATCGGGCTTGTACTCAAGCACCAGACAGATTTCAGAGAACTCATTCCGCGAGAGCAACATTGGCTGGCGTGAGCAGAATGTGCCGCGATGAGCTTAAATTGAGACGAATTTTGCAGAGGAAAACAGCCCCGCAGAGTATCCGCCATCCTATCGATGTTGTTTCCAAAAAACAATTCGCCCAAGGCGTTCTTGCGGGCGATTGTGCTATTCCCGAGAATATGGCTGTTTTCAACTAAAAAGACTTAAGAAAATCAATTCTGCTGAAAAAGGGGAGAAGCGATTTATTGCCAATTCCACTTTGTGGAGCGGGTTGATATCCTGATACTGACCATTCGATTCTCATTTCCCGTTGATACTCCCTGGTGAAGAAAGTACGACTTATGAGACAGCTACGACCTGTGAACCTGTTTTTCCAAGTTTTCCCGCTTCTGCTGGTCTGCATCGGCATGAATACATTCGCCCACGCTAATCCGCCCGAAAACACCACCGCCGATCAGCCCGGGCTGGTCAAACAGGAGTTTGTTTATACGGATGCGTCGTTCCCGTCCTGCCATGCGTCGACGATTGTGGAGACGCCCAAGGGACTGGTCTGTGCTTTCTTCGGCGGGACGCATGAAAAGAATCCGGATGTCGAAATCTGGGTCTGCCGGAATGAGGGAGACGGCTGGACGGCGCCTGTGAGTGTCGCGGACGGCGTCGAGAGTGCATCGAAACGGTATCCCTGCTGGAATCCGGTGCTGTTCCAGCCCAAACCGGGCACGCTGCTGCTGTTTTACAAAGTCGGGCCCAATCCGAGTGCCTGGTGGGGGATGCTGAAAGTTTCCCACGACAACGGCAAGACATGGGGACCGGCGAAACGGCTGCCGGACGGGTTTGTCGGACCGGTTAAAAACAAACCTTATCTGCTCTCCGACGGCACGCTGCTCTGTCCGGCGAGTACCGAACACAACGGCTGGCAGTTGCAGATGGAGTGGACTCCCGATCTCGGCAAAACCTGGCACCGGACCGGTCCGCTGAATGACGGCTACAAAATCGCAGCGATTCAGCCTTCCGTGTTGAAATATGGCGACAAGCTGCAGATTCTCTGCCGGAGCAAGCAGGGGAAACTCGTCGAAGCCTGGTCGGACGATAATGGTCGCTCCTGGGGTGAAGTCACGATGACCACGCTGCCCAACCCGAACAGCGGCACCGATGCGGTCACGCTGAAAGACGGCCGCGCACTACTGGTTTACAACCCGACGCAGAAAGGCCGCAGCCCGCTGCATGTGGCGATTTCGGAAGACGGCAAGCACTGGTCGACCGCGCTCGTGCTGGAAGATCAGAAGGGGGAATATTCCTACCCGGCTGTGATTCAGACTGACGATGGGAAGGTGCACATCACCTACACCTGGAAGCGCGACCTGGTCAAACATGTCGTCCTGGATCCCAGCCAGCTCAAACTCAAAGCGATCGACTGAGAGGCTGAGTGTTGGCTGAAGAATCGAAACGACTTCCTCCCCATCGCAGGAACCTGGTCTGGATCACCTTTCAGTGGATCTTGCAGGGGTTCTTTGGTCTCTGGCTGCAGTATCAGTCGCGCCACAAAGAACGTCTGCCCGCACGAGGGGGAGGCGTGCTGATCAGTAACCACCAGAGTTTCCTCGATCCATTGCTGATCGGTCTGCCCTTAAAGCGGCCGATCAGCTTCATGGCGCGCGACTCGCTGTTCCGGATTCCGCTGTTGGGAGCGCTCATGCGGCATACGTATGTGATTCCGATCAGCCGACGTTCGGCCAGTTCGACCAGTTTTCGGGCCGCGATTGAAAATATCGAGAACGGCAACATGGTCTGCATCTTTCCCGAGGGGACCCGCACTGACGACGGTGCGGTTCAGCGATTCAAGCCGGGATTTCTGGCGCTGCTCAAGCGGACCGACACAGGCATCTATCCGATTGGTATCGCGGGAGCGTTTCGGGCGTTGCCGCGCGGGGCATATTTTCTGCATCCGCGGGCGGTACGCGTGGTCTACGGCGAGCCGATCCCGGCCGAGACGGTCAAAGAGTATTGTGAGCGGGGTGCCGAGAAAGAGCTGCTGGCCCTGACGCACGAACGGGTGATCGAATGTCAGCGGCAGGCGGAAAACTGGCTCGATCCCGAGTCGCAGAAGTGATTTCCGGCGGAGTCGGGATTGTCAATCGGGGCTGTGTCGACTATGGTTTGCGCTACGGTGTTTGTAGTTTGGGATCATCGTCTTTGTCGTTCATGTCATTTATCTCTGGCAGCCTAAGACCGACTGGAACCAACCGGGGCTAACGCCCTGCGGCTAATGGGTCAAACTGACGATGGCGTTTTAGAAATGCCACTCACCACGACGATGAAAACAATACGACCTGGAACATGAACGTCTTCTCTTTTCGTGACAGTAGATTGAATTTAGCAGCAGGGGCTGATGATGTCGGAACGGATTCTGAGTATTTCTGGTTTACGGGGCGTCGTGGGAAACGGACTGACTCCGGACTATCTGACCCGCTTCGCAGCTGCGGTGGGGACGATTGCTGACCAGGGGACCGTGGTGCTGTCGCGAGACGGACGCGGGAGCGGCCAGATGGTGCGGCATGCGGTGATCTCGGGCCTGCTGGCGACCGGCTGCAAAGTGATCGATGCCGACATCGCGACGACGCCGACCTGCGGAGTGCTGGTGACGCATCTCAAAGCCGCGGGGGGCATTCAAATCACCGCCAGCCATAACCCGATCCCCTGGAACGGGCTCAAGCCGTTTTCGCCGGAAGGTTCGGTGTATAACAAAGAGCAGGGGGAGCGGCTGCTGGATGTGCTCAACAATGAGAAGTTCAACTTTGTCTCCTGGGACCAGTTGGGGCAGTTGGAGCGCTACGAAAACGCTGCCGGTCCGCATATCGAGCGGGTGCTGGCGCTGATCGACCAAGCGGCGATTCAGCAGCGGAAGTTCAAAGTGGTACTGGACTGCAACCATGGTTCCGGTGGTGTCGCGACGCCGCAGCTGCTGGAAGCACTGGGCTGTGAAGTGATCGTGCTGGGCGGCACGCCGGACGGCAATTTCGCCCACACACCCGAGCCGCTGAAGGAGAACCTGACGTCGCTGTGTGAAGAGGTGGTCAAGCAGAGTGCGGATGCAGGTTTTGCACAGGATCCCGATGCGGACCGGCTGGCGATTGTGGATGAGACGGGGCGGTACATTGGCGAAGAGCTGACGCTGGCCCTCGGTGCCGACTACGTGCTGGCCCGGACTCCGGGTCCGATTGTCGTGAATGGTTCCACCAGCCGGGTGACGGCGGACATTGCGGCGAAGTACGATTGTCCCTTCTTCCGCTCCTATGTGGGCGAAGCGCATGTCTGTGCGAAGATGAAGCAGGAAAAGGCGATCATCGGCGGCGAAGGGAACGGCGGGGTGATCGATCCCAAGGTCGGTTATGTGCGGGACAGTTTTGTGAGTATGGCTTACGTGCTGGCGGGTCTGGCGGCTTCGAAACAGACGCTGTCCGCCTGGGCTGATTCGCTGCCGCAATACAGCATTGTGAAGAATAAAATCACCTGTCCCCGCGAAAAGGTAGCCGAAGCGTGCCAGGCACTGGAACAGCACTTCGACTCGGCAACTGCATCCTCGGGGGATGGACTGCGTCTGGACTGGGAAGACCGCTGGGTGCAGGTGCGGGCGAGCAACACGGAGCCGATCATCCGGGTCATCGCGGAGGCACCACAAAATGACGAGGCACAGCAGTTGTGCGAAGCGGCAATGGAGATCGTGGGCTCGGCTGTGGCCTGAAGCCTCACCACGGATTTATTACCACGAAAGGCACGAACGCCACGAAAGTTTCTTGCCTCTGCAGACTGTTTATAGTCCATCATACCAGCCGAGATGGCGTATGCATTCCATCAGCAGTAACAAAACACTGAGGATCGCTCCCAGCACGGGGATAAAGAGTGGGTAGCAGATGAGTGCCAGTTCGTCTGGTGCTGGGTTGCGTTTGAGCTTGATGAGTGCGGCGTTGACCATGGTGAAGACGCAGAGCATCACGAAGCTGGTGCCGCGTGCCAGGGATTCGATGGGGAAGCCCAGGGCCAGAACCAGCACGGTGATGGTGGCGATGCCCGTGGCCCAGAGGGGTGTCTGGGTGCGGGGATGGACGTCTCCCAGGATCCCCGGTGCGATGCCCTGTCGTCCCATGCCGTAGAGGATGCGCGAGGCCATGACGACCTGGACCATCACCCCGTTGAGGACGGCGACCAGGCTGATGGCGCTGATGAGCCAGGGCGGGACCAGGCCGTGCTCGCGGACGATATCGGTGAAGGGGGCCTGGCTGTGGATCAGCTGGTCCATCGGCAGCGTCAATACAGCCACCAGCGAGACGAGGATATAGAGCGTGGTTGTGATGGCCAGCGCCAGGATGATCGCCCTGGGCATCGTGCGTTCTACGTCTGTGACTTCCTCGGCCATATTCACCATGTCTTCGAAACCGATGTAGGCATAGAAGGCCAGGAAGCTGGCAAACAGGATGGTCATCCAGACGCCGACATCGAAGGGAGGCACGAATTCAGTGAAGCGCAGGGGAACGGTAACGAGTTCTGCAGCGCCCCCGGCAATGACCAGCAGGACGCCGGTCAGTTCGACGAAGGTAATGGCGACAACTGCTCCCACGGCGGCATCGACTCCGAAAGCGGCCAGCAGTCCCACCGACAGAACGAGCACGGTAATGGCCGCGGCGCTGTTGACAGCGACAAACTCGTTGAGATAGCCCACAAACCCGCGAGAGATGGTCGCGGCGGAAACAATTCCCGTGGTCAATACCGCGAGGCCGACCAGGATCGAGAGCGATTTGCGATTAAAGGCCGCGTGGACATAGGCGACTTCCCCGGCACTGACCGGCAGGCGGCTGGAGAGTTCTGCGTACGAGAAGGCGCTGAAGCTGACGATGCTCGCGGAAATCAGAAATGCCAGCGGGACATACATGCCGGCCGAGCCGGCGATTTTGCTGATGAGTACGTAGATGCCCGCGCCCAGCATCGTCCCCACGCCATAGAGGACAATCTTCCAGAGGCTGATGGAGCGTTTGAGGGCAACTGAATTATGGGGAGACTCGGCATTCTCTGTCATGCCCAGACCCCAATCTCAGGGGACTGAAACGCGTTAAAATACATCTGGTATCTCATCTGCTGCTGATTTCCCGGTTCCAAACTGTCAGTCCTGTTTGAAGAGTGTGTGTACATTCATGCGTTGCAGTTTTTCAGCCAGTTCTCTAGAGAAATTACGAAACAGGATCATGCCGATGTCGGGACGGGTGTGAACGAGTTGTACGAGCTCCTCTCTGGAAAACAGCATGGCCTGCCCCGGGGCTTTCACGAGCGCAGAAACCCGATGAGTCTGATCGGAAATCGAAGCCAGATCCCCCAGCGATTCATCAGGACCGATTGTTCCTACCGTCTGTGAGTGACAGTTCTGAATCTCAACTTCACCAGAAATGATGACCCGGATCTTGTCAGCCGGATCATCCGGGCGAAACAGTACCTCGCCTGCTTGCAGCGATTCCAGTTCGGCCGAAGCTGCCACATACTGCTGCTGTTCTTCCGACAGGCCTGCAAACAACGGGGCCGATTTCACAGTCTGAATCAGTTGCGGGAGTACGTTTTTTAAAGTCAGGGATTCATCCACGAGACTGGCAACAGGACGACCGACCTCGTAAACCTGTAACGAATCCCCATTCCAGGACGTCAACAGATTCACCATCCGCACCACATCCAGACGTTCTACATTATTAAAGACCATGGCCGGAATATACGCTGCGGGCAGAAAGCCGTTCTCCAGAAATGTCTGCTGCATTTGAGGCGAATATGCGTTGACGTCCGCTTCCAGGTAGTCGATCTGACCTTCTGCCTGGCAGCGACGGACCAGTTCGGAAACCAGGTAATATATGGGCGTATCATCCAGGGAAACCAGTTCAAAGATTTTTCCGGTCCGCTCATTTTCATCAACCGTGTAACCAATGGCCCCCACCATGATATCGTCACGATAGGCGACTAGATATTGCGCGTGGCTGGCACGTAATTGAAACAGACCGTAGTGGAGCCGCATCCGCCCGAAGATTTCCCGCTGTTTGATACGTCCCCGCTCAAACCGGAGCAGGACAGGATACAGTTCCGACTCCATTTCCTGGATCTGAAACTGTTCCACATGCGGATAGGCCCGCGGCTCGGCTTCAATAATGGCATCACAGGTCAGCTGGCAATTCTCCAGCGCGAGTCTGGCCAGGGGATAGATTTCCGGAATGAGGTGAGGGTGATTGCGCCGGAGTTCCAGTGCCTGTCCGAAATGACGTACATACAGGGCAGCCGATTCCCGTTCACCCAGCTTAAATTTGTCGGGGAGCAGGCCGACGGGATGAAATCCGTGCTGGTGGGAAATACGCTGGGAGAACTCGTGCGCACTCCTATTTTCAACCATCCCTACATGTAACCGGTCCTGCACGAATTCGACCCGCGCCTGCATCAACTTTCCGCCAATCCCCTGGCCGCGCCCTTCCGGATGGACGACCAGTCGACCAAATTCAGCCACAAGATCCGCGTGAGCGCCGACTTCGAGCAGTACCGAGGCTGTCCCGAGAATGGCACCTGTCTTCGTATCTTCCGCGACCAGAAACAGAGTATCGTCGCTGAGGATCATCCGTTTGAGTGATTGCACATTGTAGTACTGCGGGTAGAAATAGTCGTCACCATAGGCGAGATGGAACATCTCACGAATGGCATCGGCGTCCTCCTCCCGGGCTCTCCGAATCTCGATCATGGCCTCAGTCTCACTGTTCGACAAGGTGATGGCCCGCGGCCAGCGCAACCGCGTGGTAATAGGTTGCCCCGACATGCAGGGCCTGTTCGTCAAAGTCAAACCGGCTGGAGTGGGCAGGAAAACCTTCTTTGCCAGCCAGAACACTTCCAAATCTGACGTAGCAGCCGGGAATTTTCTCCATGTAATACGCGAAATCTTCTCCTCCCATGTTGGCAATTTCGAGCTTTTTCAGGGCAGAATCTCCCAGGGAACCGCGCACTGCCTCCCGGGCCAGTTCCGCGATGTCCGGCGGATTTGAAAGCGGTGGTGTCCCCAGATCGATGGAGACATCAATCTGCGCGTTATGCAGGTCTCCAATCGAATGCGCGATACGTTTAATCGACTGCTGCAGACTCTCGCGTACAGACTGCTCCTGAGCGCGAATCGAGCCATCGAGCTGGGCTGTCGATGCGATGACATTTGGAGCGGAGCCCGCATTGAAATGCCCGACCGTCACCACCGACGGGTGAGCCGGGTTAACTTCCCGGGAGACAATGGTCTGTAATGCCATCACCAGCAGCGAGCCGACGACTACGGAATCGATGGCTTCATGTGGACGGGCGGCGTGTCCCCCTTGTCCCTGGATCTTGATGTGAAACTGATCACTGGATGCGTTGACGGGGCCATCGGTGACTGCGACTGTTCCTGCTGTAAAATGCCGGTCCAGATGGCCACCAAAAATCAGTGCCACGTTATCCAGAGCGCCATCTTCGATCATCGCTTTCGCCCCATTCCCGGTTTCTTCCGCAGGCTGAAAGAGGAATCGGATCGGCGCAGGACGATGTTTTTCCCGTACCAGTAAAGCAGCGGCCCCCAACAACATACTGGAGTGACCGTCATGGCCGCAGGCATGCATCACGCCGGGCACCTGGGACGAAAATGCGAGCCCCGTCTCTTCCTGGATGGGCAACGCATCCATATCAGCCCGCAGCGCAACACAGGGCAAATCGTTCTCACCGGGCAGTTCTGCGACAATCCCTGTGCCAGCCAATCCCCGCCGATACGATATCCCCAGATTGTCCAGAAATGCCGCAATCCGATCTGCTGTCTTATGCTCATGCCAACTCAGCTCTGGCTCAGCATGCACTGCTCGTCGAAATGAGACAATTTGCTCGAACTGTTTCGCATCCAGTTGTGCCATTGTGGTACCTCCATTGCTTTGTGACATCGCCGGAAACAGAACCTTTCCCGATCCAGAACCGGTCATGACTCTTCATTCTTAATTCTATCATAACAGGACCTGAAGATCACTTTTCAATTGGACGACAGAGCCTTGAATTTCTACGTACTGTTTCAGTCGCTTGATGAAATGGTCCGGAAGAATAATGTACCTGAGTAGACCGATGAGTCGATCTATGTGCGAATCGCTTGTCTGATTCGTCTTTCAATCCCGTACTGTTCATTTATAATCAGGTGGCAGCGGGTTCCGTTCGCAGCCTGTTGTCAAAGTTCCATTCGCTTCGGAAGATGACTGGCATGTCTTTTCGTGTTCTATTGACTGTCTGCACATTGACTCTCCTGTTCGTAGAATGCGCGCAGGCGGAACTGCGGCAGGTGGCTGAACTGAAGAACCAGGCATTTGACGGATCGAACGGTCACCAACTGGCCTGTTCTCCCGATGGAAAGCTGATCGCGGTGGGCAGTTATGGCATTGGGATCTGGAATGCACAGACCGGAACAAGGCTGCAGCAGCTGAAAGGGCACCCCAAAACCCTGACTGAAGGTGGGGTTACCGGTCTGGTCTTTACTGAAGATTCCCGAACACTGATTTCGTGTGGCCACGATGGAGCGATTCGCTTCTGGGAGGCTTCGACTGGAAAGCTGTCGCGTGAACTGACAACTGATGTGATCTGGCTTCGCAAAGGTAACGATTTTCCCTGCGGACCCATGCCGTTACACGCACTGGCTTACAGTGCCCGACATCAGATCGTAACTGCGGTGGGACATGACTGGAGTATTCGACTCTGGAACAGCCGGACGGGGGAGTACCTGGGGACAGTCGGTAAACCGCGGGGAGAACAAGTCGACGTTAAGCAACTGAGTTTCAAGATTCCTGACGACTTCGATTTGTCCAGGTATGAATTCGTGCGGATGCCGGTCTTTTACCAGGATCGTCATCCGAATCTCTGTTTTGCACCAGATGGCAGGACCTTAGCAGCCACCGATTCTGATCAAACCTGTTTCTGGGACGCTGTGAACAGAAAACAACAGCTCGAAATCCCCGGTGGCGGCGCAGGTCAGTTCAGCCCGGATGGTAGGTGGTATGTGACAGGAAATTATGACGGAATGACCGTCTGGAATCCGCGGACAGGAAAAAAGATCCGGGAAATCTCCAATGCCACGAAAGTCTACAGTCCGCTGCAGTTTTCGCCGGACGGCTGGCTGCTGGTGACGGGCTCTGCAGACTCCAGCGGTTTACGGATCTGGGATTTTACAACTGGTACGTTGAAAAAGACGATTCCCTGCGGTAGCCCTGCGCTGGATGCGATTCGTTTCACGCCGGATGGAAAACGGATTGCGGCGACGGTGAGACTCAGCCAGGTTCATCTATTCGATCTCGCCAGCGGGCAGAAGCTGTTTGGAAACGCCCACACCGCAACAGTCGATCATTTGACCTTCGCAGCCAACGGGCGTTATTTGATTTCAGGTGGAGCAGATTCTGCCGTCAAAGCCTGGGACACCCAGACCTGGAAACTACGGTCGTCCTTCACCCGACCTGAATTATACGTCTCGGCTCTGTATAGTTTCCCTGATGCAGACCAGGTGTTTGTCGGAGACAGGCGGGGAAATTCACGGCTGCTTCAGCTCCCCTCGCTGGAGCCGGAACTGACACTCCAGCATGGAAATAATGATTCCTACCAAAAGGACAGTTCCTACAAAACAGTCTCAGGATACGCATTTTCCGATCAGCGGCTGTTCGTTGGAATGGACGTTGATCAAGCGGGCTGGATTGAGACCTGGGACTGGAAGACCAGGACGCGGATCTCGACACAAAAACAACATGCGACCTATCATCTGCGCATGGCTGCCTCGCGCGATCAGTCGATCGTTGCCACGACCGATTACGGCGGCAACGTTGTCATCTGGGAAAACTCACCGCAACAGCGGATAGGTCAGTTTCAGATCGATGGAAAGCACACGTCTGCTGTGGCAGTCCGGCCAGACGGCAAACAGATTGCCACATGCGGCCGGTCAGGACCTGACCTCAATCTGCAAATCTGGGAGACGCATTCGCAAAAAGAAATCACTCGCCTGAGGCCGGGAGGGAGCGGAATTACCGCGATGGCGTGGTCGCCAGACGGTTCCACACTGGCGATTGCCAGCATGGGTTCTCCCGGGCTGTATCTGTATCGGTCTGGGCAACTCTCGTCCTTGGACGGAACGCGGGGATGCCATTCACTTGCCTTTTCTCCTGACGGACAGTGGATTGCGACAGGGCTTGAAGATGGGAGCATCGAAGTCTGGGAATTCGCGGAATAATCGCGAGCCGGGCGAGAAACGGTTTCGGCGATATTCCGGGAACGAAAAGATTTGATCTTTGCGTGCGCAGCTCCGTATAATCGGAGTCATGACAGACCGCAGACATTTCATCAAGACGGCAGCGGGGCTGGGTGCTTCGCTTTCCCTGTTCAGTAACCTCAAGGTGCGCGCGAAGGAGGGACCCGCTCCCCGTCGACCTTTGATCCTGTGCAGCCGGGGAGAGGAGTGGGCCGAAAAGGTGCTCCGGCCCGGCTGGAACGTGTTGGAGAAGGGGGGCAACATCCTCGACGCCGTGGAGCAGTCCGCGCGGGTGACGGAGCTGGATCCCGAAGATCAGTCCGTGGGCTACGGTGGACTGCCGAATGAAGAGGGGGTGGTGCAGCTCGATGCCTGCTTCATGGACGGCAAAACGCATAACTGCGGCTCCGTGGCGGCGCTGGAACGAATCAAGACGCCGTCCTCGGTGGCCCGGCTGGTGATGGAGCGGACCGATCATATTCACCTGGTCGGGGAAGGCGCCCTCAAGTTTGCCCGGGCACACGGATTTCCGGAAGAGAATCTGCTGACGGACAAATCGCGAAAGATCTGGCTCCGCTGGAAGGAGAACCTGAGCGACAAAGACGACTGGTTCCCCCCGAAAGACGGCAATTACGATCTGGATAAGCGGCCGACGGGGACGATCAACATTCTGGCGATTGACAGCCAGGGAGATCTGGCGGGCTGCACGACGACCTCGGGGCTGTTTGGCAAACTGCCGGGCCGGATTGGGGATTCACCGATCATCGGCGCGGGGCTGTATGTGGACAACGAAGTCGGTGCCGCGGGAGCGACAGGGCGGGGTGAAGAGATCCTGCGAACCTGCGGCAGCTTTTTCGTCGTGGAACAGATGCGGGCGGGCAAGAGCCCTCGCGAGGCGTGCGAAGCACTGTGCCATCGAATCGTGAAGATCAACGGCGGCCCGGAGAAGGTGAATTTCACCGACAAGATCGTGGCGATCAACAAGAATGGCGAAGCGGGCTGCTTTGCGATTCAGGGGCGGAAAGACAAGCCACCCAAAGCCGCCGTGATTACCGCAGCCGGCGTGCAGATTATTGAGGGTGGTTATCTGATTGAGGTGGGGTAGGACCTGAAAAACTCGTCACGGCTCTCTTCGACCAGAAGAATCATGAAATCACTACTGTAAAGCAGGCACCACGCATGTATCGACAGGAGTTATCATGGCCAAGATCACTGGAAAACAGATTATCAAATCAGTCCTGTTTACCGCCGCGGGGGCGGCACCGGGGGTCATCTGGATCATCAATGCCGGGACGACGCAGTCGATTGTGATTGCCTGCCTGGGCGCAGCCGTGGGGTTCGGTCTCTCTCTGCCTGGAGTTTCAGCGGCACGCGTGGCCGGGGGAACGGTCGGTGTGATCGCTGCCAGGAACGCCCCCCTGTCCATGCAGGATAAGATCCTGGATACCTTCATTGGCGAAGGCGAGACTCCTGAAAACGAACAGGAATCGGAAGAAAATCAGCGCGGGGATTCTGCTGGTTCAACTGCCTGAAGCGTGCGTTTATTGACCACGGACGGCACGAACATTACGAAATGGAGCTTATCGGGAGCAAACCACCGGACAACAGGTGGGGCGGTACTCATCCCAGGCTACTTGCTTAAAGTGTAAATCAGCATCTCGCTCTGTGAATCTGATTGACTTCGTCTTTTCTTCAGTTATGATTCACGGGATATATATGTCCACATCTCAGTGGCAGCTCTATCGGTCCGCCAACCGACCAGTCAGGTCGTTAGCCGAAAGGTCTACTCCGATGAGACACATTCGTCGTCACACTCAGCGTCGTATCATCGCCCTCGCAGTGCTTCTTGGTGTGTTTGTCTCTACTTCGATCGCGACTGCTCAACAAAATAAAAAGACGGAGCTCAAGGAACACTACGTCTTCGAATTTGTAAGGGTCTTCTACGTCAAGGAGGGCACAGGTGCGGTCTCTCCCATTGACGTCAATAAGAATAGTGTTCCGGATCAGGTGGAAAACGTTGCGAAACAGGTCTGGGCGGCTCATCAACTCTTCTGCCGCGCTCTCGAATTTCCTGATCCTTTTGAAAGTGAACGATACAAAGGGGTCAACTGCATTCAGGTCAGCATCCGGGATCGTAAGGAAATGGGGGGCCTGAACGGTATTGCGTTCTCAAGTGCGCAGCGTGCTCGAAAAATTCCTGAAGGCACTCCCAAAGACCGCTGCATCGTGATGGCGATTTCCAGTCAGCTGGACCCTACGAAAAATGTGACTCCCACACACGAAACCTTTCACCTCATTCAATATGGCGCGACGAACTTCAAAAACGCCTGGTTTCTGGAAGGAATGGCACGCTGGGCGGAACATGCGACAGGCAAGGAGGGAATCGGCGAGATCAAATACTCTCCCAAAGGTCCCTGGCCGCAAATACCGGCTCATCTTGCACAATTGCCTAAAATGGGTTCTAAGTCCGAGCATGTCCTGTGGAACCCGATTGCTGCCTGCACAGACCGAGACGGTTTTCTCTCGGGCAAAATGCTGGGGAAAAAACTGGCCAGTCTCAGCTATGCTGATGGCACTCCTGTTCTCAGGGATCGCTTTCTTCAAGGTGGGAAAGTGATGCGGGATATCATCATCGAACTGAGCAAGATGGATGACATTGCGTTCAAAGACCTGAAGCTTGAAAAATGGACCGAAGAGAATCACAGAGCTCTGGAAAATAACCCTTATATTTACAAAGCGGTGATGGATGCCCTGCGCAATCAGGGGGTTAAAGTAGGCCCATACGAAATACCGGAAGAACTCAAACGTTAGCTGACGAATGAATTGGGATACGTTGGTTTTTGAGTCACCACGGTCGGCACGAATGGCACGAAATTTCAGGATCGGTTCCTTTTTGAATCGCTGGGAGGCAACTTTTGCTGTGAATTACAGGTCCTGATAGTGATGCCCCAGGAACCCAACCGGGGTGGATCGTCGCCTGGCGGGCGGCCACACAGGGCCGCTCCCTACGATTTGACTGGACGGCTCTCCTGCTGCTTTACTGGTCGGTTACTCTGTCAGTTTCCTGCTCGCTGCGCTCAGCCCGAATTACATTCGGGCTTACCCCTGGTTTTCTCGCCCCGGATCTGCAGTATCATCCGTTTCTACACAGATTATTTCTTCAGCACGGTATCGAACAACTGATAGGCTTTCTGGCGTTGTGCTTCCGGGAAGTTGTGGTCGCAGTCAGGGTGGTCGATGACCAGTTTGCCTTTGGCGCCGAGCAGGTCATAGATGGGCGCAGCACTGGCGGCGCACTTGTCGACGCTTTTCCAGCGGAAGTTGGAGTCGTGCAGGGGTGCGTTGACGTAGACCGGGCGAGGGGACAGGGCGCCGAGCAGTTCGGGGAAATCGAAGGGAATCTGGTCCAGTTTGCCGCGGTAGTCTGACATGCGGGGCATGTAGCGGATCTGGCACCAGCCTTTGCCGAAATACCAGACGCGTTCGGCACCGTCATAATAGTCGGGATAGGAATCGAAGCCGCAACTGCTGACGATGGCGGTCACGCGGGGATCGAAGACGGCGGTGTAAATCGCATTGTGGCCGCCCAGGGAATGGCCGATATCGCCGACGCCCCGGCTCATGTCGACATAGTCCAGGGAAGCGAGCAGGTCGATGGCCCGGGAGTTGTCCCAGATCGCTTTCATGGTGCCGCTGACGAAGCCGAGTTTGCCCAGGTTGGGCCAGTAATTCGCCAGGTGCGGGTAGGCGGGGGAAATCGTGACATAGCCGCGTTCGGCGAGCTCGGCGCCATAATTTCGTCCGGCACGGCCACCCAGTCCGAGGGCGACTTTATGGCCGACTTTGTTGTCGGTGGGATGCAGACAAAGCACTGCGGGGACCTTGTGGTCTTTGCTCGCGGCATGCGGAATACAGAGGTAGGCAGGCGTGCGGGAATCAGGGCCGGACTGGTAGGTGATCAGCTGCCGCGTGTATTTTTCGAGTTTGACCTCTTCGATGACTTCGACATTCAGGGGGACGCGCTGATCGTCACCGGGGAATGGACCCATGACCGTTTCCATGCCGCGAATGATTTCCTGTCGCCGTTTTTGCCAGTCAGCGGGCGTCTGCACTTTCTGCACTTTGCCTGCTGCATCATGATAGAGGCGCAGGTCATAGGGATTGAGCCGCTGTGACGATTCCTGTGCCAGGAGTGAGGCAGACAGTAAGGCAGGAAAAACCAGTGTGACGATGATCATTTTCTTGAGAACCGAGATCATGGGTAGCTCCTTGGCAGGGCGGGTCGACTTAGACGGCAGGGGAGGTAACAGGAACGGTCTATTTTCGAGTCGCTACATTCGTGTCACGTTCAAAAGTAACGACTGTGAGAGGATGATTCAAGCGGGTTGGCCGTTACCGGGAAAACAGAAACGGCACGATACATACCGGATGTATCGTGCCGTCCTGAATGGGATCAGAAACTGAGTCACGTTCCTGATGTGATTATTTCTTGTGTGCCTTGTGACAGGCCGCACAGGACCCGGTCATTTTCTTGAAGGCGGCACTGGCTGCTTTCAAATCTTTCTGCTGGCACGCCTTGAGGACGGCAGCACTTTCCGCCTGGAGGGTCTTTGCGGCCCCAGCCCATTTACCATCTGGACAACGTCCGTCTGACATGAGCAGAAAGCCCATTTCGTTCAGGCAGGCGGCATGGCAGGCAGCGGTGTCCCAGGCCTTCTCATCAGCGGGGCCATCCCCTTTGAGCAGTTTCCCCAGGCCGGCACAGTTGGGCTGCGTGATGCCCCGCATCAGATACTTTGTTTCCGCGGGCCGGGTCTTGCCCTGCTTGACCTGTGCAGATGCATGCGTGCCCAGGCAGACAATTCCCAACGCCGATAAAACAATCCCCGTCACAATCATGAAATTTCTTGTCATGTCTTCTTCTCTCCTGAAATAAAACGTTCAAAGGAAAAAGCGAAATGGTACTCGCGACCATGAAGCCATTGGTGATTTCACATCTGCGTTCCACTGTTGTCTCAGATTGACAGCTCTAATTTGCACACTATTAAGATATAAGGATATACTTATATTATTTGATGACTATTTTTCTCTGTTGTCAAGGACTCAAACGAAAACGGGGTGTATTTTCATGAGACCCTCATGAAGTGCTGCGCTCTCTGTCTGACTGTTCGTACAATTAGAAGAACAGGAGAGTACAGACCATCGATTTGAGGTCTCAGGCCGTTGAACCGCGTGAAACAGACGAAACCTGCTGTGCGCAACACCATGAAACGGTTAGTATTCAAATCAATGAACCTGAAAGAACCGCCTGCCAGGGCTCAGGTCTGACTTGATTCCTCAGTTCGTGAACAGAGACAACTGCCATGTTGAAGCACATCATCGAAAAGCGTCTGCCCCTGTTTGTAGAATTCTTCAGTGCCTTTGTGCGCTATTCCTCTTATGTGCGGGAGGTCTTCGTGGCGCTGCTGCTGATCCTGCTAGTGGGAGCGGTGTTGCTCTGGCGGCTGGAAAGCCTCAGCTTTGGAGACGCTGTCTATTTCACCATGATCACCGGGTTGACAATTGGTTATGGTGATATCACGCCGGAAACGCCGCTGGGGAAACTGGTCAGCGTCGCCATCGGACTGGTGGGGATGGTTTTCGTGGGCCTGATTATTGCCATCGCGACCCGGGCGCTGAACGATACGGCGAAACGCCATTTTGATCTGGAACAGGATATCTAGAAGTGGTTTCATAACTTATTAAGTAAGGTGAACACGCACGCGAGTTGTGCGAATCCTAAAAACAAATGACTGTATCGTTCATATCGTATTACCAGACGACGAAAGTTGAACAGCCAGCTGATGGTGCGTTCGACTTTCCAGCGGCGTCGATATCGCCGCAGAGCACGCCCGTCTTGCGTCGCTGGTTTCACACGGTTCTTGCGATGCGGACAGATCAGCTCTATCTGCCGTTCCGCCAGCTCTGTGCGCAGGGGATCGCTGTCGGCCGCACGATCATAAATCAGGCGATCGGGGTCGCGTGGCAAAACTCGCTGGTCCAGCAGGGATTCAATCAGCTTCACCTCTGCCGGAGAGGCACTGGCACGATCCAAAGCGAGAGGGAGCCCGTTTCCGTCGACCAGCAGCATAAGCTTGGTTCCCTTTCCCCGTTTTGTCTTTCCGACATCGGCGCCCCTTTTTTTGCGGGGCAGAATGTGCCATCCCCGAATGCTTCCGACCAGACAACCAGCTTCCGGCGGTCTAAGTGTTCGAGCAATCGCTGCCACGCTTCCAGGAAGACACCGTCTTCGGTCCATTCCTTGAAACGCCGCCAGCAGGTGCTGGGAGATGGTAAAAATGTTGGTAAATCTTTCCATCGGGCACCGGTCCTTAATACCCAAAGGATTCCTTCGAGGCACTCGCGGGCAGCCACTCTGGGCCGCCCTCCGGCTGCGTTTACCGGTGGTTCTGGAAACAGATCTTTGATCAGAAGCCATTGCTCGTCCGAGAGTTGTGGTTTTGGTTCCGTCCTGGACCCGGTAATGTTGCGACCTGTGGCAGGTCGTGACACGCGGGTCATGGTCATAATGAGACCTCCTTTCGAGGGAGGTACTCGTACAAATACTATACCAAACTGTTCACGTAGTTTTGGGTTTTGAAACTACCTCTAGTCTTGCAGCCTACTTGAGGTAGTCTTTCAGTTTGAAATGGACGAAGGGGCGTTTGTAGGCTTCGTCCTGCTTCTCGGCGTAGGAGACCCAGAATTCCAGTGCGGTGGCGTCGTAGATGACATCCAGTATATTCCCCCCCTTGATGGGAATCTGGCAGGCGATATCCCGCATTTCATGCGCGCCGATCTTGCCGTACACTTTCTGCAGCGGCTGAAACGCGCCGCGACCTTCGTCCTGATAGACGAGGTCTTTCATCACAGCCGGGGCGAGTTCATCGCTGGGATCGTTGTCTTTCCAGATCACGAGATCGGGGGCGTGGGCCAGCATCTTAACGGCACGCCCGCTGGTTCCGTCGCCGACCACGTAGTGATATTTTTTGATCCGCTTCGCCTGCTGGAACTGGTCAATGGCCTGATCGAGGTTCTGCGCATCGTACATGACCTCGCGAAACAGCGTCGTGAAATGGACGCCGTTCATGTCGAAGGGATAGTCCTTGCCGGGGGAATCGCCCATTTCCGAGAGCACGATGCCTTTTGCATTCATACCGGTATTGGCACCGATGAAGCCGGCGAAGGTGATATTCACATGGGGCGTGCCCTGTTTGGGAATGTAAACCGTGATGCAGGGATAATCCTGCACGCCCAGATTCATGGTCCAGTCGAGATTGCGCGTCTGATAGAGATGGCCGTCCTTCGTTGCAGATCCCCAGGCGGCGATACTGCTGCAGGAATAATCCATGACGACGGGCAGGGCATGCGCCCGCTGCAGCGTTTTTAAATCGATCCCCGATCCTTCCGCGAAGCCGCGGAGTTCCTCTTTAAACCGGGGGTCGGTATGCGGTGCGATGGCATTCCAGGCAGCATCCAGACTGGCATCCGAGGCGCGTTCGGGTCCTGCCGCCTGCACTTTCTTCATCAGGGAGAGGATCATTTCCGTCGCTTCTGTGCGGATCAGTTTTCCCTGTTGCTTCCCCATTTCATAAGGGGTGCCTTTGACGACCACTACCGGGATGCGATCGGAGCCGGTGCCGATAGAGGTCAGATAGCCTTCTGCCGACAGGGTCTCAGTGAAACAGAAACAGGCGAATGCCAGAACGATGGTCACCAGTAAGCAGCGGCGCATGGTGGTTTTCCCCGTTTGAAAGCGAGTTAAAAGAATGAAGTTCAGAAATGGGTGAATCGGAGAGGTCCCCGCTTCGATCTGTTATTTTAATCAATCTGGTGGGCAATACCATCACTGATTGCTCGTTTTACGCTGATTGCAATATTCTTCTGTCGGATCGAAGTCAGCTGTTTGCGCTGATGTCTGCGCGTCCAATCCATTCATAAAGCACGGGAAGTAGTACCAGTGTCAGGAACGTCGATGAAATCAGGCCTCCCACAATCACTATGGCCATCGGGTGCTCGATTTCGTGTCCCGGCAGATTCCCAAACAGGATTAAGGGTAACAGGGCCAGTGCGGTGCTGGACGCGGTCATCAGAATCGGGATGAGACGTTCGGAGGCTCCTTTTAAAATCAGTTCCCGGTTCAGGCGCAGGCCCTCGGTCCGCTGCAGATGCTGATAATGACTGATCAGCAGAATTCCATTCCGGACGGAGATGCCAAACACCGTGACAAAGCCGACCAGCGATCCGAGAGAGACATCACCTCCCGCCAGCAGCACGCCGGCAATGCCTCCGACACAGGCCAGGGGAACGCTGAGCATGACCATCGTCGCCAGACGAATCGATTTCAGATCCAGATACAACAGGATAAAGATGCCGACCAGAGCCACGCTGCTCATCAGCAGCAGTTGCTGCCGGGCTGCGCTGCGGGCGGTATATTCTCCTCCATATTCGACGTGATACCCGGCTGGCATGGCTGCTGTGAGTGGCTGCAGTTTCTGCTGAACCTCCTCCATCAGGCTGGTCACATCTCTGCCGTGTGCATTGCAGGTGACCAGCAGCCGGCGACTGGCCTGTTCCCGATTGATGGCGTTCGGCCCGTCCACCAGTGCGATACTGGCGACGGCCTCCAGCGGAATTGTTTCATTGGCGGGTGAGTCGACCAGTAAGCGTCCCAGGCTGGTCGGACTGCTTCGTATTTCCGGCGCAGCACGGACCATGACATCGAATGCCTGATCCTGTTCATAGACCTGCCCCACGCGGGTACCACGGAGCAGGGTCTGAATATCCTGGTTTAGTTTCCCGACAGAAAAACCGTATTGTGCCGCGTCTTGAGGTCTTAACAGGATACGAATCTGGGGGACGTCCACCTGTTGTTCAATCTGCAAATCTGCGATGCCTTCGATCTGTTTGATGGCGGCGAAAATAGTACCTGCCTGACCGCGGAGGGTATTGAGATCCGGACCGTTGACCTGAATCACCATATCCGCTGTCGTGCCGGTAAGCACTTCATCGATGCGTTCCCGGAGAAACTGCTTGACCTGAAAAACATGTCCCGGCACCTCTTCTACACTGTTTCTGATCTGATTAAGCACCATATCGTAATCGGCCTGATCATCGAGGGCGACCCAGATCTCACTGATATTGGGTCCCCAGGTGTCTTCGGACAGATTAGCACGTCCGATCTGCTGTGCGACGCTGGCCACGCCCGGTATTTCCTGCAGGCGGTCTGCGACATGCTGACCGACGCGGACTGACTCCTGCAGTGATTCTTCCGGTGTTCCTGCCATGAAGACGACAAAGTTGGATTCACGAAAATTCGGTAGAAATTCTCCTCCCAGATAAGGGACTGTGGCGAGCGTCCCCAGCATGAGCAACGCCGTAGCAGAGACCGTTGTCTTGCGAAATTTCAGAAAGAGAGGCAATACGCGGCGATAGAGGGCACTCAACAGACGGACTAACAGAGGATCACGATGCGCCGTACGGGCAGTGCGAGGAAGCAATGTCAGACAGAGAGCAGGTGTGACCGTCAAGGCGACTCCGAGAGATACCAGGATCGCAGAAATATAGGCCAGCCCCAAGGGACGGAAGAACGTACCGGCCAGACCTCCCATGAAGAAGACCGGCAGGAAGACCAGTACGACGATAAAACTGGCATACACGACGGCGCTGCGGACTTCCAGTGAGGCGTCCAGCACAACCTGCCGGGCGGGGCGCGGCTGTGCCTGCTGTGCATTTTCCCGCAATCTGCGAAGGACGTTTTCCACATCGACGATGGCGTCGTCTACCACCTCGCCCAGGGCAATCGCCAGGCCGCCCAAGGTCATGGCATTCAACGAAGCGCCGCATCCCCGTAGCACGAGAATCGCCCCCAACAGAGAAAGGGGAATTGCGGTCAGACTGATTACAACCGTCCGCCATTGAAACAGAAAGGCGATCAGAATCAGGATCACCAGTCCGCAACCGATCAGAATCGCCGTGCTGAGATTGCCAATCGCCCGCTCGATAAAGCTGGCCTGCCGAAACAGCAGCGGATGCAGTTCGACTCCTGCCGGCAGGGTCTGACTGAGCTCTGCGACCGCCTGCTGGACGTCATCTGATACCTGCAGCGTGTTGAAAGAGGGTTGCTTGTGAATGAGCAACAGTACTCCCGGCTGACCGTTGATCGTGGCATCGCCGGGCTTATCGGCTGATCCAACGGTAACGTCAGCAACATTACCGAGGGAGATGGGGACTCCGCTTTCGAGCAGGACGGGGACGGCTGCCAGATCGGCCGGTGACTCAATCCGCGTCCGTTGCTGGATCGAGAGTCGCTGGTTGGGCGTCTCTACATAACCGGCTCCTCCGAACCCGGTTGCCTGTCGTGCCGCCTGGGTGACCTGATCCAGCGAAACGTTATAGCGTTGCAGACGCTGCGGATTGACCAGGACCTGATACTGTTTGACGTCGCCCCCGAAGACTTCTACAAAAGCGACGCCGCGGACGGCCTGCAGTCTGCGGCGGAGTGTCCAGTCGGCAATGGTCCGCAGTTCCATCAGCGAAGCCGTTTCGGAGGTCAGCCCGATCATCAGCAGGCGACTTGTAGAGGCAGCCAGCGGTGTCATGCGGGGAGAATCAACCGTGGTCGGGAGCTGCGTTGCCACCTCGTTCAACCGTTCATTGACCAGCTGTCGCGCGTCGAGAATATTGGTTCCTTCTTCAAAGATCGCTTTCACCACCGAGAGACCGGGAACCGATGAAGAGCGGAGCGTTTTAATGCGGCTGACACCATTAACGGCCGACTCCACAGGGATCGTCACCATCTGTTCCACTTCTTCGGTGGAGAGGCCGGGGGCTTCGGTCTGGATCACGATCTGAGGCGGAGCGAATTCGGGAAAGACATCCCAGGGTGCGGTGCGGATCGCATCGGCGCCTACGATGAGCAGCACCACTGCGAGCAACAGCACGACCAGTCGAAAATCCAGAGAAAACCGAATCAGGCGGTCCAGCATATCAGTCGTCATCCTCAGCCTGGAGATCGCTTTTGAATTCTTCGCCATACAGCGACTGGACGCCACTGGTCACGATGGTCTCACCCTGTTTCAACCCACGCATGATGGAAATGGTCTCTGCATCGCCGGGACCAGTTTCGACCATTTGACGTCGAAAATGCTCCGGATCGATCTGCAGATACACCCAGGCATTTCCCATCCCGTCCCAGATGAGGGCAGAACGGGGAATCGTGGCCTGCATCTCTGTCTTTCCATGCGGGATCTCCATCAGCAGCGACTGCCCGGGGCGAAGTTGACCGCGTGGGTTTTTCAGACGGTAATAAATATCGACGGTTCTGCGCCCCGGTTCTGTAGGTTGCGGATGCATCACCCGCTCGACCTGTTCTACAGACAAGGTTCCGGGTAAGACTGCATAGGCTGGATTCTCATGTGGAATTCCGGGTAAATCGCCTTCGAAGATCGGCACTTTGATCCACAGCGTCGACCAGTCTTCAATCGTCCAGAGCGGATCTCCCTGGACGACCAGTTGGCGAGGGACGACATGCATTGTGGAAATCAGACCAGTCAGCGGGGATTTCACCGGAACCGATTTCAGATTCAAAGAATCGGCATAGGGCTCTGACGGCAGAAACGGCAGTTTTTCCTGCGCTTCTTTATACGCGACCCGGTTCCGCTCGATGATCTCTTTCAACTCCAGGAGTCGTTTTCCTGCAACGATCGAAGTACTGCCGCCCCGTTCCAGCTTTTCCAGTTGTTGCTCAGCAAGACGTTGGGAAACGAGCGCCTGATTCATGACCAGATCTGCTTCTTCCTTGGCAACGACTAATTGTGCTGCTTCCTGTGGTGAGAGAAATATCTGCAGCGACCCCAGCGGGGCGTCCTGCGAGACAGCCGTGCCCACTGTCATTTTTGATTCCCCGATTGCGGGCAGGTAAAACCCGGTCGCAGCTGCTTTCACCACGGATTGCTGGCCAGGCGGGACTACCAGCCAGCCTAACCTTTCCCACATCTCCTGTTGCGGGCTTGTCGTGACCTTACCAGTCACGATTCCGATTGCAGCCTGCGCATCCTGATCGAGATGCACGACTCCCCGAGTCCTGGCTGCCTGTTCGGGCGGCTCTTCGACTTCGGCTGCTTCCTCATCCGGGCGCTCACAGCCAGCCAGAACGCAGAGGAGCAGAAATAGCAGGACGTGTTTCTTTCGCATGCGAGTTTCTTCAATCAGCTGATAAAATTCATACTTTTGATCACTTTTATCATACAGGGAATCGGGGCCGAAACACAGTATTCAGGGCTCATGGGCAGGTCCGTACGATTTCAGGCTTGCCAATCAGGGGAAGATCCGACATCTCTATACGTCCTCTATTTCGAACCTTCCGGCTGCACTTGTTCCGCCTGCTTTGCTCTTGCTTCTGCTTTTTCTTTCGCTTTGAACGCAGCATATAACTTTTCTTTCTCTTTGAGCGCAGCATCTAAATTTTCGCTGTTTTTCATTGTATAATTTACCGCAGGAGCAGTCAGAACGACTAATATTGCAGTGATTATAGTTGAGAGTAGAGTGTCCAACACGTGTCCCGTGCCCATTGACGTTAAAGTAACAAACAATCCCCATAGAACCAGAAAAGCCATGAGGCCGATCGAGATCCGAACCAACCAGATATTGTCGACTAAATACGTGACAGCAATCACAACCAGAACAAAAACCCCAATATAGGTGATGAGAATGGCAAGCATGCTTATTATCATCTGTTTCATTATCAGTCCTGTTTGACTGGTTGCCGGATTTTTTAACCACGAAAGGCACGAAGTACACGAAATGATTCTGACATCTTTTGTAACAGAGAACCAGTCCGAAATGTGCAAAGCCGTAGATTGCTGAACTCACTTTACTGCCTGAGATACACCTCGCCTTGCTGGAGCCAATGCGTATGATGGTTGGGATTTGCGATTCTTTTCGAGCGGGAGCGTTTACCTGGTTTATGGGATTGCACTGACAGTTTCCTGCTCGCGTTGCGCGCCCCATATTGTTGAGCGTCCGTGTTCATTGCCATCTGATATCCCATGATTCGTTATGCGGGACGGTGTGCTAAATCGTGACTTTAATGGTTTTAAGCGGGTGTTATGCGGTAAAAAACGGTAAATACTTGACCAGAAACGGACTGCATTGATGAGTAGTTGTTTTTCAAATCGTGCTGAAACCAGTGGGTTTTATAGTGTGTTTGTGACATCGGTTCTGAATGCTCCAGTGAAAAAGTAGTGTTTGCTCGCGCGCGCGACGCAGAACAAGGCATTCTGGTCAGGGGCAGGTGCGAGTCCAGTCCAGTTTATTCAGTGTTGAGGGAGGAGATGTGAAGTCAAAATTGTTCAGACTTGCGGCACTGTCGGGGAGTGGGTTTGAAGTAGGAAACCGTTCTCTGATCGGCACTGTCGGGCCAGCCCAATACTGTTCGGCACGATATTTGCGCACTGTCGTCTGGTAGTATAGAATACTGCCATAACGACAGGAATCAGCATGGCCAATCAACAGACTAATAGCATCGAAGCATGTGACATCACCGGTCTTAAGTATCTGGATCGGGTGCTCCCGCTGTTTAAACGACTGCGTCCCGAGGGAACCGAACGTGACAAAGCCGGTAACCGGCAACTGTTTTATGATCAGTATTGCGCACTGCAGTTACTGTACCTGTTCAATCCGATCGTGACTTCTTTACGTGGATTACAGCAGGCCAGTGAGCTCAAAAAAGTCCAGCGAAAACTGGGGTGCCCGCGGTCTTCTCTGGGATCCCTTTCCGAAGCGGTTCGGGTCTTTGACCCTGAACTGCTGCGGGAAATTGTAGGCGAACTGATTGAAAAACTGCCTGCCCAGAAGCCGCAGGATCGGCGTCTCCAGGATCTGGCTCAGACGCTGACTGCCGTGGATGGCACGTTCCTCAAAACACTGCCACAGATCACTCAGGCCTGTTTTTCAACCCGCCAGGACAAAGGCTGGCAGCTGCATACTCATTTTGAAATACTGCGGGGAATCCCCGTGCGCATGGATCTGACAGATGCCACCGGTCGCAAAGACGGTAATGAAAAATCCATGCTGACTAACGTGCTGGAAAAAGATCGTTGCTACATCCTGGACCGTGCTTATGAAAAATATGCCCTGTTTAATGCAATTGTGAATGCCGGCAGCAGCTACGTGTGTCGAATTCGCGGTGATCACATTTTTGTGGAACAGGAATCCCGTGAATTAACCGCAGAGGCCAGGGCAGTGGGAGTGCTGGAAGATCAGGTAGGGCACCTGGGGTCTCCCAAGTCTCGGAGAATAGAACACCCCGATCATCCGGTGCGTCGGATTACTGTCAAAGTCACTCCGCATCCCCAACGGGGAGGACGGAGACGGGAGGGGGCAGGCCAGGATCTGGTTGTGGCAACCAGTCTGCTGGACGTGCCTGCTGAGATCATTGCGCTGATCTATCAGCACCGCTGGCAAATTGAATTGTTCTTTCGTTTTTTAAAGCATGTACTTGGCTGTCGTCACCTGCTGAGTCAGAACCCGCAGGGAATTCAGATACAGACTTATTGCGCGATGATCGCCTGTCTGTTAATCAGTCTGATTACAGGGAAAAAGCCGACGCTCCGAACATATGAAATGCTGTGTTTCTATTTCAGTGGCCTGGCGGATGAGGATGATCTGATCAACCACATCAACCGTCTGCAATCCCACGAAACCAGATAGCACAGGACTCCTCGCCCGACTGCTGACTGTTGGTGACGAGATGATTCATGCTGCGCTGTTCGAAAGATTTCATAGCCGTGTATGAGCCATGACTGAATGAGATCTTCAAACAAAACTTCTAAAAAATACAGCTCATAAGAGTTAAGCTGCAATCCACAATCAACTGCAAACCGTGAGCCGAACAGTATTGGGGCCAGCCGACAGTGGCACCCGGCCGCTCAGAGGGTAGGGCTGTTTGGGGACATTTGAAACGTTGCTCTGACGGATTCCTGTTCGCTGCACTCACCCCGAATTGCATTCGGGGTTATCTATGAAGAGGATCTTGAGAGCAGGAGAATTGAATATCAAAATCGGAGAAAGGTAAGCGAAATGCTGCTGATATTGATACAGGTAAAAAAAGGGAGTGAACCTCGCGGATGAGGTTCACTCCCTGTGAAATCTGTTCCGGGGAGGAATCAGCCTTCCCAGCGGGACTTCATGAATTCGAGTCCTTTGGTGGCCAGATGCTCTTCGCTGGGGAACATCTTACGCCAGATGCGGGTGGCTGCGGCCAGGTCGGGCAGGGCCAGGCCGAAGGCTTCGATGGTGAACCAGCCGTCGTAGTTGATTTCTTTGAGCGCGGCGAAAGTTTCATCCCAGTTGACGCCCCCCTCGCCGGGAGTGGAGCGATCGTTTTCGGAGATGTGCACGTGCACCATCTGGTCGGCACAGACTTTGACCGCGTCGGTGATGCTTTTCTCTTCGATATTGGCATGGAAGGAATCGTACATCATTTTCAGGTTCGGGTGATTCACTTCACGGGTGAACTGAGAACAGTCTTCCGCTGTATTGAGGAAATAGCATTCGAAGCGGTTCAGGTATTCACAGACCAGGATCACGTTGTTGGCCTGAGCGTAGTCGGCTGCTTTGGCGAGGATCTCCTGGCCGTACTTCCATTCGTCAGCGGTCCGACCGGAGCCGGAGAATTCACCGAGCGCGGAGTGAATGGGGCCACACAGGTGAGTGGCTCCGGAGGCGGCACACATATCGATCATGCGTTTGAGACGATTCAGGCCGGCTTCACGGATAGCAGGATCGCTGGAGATCGGGTTTTCATCCGGCGTACAGACGGTGACGGCAGTGCGTCCCAGTCCGAGTTCTTCCAGTTTGTTTCCGACCTGAGCAAATTTCTTTTCGTCCGCCTCAAAGACAGGCAGTTCGACGCCATCGTAGCCCCAGCCTTTGATCTGCTCGAGCAGACCGAAATGGGACTCATTCACATCGGAGGTCCACAGCAGCATGTTTAAGCCGTACTTCATTGTTGTTATCTTTCAATCAATTGAGATTAAAAATGCTCAGGCGGTAATAAATCGTCGAGACGCTTTTCTACGATTTGCCGACCTGTTTTGAGAACTGAGATTGTACCTTCCGGTAACGGTTGTAGTTTGACCCGTTTCATGACCTGATTCAAGCGTAAGTGCATTCTTTGTGGATCTGGATAATCTCTTAGGAATCCTTCTTTATGGAACAGCACCAGCCAGGCCCTCAGTTGATCGGTTTCCCGCGTCGTCATGCGATTCGTCGCCTGCTGGGTCTGGAGAGGATCAATCTCCTGAAAGGCGTCGTAATAGCGGTCGATCAGTCCGGGGTTCTGATCGATGAGTACGGCGTCCAGCAGGAGTTCGGTGGTGATGTGCCCCAGAAAGCCGACGCGAGCGGTCTCGTCATGTTTGAACAGGTCGCGAAAGAGAAGCGAGAGATCGGTGCTGATTTCCAGAAATCCCTGCGTGGAGTGAAACCAGTGATCGTCGTCGAGATGCTGTTTGATACCACAGGCGATCTCGGCCTGAATTTGATCTTCTTCTTCGACAAAGGGAGCCACATTTTTCATGCGCAGGCGGACGCGTCGATCGACCACGGAGAGGAGGTCTGGCAGGGCGGTCCCTGCCAGAAAATAAGGGCGATCGACAAATCGCATTCCATGAGCAAAGTAATTCATAAGACTTTTATATTCAGTAACTGTCTCTGATCGGTTTGATTCTTCAATCGTAGCGGATTGGCTGAAAGAATCACAGTTGCTGCGGGAGAATTACCGATAACCTGCACCGGGATTTGAGGTGTGACATTGGATACCAGCTGAGGGAAGCGTATAATGCCTGACACGCTGCTGAGTCTGTTAACCGTTGAATCTGTGCCGAAAGAAAACCATGTCTGAATCTCCTCTTAACCTGATGTTTCTCCTGCGGGATCAAAGTGAGCATATACAGTCGGCCTGGGATCAGATTCACGAATATTTGCAATCGCAGTCTTCGGTTTATGTCTCTACGGTTTCCGTGATCGAAGACTTTGCGCCCGATGATTCCGAAGCGGATCTGGTGGTCGTGCTCGGGGGAGATGGTGCGATCCTGCGCGCCTGTCGTCAGATGGGCCTCAATCAGCTGCCGATGATTGGCGTCAATCTGGGGCGACTGGGTTTTCTGGCCGACCTGACTCCCGAGGGATTCTGTAAAAACTTTGCCCAGATCGCGGAGCGGAAATACCGGATCGTCGAGCATCTGATGTTTGAGTGCAAACATTTTCGGGCGGATGGAACCGTCACTACTTACCTGGGGCTCAACGAAGTTGTCATCAGTTCTGCGGGTGCGATGGCGATGATCGATGTCGAGCTGACGGTCAATGACGAACTGGTCACGACTTACAGTGGCGACGGTCTGATCATCAGTACGCCCGTCGGCTCGACGGCGCACAGCCTTTCCGCGGGGGGGCCGATCCTGAAACAGGACCTGCAGGCGTTCGTAATCACGCCGATCTGCCCGCACACGCCGACCAATCGGCCGCTGGTCGACAATGCCAACGCCCTGTATTCTCTGTCCGCCCCCAATGTTCCGGAGGGGGCGATGCTGGTAATCGACGGCCAGATCAAGGTCCCTTATTCTTCCGGCGATCGCCTGGAACTGAAGAAAGCCCCGGTGACCTTCAAACTGGCCCGGATTCCCGGATTTAACTACTATACCCGCCTGAATCGGAAACTGGGCTGGGGAGGCCAGCCCAAGTACGGTGCAGAATAGCACCTGTGGCCTGAAAAAACTGCTGTGCGGCCTCCAAAATGCCCTCCCCACAAAGAATCAGATCTGCTATCCTCACCGCAGTTTATGGATAAACCACCAACTTTTCCGGGAAGGAGTCCCTGATGCGGTCCATTGTGTTCTGTCTACTGACCCTCATGCTGAGCCAGTTTTCAGCACCACTGTCTGTCACTTCTGCAGCCGAAGAAGAAGCAAAAAGCTACTCGCTCCGCTACAAATTCACTCCCAATGAGTTCGTACATTACTCTGTAGAATCCACGAACCAGATTACGGTCCAGCTCAACCAGAACAAGCAGACTTCTGCTAATGCTTCCAACACGTTAAAACATTACCGCGTGATTTCCGTGAACGAAGAGGGAAATGGGACCCTAGAGACCCGGATTGACCGCGTCAAAATGAGCGTGCAGTTTGACAACGCGACTCCCGCGACTTTCGACAGCGAACAACCCCCGGAAAAAGACCTGGAGCAGTTTAAGCCGATCCGTGCCAACATCAGTAAACCGACGCGGGTGGTCTACTCCCCTGTGGGTAAGGTGATCAAGATCCTGGAATTGAATATTGGTCAGGATGGCGCCAAATTTGAGGAAGCCAAGGCTCCTGGTAAAATTGATCAGGAACAGAAACGTCGCCTGGGTTTTCTGATTCCTCTTCCCGAAGAGGATGTCAAAATCGGGGACAGTTGGAACGACGACCTGGATGTCGAAGTGGCTCTCAGTAAAACACTCCGCAAAAAAGTGCCTGTACGCAGGACCTTTACGCTGGATGCGGTCGAAGACGGCACCGCCGTGATTACCTTCAAAACCAAGATCATGACGCGGTTAAACGACCCGAAACTGAGCATGCAGCTGATTCAGAAAACCCCGTCCGGCACTATCAAGCTGGACCTGGAGCGGGGAATTCTCATCTCGCAGGATGTTTCACTCGATAAGGCCCAGGTGGGTGTATTCGATGGCAAAGGGGCGATGCGGGCTGTTACCACCCGAGTGGAAACACTCGTCGATCCAACCGAGGTTGCCCAGAAAGAGCAGGCGACTGATTCCCAGTAATTCATAAACAGACGTTAATGCAAGTGCGTCTCCGGGAGCAGATCCAGCAGAGACGCTTCCCTGTCAGTGTTTGTCTCACTTTTTTTGAAGGGAGACAAGCACTTATGTGTTGACGCTGACTGCAATTATTTTACACTTAGAATTCGCCGCTAAGGTATGCAACCTCTTGCAGTCATCCACTTCGCGTAGCCTGTTGGCCTTACCACACCGATGTGAACAGAAACTGAACACTCATTATTTCCTGCTCTCCTCGTGTAGTCGATGCTGCAGTCCCTGCTGAGTTCATGGCTGTGTACCTGAAACGGCACGATCGCGATTTACCCAGAGTATTCACTGCCACTGCTTCTATCGAGACCGGAAATGAAACGGGTTGACCTATCCCCACAATTAACCAGCTTACTGAAAGCAGCCAAGCGCTTAGCCAGTGATTGTGAGATCGATGTCGTCTTCCTGTTAGCAGATATCCCGTACGATTTTCAGGAGATCAGCAAATCGCTCGGTAAATTACGGCTGGTCGTTTCTTCCGACAAACCTGATGTGCAGCGGGCCGCCCAGGAAGATGGAATCGCACTGGTTCCCCTGATTCATGAGCCCCAGACGCGCCAGGTGCAGATCAGCCAGGCGATCCTGGAAGCGATTGCCGATGAAATTCTGGCCTCGGGTGATCGCATCATCGCCTTATATGCCGGCTTTGAGCGGGAACATGCCGACTCACTGAGCATCGTCAGCCTGGCAGACCACCTGGCGAAGTTGACCTCACGTGATCTGCAGCGTCTGGAGACCAAAGTTCCCCTGCAGACCTTACGAGCCGTCGTCGACCTGGCTGTGGAGATCGGACGTGAAGGCCGAGAAGGCAAGCCGGTCGGAGCTCTGTTTGTCGTGGGAAATCACCGTAAAGTCCTGTCACTTTCGCACGAGCAGGTCCACGATCCGTTCAAGGGTTATTCGCAGAAAGACCGCATGGTCAATAACCCGCGCGTCAAGGAGAGCATGAAAGAGCTGGCTCAGATCGACGGGGCGTTCATCATCAGTTCCGAGGGCGTGGTGCAGTCGGCAGGGAGGATTCTGAATGCCTCGGCAGAAGGGCTGACGCTTTCTAAAGGTCTGGGAGCCCGGCACTGGGCAGCTGCTGCCATTTCCAAGGAAACAGGTGCGATTGCGATTGCGGTTTCCGAGTCGACAGGGACGGTTCGCATCTTTCAGGACGGCTATGTCGTACTGCGAATTGAACCGATGAGCAGTGCCATGAAATGGTTCGATTTCGATACCGAACCACCGCAATCCGAGTAATTTTCCAGATTTTCGTGCTCTGGTATCACCGCTGTATCGTGCCTTTTTGCAAGCAGATACGTAAATTTTCTCGAATATTCTCTTCCCTCAAATTGTAATTTTTGCTATGAATTCCCCGCAACATGTGGTGTGAGTGACATTTCACAGCCACAAAACCATGTTGTAATCGAGAAATTAATTCTCAAAGATCCGGACAGATTCACATCATCTGACGATCGTGATGAGTCAAATCTGTTTCATTTAAGAGCTTCTTCAGCGGGAAGGGAGTCCCATGTCGAATGTAGCGATCAAACTCGTCGCCGTGACCGGAGTCATTGGTCTCGGCGTACTGATGTTTCTTCAGGCTCAAAAAGGCATTCAATCGACCAGCAACCAGAACGAGGTCGATCAGTATGTTGCTCTGGAAGGCGATAATGCCTCTGTCACAGAAGCGACACCTGAGTCCGGAACGATCCCTTCCGATCAGGTTCCGGCTGAACTCTCCGAGCTGGCAGCGAAAAATGCTCATCCATTGAAGGCGGAAGAGACCAAGCAGCCTGAGCTCCCCTTTGCTCCCAATAGAAAATCGGAGCAGCAGAAAATCAAACTGACTTCCGGCAGCGAAGATGCTGTCTTCGAAGCACAACAGGAACCGCCCAGCGAATTCGAACCGGATAACCAGGCAGAACTGGTCCCCGCCGGCAAGGGACTCGACTTCCGTGAAACTCCGAAAATGGCGACTCCCGCGCTGAGCGAAAATCCGTTTAAGAGGACTCCCCAGCCAGAGCCAGCCGCTCCCGCTGAAAAGAAGGCTACAGAAACGGTTGCAGAGCCCGCTTTTGATGCGGGGCCTCAATTTGGCCCAGCCATGGCTGCTCCGGCAACCGCTGATTCAAAGGGCCCGAAAACTGAAGTTCCCCCGCGGGAAACCCTGGTGACGGAACTGGACTCTTCCAATCCGTTTGCATCGCAGCCGTCAGAGACCAAGCCGGCAAAAACTCCCGCGCCAGCCAAAGCGGAGCCGGAACCCGAACCGTTCAACCTGGGGCCTGAACCGGAGCCAGCCGCGAAAGAGAATCCCTTTCCAGAGGAATCCTCTCCCGCTGCAAAACTGGAGACCGGCGAACCTCCCTTTGAATTAAAACCGGAACCGGTTCCAGAAACGCCTGCCGTCGATGCGAACCCCTTCATGACAACTCCTGAGGAGAAGAAAGCCGCTCCCCAACCGGCAGCACCAGCCGTAACACCAGCAGCACCAAAGGTGGAACCGGAATTCAATCCGTTCTCTAACGAGCCTCAGTTGAAGGCCCCGGCACCTCAACCGGAACTGAAATCGGCAAAGGAAGAGAACACTCCATCCGAGTTTGAACTACGACCGAAGAAAACGCCTGCTCCAGCAGAGCCGACCTTCAGCATCAATCCCTCACCGACAACACCGGCTGAAACTTCTGAGCAGCCGGTGAGACCTGCCAGCAAGGAGCAGGCAGACCCGGATGTAGTCGTGATCAAAAAACGCCAGCCGGAAGACAATCCAAGTGAACCGTCACTGTTTGCCCCCGAAGGGAAAACTGCTGACAAGATGGAGCCTGCCGCTCCGCAACCGATTGCGATTACTCCCGCGACTGAGCCAAAGCCATTAAATCTGGTCGAAGGTAGCCAGCCTGAAACGGGCGAACCGGCCAGACTCAACATGCAGCAGAAGGTTCAGTCCCCCAAAATGACGATTCAGAAAATCGCGCCGCCGGAAGCGGTTCTGGGACAGCCTTTCATCTATCATGTGCTGGTTAAAAACAGCGGTACAACATCCGCACGCGAAGTGGTCGTGGAAGACCGGATTCCGTCGGGTGCGAAACTGACCGGAACCATCCCGCGGGCAGAGCAGATCAACGATCGCATCATCTGGCGGCTGGGAGCGATGGGCCCCGGTGAAGAGAAGAAAATTTCCATCCGCGTGATTCCGGAAAAACCGGGACAGATCGGCAGTGTGGCGACGGTTAATTTCGTCACCGAAGTCGCCTCGGAAACGAAAATCACGTCTCCGCAGTTGAGTATCAAATCCGATCAGCCATCGGCAGTCAAACCGGGAGAGGTTACCGTCGTGAATTATACGATTACCAATACCGGTTCGGGTGACGCGAAAAATGTGTATGTCCGCAGCATCATTCCACCCCAGTTTTCGCATCCGGGAGGAGACGATCTGGAATACCATGTAGGCGTGATTCCTGCAGGTGAAACCAGAGAAGTCCAGTTACAGTTGAAAGCGGTCAAACCGGGGGCGGGGAAAAATGTTTCCAGTGTGGTCGGCGATGGCAATTTGAAAGCGGAGACGACCGTTCCGCTGAAAGTGATCGGTAACAGTGAAGAGTTCCTGATTACCCGCAAGGGACCGAAAAACCGCTACCTGGGTCGGGCCGGCGTCTATGAAAACACGATCGCCAATAACACCGAACAGGCGATTAAAAACATTTCGATCTTCGAATCAGTTCCCCCTGGAATGAAATTCATTTCCGCTTCAGGCAAAGGTCAGTTCGATACCGTCCGCAGAGTGGTGCAATGGGACATCGCTGAACTGGCAGGGGGCATGCAGCAGGTCTTGTCGATCGAACTGGAACCGACCGAGGTCGGCAAAAAAGTCAGCACGGTCCAGGTCGTAACCGGCAATAACAGTAAGTTCTCGGCCAATCTGCAGTCAGAAGTGAATGTGATTGGCCAGCCGCTGTTGAAAGTGGAAACGAGCGAGCTCAAAGGTCCGCTGGAAGTCGGCGAAAAAATGTCGCTGCAGGTCCAGCTGGTCAACCAGGGTAGCGCCCCGGCCAACAACGTTGAGTTCCGCGTGAAGATCCCGCAGGAAATGGTGTTTGTCTCTGCAAAAGGCCCTGCCCGTTACAAGCAGGCCGGTTCGTTCGTGATCTTCGAGAGCGCCCAGGTCCTGGCTCCCCAGCAGTCACTCGATTTCGAACTGACACTGGCGGCCAGGAATAAAGGGGACGCACGAGTGCTGGTTACGGTGCAGTCTCAGCAGATGGAAAAACCGCTCAACCAGGAGGAAGCGATTCCGATTCTGGATAAACTGCAATAAAAAAGTGCTCCTGACACATTGCCAGGAGCACTCAGTTCACAACCTATCGTTCCAGCTCGACATTCCAGTAGTTCTCGCTGATGAAGCGAGACCAACTGTCGACCTGAATGTTCTGCAGCGCATAGAACGGTTTCCATTTCGGACGAACCGGTTCTTTCATCAGCTGCATGTTTGCCTGACCGGGCGTCCGGGCCGCCTTGTGAGAGTTGCATTCCACACAAGCCAGCACACAGTTCTCCCAGGACGTTTCACCACCCTGTGAACGAGGCAGGACGTGGTCGATCGTCAGCTCTTCGCTACCGGGCTGACAACCACAATACTGACAGGTAAACCGGTCACGCTTGAAAACGTTTCGTCGGCTGAACGTCACCACGTTCCGGGGAACACGGTCGTACTTCAGCAGCGTAATCACTTCCGGAACACGAAACTGAGCGTGACTGCTGTGAATCACCAGTTCATCCTCAGCTGGCCGGAGTGCTGCCCAATCGGCCCAGGAATACGTCTGGTAATCTGCAGGGTCGACCACGCGTGCCGTCTCATTCCAGATTTTCACCACAGCACGGGCCACCGTCGTAATGCCGACAGGCTGCCAGTTTCGGTTTAAAATCAGCGTAGGCCGCTGTAACGTCGATGACACCATGATTCTCTATCCTGCGATACAGTAGGGAAAAGGGTGTTCGGGGGGAATCGAACCCGCCACCATAACAGTCACAGTGTTATATGCGAAACCATTACACTACGAACACCATATCGAAATTCAGTCCAAAGCGGAAGGCATGGGATTCGAACCCACACGCCCTGGCAGGCACACGCATTAGCAGTGCGGTCCGGCAAACCGTATCCGGCTACCTTCCGTTTTCCAGTTTGTGTCGATGTATGAACGTCCTGCTGCCACAGAGCAGGGGACATTCCACATCACTTTAGTTCCAAGCGGAAGCCGTGGGACTCGAACCCACAAATGCCTTAAGACATCACCTGTTTTCAAGACAGGGCCCTCATCCAGCCGGATGACTTCCTGATGATTCTGTTTTTTGAAATACCCCGTGCGGGAATTGAACCCGGCGTCTCCGACATGAGAGGTCGGTATCCTGGCCGTTAGACGAACGGGGCGTATTTTCGAAATTCTGGCAAGTGGATCGGGAGGTGCTCGAATCCTCGTCTGCGATTCTTCAGATCGCCGCTATACCATCTCAGCTACCGATCCCTGTAAAAAAAGACCTGAGTTCCGCCGAACACCAGGTCTTTATTTGAGTCAATCAATGTCTGCAGGCCCTCTGGTGTCAGGTACGTAACGGGAGACTGGCATCGGATTCACTTCCCGAATTCCGATGAATGTCTGTCCGTTCTGAATGTGAGGTCTGTTCTGAAAAGTTCACACTGCTACCTGTGGGTCAGTTATAAAGATTGTCCGTTAGTTGTGTTCTACTAACTACTAAGACGGCTGATCAGCAGAAAAGTTCGCATGATTCAGTGAGATTTTCGAAGATTCGAAAAGAGAACGGAATCCCCCGAAACAAATGCCGTCGGGGTTGAGGGAACCTATTTGGCTGCTTCGCGTTCCTGTACCAGCGTTTCGACCAGGGAAGCGGTCCGGCGAATATGCTGCTCCATCTTTTCCGCAGCCAGGTCACAGTCATTTGCCTGCAGAGCAGCGATAATTTCTTCGTGGTCGGTCAACGCGATCTCCTGCGCCTGGCTCTCGTTATCCACAACTTCGCGGATCGCCTGGACCAGCGTGTTATAGCGTCGTAATTCGTCCTGCAGACGGGTGCTGCCACACTGTTCGGCGATCAGGGAATGCAGACGGATATCCAGGGTCATCGCTTTCTGAGACCAGCTGTTGTCCCGTTTTTCTCTGGCGATGGCAGCAAACTGCTCTGACAGTTCAGCGAGCTGCCGCGGTTCTATTTTCCCACAAGCGGTCCGTACCGCTTCTACTTCCAGAATGCGACGAAGCTGATAGATCTCCCGGATCTGAACCGATCCAAACTCTCGCATCACGGCGCCCCGGTTAGGGAGATTCTCCACGATGCCGATCGACGCCAGTTCAACCAGGGCTTCCCTGACCGGAGTGGCACTCACACCAAACTGTTCTGCCAGGCTCTGGATCACCATCCGGTGACCGACGGGAAATTCGCCTCGAATGACCGCAGCCAGAATGCGCTGGACCACCACTTCGCGAATATTGCCCCGCGGCACCATGGAAAAGGAACCGGGAAGATTGGACGTCGACATAATTGATCCTTGAGGGCCTGTCTCAGGCCTGAATTTGAGAACACAAGACGTGATGAAATATTATATATGATTCCATGAGGAGAGAAAAGCGGTGACTTCTCATTCTTCGGAAATACATATGAGTCAGAGACTTACTCGCTCCGACTTGCGCTGAGCAGACCTCAGGCGATGATATTCTGTACAACCTCACCGGCGACATCGGTCAGGCGGAAATTACGACCGGAATAGTGGTAGGTTAACTTTTCATGGTCGATGCCCATCAGGTGCAGAATCGTGGCATGCAGGTCGTGCACGTGGACTTTGTCCTGCATCGCCCGGAAGCCGAAATCGTCAGAAGCACCATGGATGGTCCCCCCTTTGATCCCGCCACCAGCCAGCCACATGCAGAAGCCGTACGGGTTGTGATCGCGGCCATTGATACCTCCCTGGGCTGTCGGGGTCCGACCGAATTCACCACCCCAGACGATCAGAGTTTCATCGAGCAATCCGCGTTGCTTCAAATCCGTCATGAGCTGAGCAATTGGCTGGTCGATGTCTTTGCAGAGCCGCTCGTTGCTCTTGTCATGATTGCTGTGGGTATCCCAGGGCTGACGGTTTCCATAATAGACCTGCACGAAGCGGACGCCCCGTTCACTCAAACGGCGTGCCAGCAGACAGGCTTTCGAGAACTCGCTCTTGCCGTAGGCTTCCTGCAGTTTTTCCGGTTCTTTCGAAATATCGAAGGCATCGGTGGCAGCGAACTGCATCCGGTAAGCCATCTCCATCGACTTGATCCGTGTTTCCAGCTCATTGTCACCAGCCCGCGGCTGCAGATGCTGTTTGTTGATCGCCTGGACCAAGTCAAGCTGGCGCTTCTGCTCATCGGAAGAGAGGACGTCGTTCTTCAGGAAGGGGATCATCTTCTCGGGTGTCAGGTCTTTATTGTTGATATGAGTTGCCTGGTGCTTTCCGGGCAGGAAGGCGCTGCCCCACAGTTTGGGGCCGACAACCGGCTTTCCCGGACAGAGGGCGATAAACCCGGGCAGGTTCTGATTTTCCGATCCAAGACCGTATGTCAGCCACGAACCCAGACTGGGGCGGGTGGGTGTCAGGGTTCCCAGATTCATCATACAGAGTGCCGGGGCATGGTTCGGGAAATCCGTGTGCATCGATCGGATGATCGCCATATCATCGACGTGCTCAGCGGTCTTCACCAGATGCTCGGAAACCGGAATCCCTGATTTGCCGGACTTGATGAATTTCACGGGCGAGGGGAGCAGCCCCATGGTTTTGGAAGCCGTTCTGATATCGGCCTCTTTGGGTCGCTGGCCTGCGAATTTCTTCAACAGTGGTTTTGGATCAAATGTATCGACCTGTGAAGGGCCACCGCTCATGAACAGAAAGATCACCCGCTTCGCTTTAGGAGCAAAATGCGGCGTTTGCGTCAGTGCACTGGATGGCGCGGCATCTGCTGCGGAGAGCATCCCAGCCAGACTCAACATGCCGAACCCGCCTCCCACTTTCTGGAGGATTTCACGGCGAGTCATGCTGTTCAGATTATCGGAAGGAATCATATCGTTGATCTCTTAAACTGTTTTTGAAAACGCTATTTTGGTTCGGACCGGGCCTCAATCGACATACATCATTTCATTGCTGCAGAGCAATGCCTGGCAGTAACGCTGCCAGGAGGTCAGCTGATTGGGATCCAGATCATCGCGGCCTTCATAGGTGCCGTTGTTTTTGTGTGAGGTAATATCAGCGGCCTGTGCCAGATTCGGATTGTCGGTCCGCAAAGGCCAGCAGGAAAGGGGATCCGACTCAAGCAGCGTCGCGACATATTCCGCATGGGCCAGCTTGTCCTGCTTGAGTTGAGCCGCCTGAAAATGGGTTGTCACTTCTTCCGGTTGCAACACCCGGTTAAACAGGGCCACCGCCCCCAGTTGCCCTTCAAAGTTTGAGAAATTGTCATTGCGGCCCGCCAGAATGATCTGGGATATGCCCGCTGCGTAACCGGGATCTGCCTGTCCGACAATCTCCGGCTGGGGATTCCCATTCAGGTAGACCTTAATCTCTTTCTGATCGCGAACAAAGACCACATGGTTCCAGGTCCCCGGCTGGATGACGGTGTTCCCGAAGAGCGACTGCCGTTTCTGATCTCCATTGTAGAAGAAGAGTCGGCCCGCTTTGTTCGGACGATATTTGCCAGCAATACCCAGGTGATCTCCGGGCGCCTTCACAGCACCATCCTTCCCTCTGGAAAAGAAGTAGCCTGTAATAATTCGCTTCTCATTCGGAACCTGATTTTTCAGCCAGAGTTCGACAGAATACTGATCTCCCAGCTGTTTAACATCGGCTTTCATCCGTTTGCCGTCAAAGGTGGGGATCTGCTCTGCGATTTGGGTTGGATTGTTGTCCGCAGCTGGTTGCTCGATAAACTGCAGACCGATTTTCACTTCAGCCGGCGTCGCTGGTCGTGAAAACAGGGTCCGGTAGACAGCATCGATTCGTTGTTCGGACGATTCTCCTTCAAAGCGTTTCGCCAGCAGCTGTGCCTGCTGCCTGACGAATGGGGAGTTCAACACGAACAACTGCTGCAGCGGAGTCGTAGTTTTTGATCGTCGGGCTGCATGAATGGCGGGATCGGGAAAATCGTATGACTGCAGAAAGGTACTGAGCTTGTGACGGGAGACTGTGGCATAGACTCCGCGGCGATGAAAAGTCGCATCATCAATATCTCCGGAAGGGCCTGCCTGTGCTGGTTCCAGGTTGTCCCCCGCGGACAGCAGGGCATCCCGGTAGACTTCCGCTTCCAGTCGTCTGCGGTTGAAGTGCGTGAGCAGCCGATTGTTCGGGTCCTCTTTCTTCTGCGCTGCAGTCAGTTCCACATTGGAAGCCTGCTGATAAGTGGCAGAAAGCATGATCAGCCGATGCAGCTTCTTGATGGACCACCCCTGGTCCATAAACCAGACAGACAGATCATCCAGCAGTTCCGGATGACTGGGTCGGGAGCCTGTACTTCCGAAATTGCTCGGCGTATCGACCAGACCCTCGCCGAAATGATGCTGCCAGACGCGGTTCACCATGACCCGGGCCGTCAGGGGATTGTCCCGACTGGCAATCTGCTGTGCCAGTTCCAGACGACCACTGCCATTCTTGAATGGTTCCGGCTTCCCGTCTGACAGAACCCGCACAAAGCGGCGGGGAACCAGTTTTCCGAGATTTGAGGCACTCCCGCGGATGAACACATTCAGATCCCGGGGCTTATCGGGGTAGTAGACAATCTTCATCCGGTCTTTGGTGATTTCTTCGACCCGCACCTGTTCTTCGGTCAAAGCGTCCGCCAGCGGCAGATCAAACCCGGGGGTATTCTTCTTGATCTCTTCGATCTTTGCTTTGTTGTCCTTCATCGTCTGATTGTGCTTCGCAACCAGGTCCGTGTTCTGTTTCAGTTCGACCGGCGGAATGGGGTACCGGATCGTGGTCTGCTGCTTTACATCAGGACGGGGTGCGATCAGAGCGAATTCCGTCTTGCCTGCTTTTTTAATCTGCTCTTTGAGTAATGCGTTTCGCTTATTCAATTCGCGATTCTTATCGGTCAGGCTCTTATTTTCCTCGGTCAGCTTGTCCACTTTGTCACGGGCCGGCTGTGTTTTCGCGACTTCCTTTTCAGGAATGATCGGACGTGTCGTTTGTCGGACCGAAGCAAAGACGCCAGCAATGCCGTAGTAGTCTTCGACCGTCAGCGGATCGTATTTATGATCGTGGCAGCGGGCACAGGCCATGGTCAGCCCCAACAGACCACGACAGAGGCTGTCCACCCGGTCTTCCCAGTCATCCGCATAGCGGTTTTCCAGCGTCACCTGCGACAAAGCGACCTCTTTATGATAGGAAGGTCCCAGCCCCATATATCCCAGAGCAGGGTAGTCTTCGGGACCGGTTTCGGGCAGAAAATCGGTCGCCAGCTGACGAATCACGAACTCATCGTAAGGCATGTCTTCGTTAAATGCCTTGATCACCCAGTCGCGATAACGATAGGCGTGCGGATAGGGACCGTTGTGGGGGCCCATGTTGGTGTTGTCTTCAGCGTAGCGGGCGACATCCAGCCAGTGACGTCCCCAACGTTCTCCGTAGTGCGGCGACTGTAACAGCCGGTCAATCAGACGGGCATACGCATCGGGAGATTTGTCCTTCACAAACTGTTCCACCTCCTGTGGTGTGGGAGGCAGACCAATCAGATCGAAGTAAACCCGGCGAATCAGAGTCCGCTTGTCGGCTGGTGGGGCAGGGGAGAAACCTTTTGCTTCCTGGGCCGCCAGAATGAAGGCATCAATCTGATTCTGCGGCCATTGCTTCTGTTTGACCTGGGGAGCGGAATGCTTCTTCGGCGACTGAAAAGACCAGAATTCGCGGGCCTTTTCAAAATCAATTCCGGCATGCCTCGCCTGACCGCTGTCTCCTTTCCGCGGGTCCGGGGCGCCCATCGCGATCCACTTTTCAAAGTTCGCGATCACGGCATCCGGAAGTTTCCCTTTGGGGGGCATCTGGTAGCTGTCTTCACTGTAATGCAGGGTTTCCAGCAGCAGACTTTCGTCGGGCTTACCAGGCACCAGTGCCGTCCCGGAATCTCCGCCTGTGATCATTCCCTCCCGGGTATCCAGCAAGAGACTGCCCTTGAGGTTTTTCGATTTGGCTGAATGACACTCGTAACAATGTTCGATCAACACGGGACGAATCTTTTTCTCAAAGAAATCCAGTCCCGCCCGATCCGCTTTGGCATCAGCGGCAAAGAGTGCATGTGGGAGAGAGAGAAACAGGTTCGTGAATACGATGACGACTGTCACTTTTCGCAAAGTTTTCATAGTCATGTCTACGATGTTTAAAGGCAGGTGGGAAAAAGCCCGCAGGCTGAGGAAGCACTCGTGTATCTCGTTTCAGCGCAATCAGATACATCAAGCATGCTTTATATCGTATCGGGAAAAAGCGGGAATAACAATATAATATTTAAAAAAGCCTGCTGAATCGGTCGATTTCCACGATTTCAATCCAAATCTGCCCTGATTTTCCTCATTTTCCAAGCCCGTTCAGGACGAATCGCAACTCCTGACGTTCGTCCCTACCCACGACAGAATTCAAAAAAGTTGCAGTCGCTTAGTTTCCCCGTTAGTCTGAACAACTGTGAAACAGTCGCGTCATCGCAGCAAAGCATCACTTTCGCAGTTCCTCTCACCTCCAGACAACATCAGGAATCCTGACATGTCACTGAAGCCCCTTGCCATTACGTATCGAATTCTGTCCTCTACAATTCTGGTCTGTGCTCTGGTCACATCAAGCCTGGCGGCAGAACCTGCTGCGAGTACACAGCAGCCCGGTTTCACGATTCCGTACCTCGATCTCAACGATCAAACGGAGCGGCAGATCGTCGTCGACCGGGAGGAGGGGCAGTACCTCGGGCATCCGACGACAGCCCTGCTGGAAGACAATCAAACCATGCTCTGTGTCTATCCCAAGGGACACGGCAAAGGAGGCATTGTCTATAAACGCTCGAACGACGCCGGGAAAACGTGGAGCGAACGTCTGCCGACTCCCGCTTCCTGGGCCACGTCACGCGAAGTCCCAACGCTGCACCGGGTGATCGATGCGACTGGTAAAAAACGGATCATCATGTTCTCCGGACTCTACCCCACCCGGATGGCAGTCACGGAAGATGACGGCCAGACCTGGAGTGAACTGCAGCAGGTCGGCGACTGGGGCGGAATTGTGGTCATGGGCTGTGTCGAACCTCTCAAGACCGGCAAAGGACATTACATGGCTCTGTTCCACGATGACGGACGCTTTATCGCCAAGGACTCGAAACAGGAATCTCCGATCGCTTTCACGCTGTTTAAAAGTCTCTCAACCGATGGCGGGCTGACCTGGTCGGATCCAATCGCGATTCACAAATCGTCCGAATACCACATCTGCGAGCCAGGCATCATCCGCTCTCCCGATGGGAAACAGCTGGCGGTTCTGCTGCGTGAAAACAGCCGCCGTCATAATTCGCAGATCATTTTTTCCAACGACGAGGGGCAAACCTGGACCGAGCCCCGCGATCTGCCTGGCGCCCTCAACGGGGATCGTCATATCGGAAAATACGATCCGATCAGCGGGCGACTGCTGATCTCATTCCGCAGTAACACACCCCGGGGACACAAGGCCCCCACCGAAGGGGACTGGGTGGCCTGGGTCGGGACATACGAGGATCTCGTCGAAGGAAGAGAAGGGCAATACCACGTACGGCTCAAAGACAATACCCGAGGAGCCGACTGTGCCTATCCGGGGGTGGAAGCCCTCCCCAACGGGACTTTCATCCTCACCACCTATGGCCACTGGGAACAGGGAAAAGCTCCCTACATCCTCAGCGTGCGACTCAAACTGGCTGAGCTGGACGCGCTCGCCGACAGCAATTCCCAAAGCAGGTAAGCCAGGCAGGTCTCATCGTCAGCCACACTGACGATTATGACTCAGGTGTCTCGGTCTCCATTTCTTCACTGGTCTCCACAACCAGTGTCTGAGCGGGATCAACCCAGAGCGAAGCCACGCCGGCGATCAGAAATGCGATCGCACAGGTAATGAAGGCATTGTTCCAGTGATGGTCTATACCGATCACTGCAATCATCAGTACAGGAGCGACAGCCGCTCCCAGGTTCCCCCACATATTGCCCCACCCCAGCACTGACCCCACGTGTTTTCCAGCAATGTCCTGGTTAAAAGCCCACATCGCAGGAGAACCAAAATCGGTGGAAAACGCGACAATCGAAAACATAATCACCGCAACCCAGGGGGAGACGTCCAGCATACAAACCAGGTATGCTGCCATCGCTGTAAATCGTGAGATCGCAATAGGCAAGACGCGGCTCCAGCGCAAGCTGATTCGTCTCATCAACCAGTCGGTTACTTTTCCCCCTGACAATGTTCCAAACCAGCCGACCGCCAGTGCAAACGTCACCATTTTGCCTCGTGTCTCCAGTGGAACCCGGTAGGTTTCATCCAGGTAACGTGGCAGCCAGGTGACCAGGAACAGCCACCCCACGTTGGTACAAAATTGCGACAGCGAAAGTAACCAGAGACTCTTGTTCATCGCGATGGCTTTAAATGGAATCCCGCCAATCTGTTTAGAATGATCTTTGTCCTCTTCCAGGCGTCCATGTTCGATCAACTCCAGTTCCTGCGCGGAACAGGATGGGTGAGCCCGGGGATAATCGCGAATAATCCACCAGAATATTGCTGCGATAAAAATGCCGATAACGCCGTAGGTCATCATCATTTTTCGCCAGCCCTGTCCCTGCACCTTGCGAACGTCGTCATAATAGCGGGCTTCAAACAACAGTCGATTTAAACGCGATTTCTCATCCGGAGTCATGTCGGCGGAGTTGATCGTCAGCAGTTGTTCGGCCTGCTGATTCAATTTCATCCCTTCGTACTCCTGCGGATTATACAGGGACGCGTTCTGCAGAATCTGATTCAGATCATTGATGAATTTATCTTCCTCTGCCGATCCCGGCGGCAGCTCGGGATCAGCGGCCGCTGATTTCAGAAACTCCTGATCAGCAGGGGGAAGCTGCGCATAGACTTCGGATTCAAAAGTCTGTTTTTCATCAACTCGCTTCAAAAACGTACTGGCCAGTTGATGCGGTTGCAGGAGGGCCCCCGGTTTTAAATCAGAGGACTCTGAGATAGGCACGAACAGGATAATCAGAAAGGCAGTCAGCACTGGAGCCAGAGCACCTCCAATCCGTCCGCCCACGGTCACCATACTGCTGGCAAAACCCCGTTCTGTTAAGGGCATCCATTTGCTGACGATATTCGCGCTAGTAGGATAAGCGCCAGCCTGACTCAGGCCGAATCCCAACCGGAAGATCAACAACATGATGAAACCGGTCGCAAATCCCGTCAGTGCCGTAAACAGAGACCACATGAGGATATAAAGCGTCAGCATTTTCCTGGCGCCAAACCGGTCACTGAACCATCCGGAAGGAACCTGGCATAACGCATAGGAAACGAAAAACGAGCCCAGCAGAATCCCGATCTGATGATCGGTCAGCCCCAGCTCGTCCTTGATGAACACCTCTGCAAAGGAAATGCAGAACCGGTCCAGGTACAACAACACGGCCATCAGCATGCAGGCAAAGATCACACGATATCGGACATACGATCGGGACGATTCCACACTGGACATGTTGTTTCAGCTTTCCATCAGGGTTGGTGAGCAAAGAAGTTGCAGCAGTATAACAGCATACTTTGATCAAAACGAGCATGTTCTGTCAAACAAGGCAAAATCAACATCAGGGTGCAGCCGTCTCCGTCAGCAGCAAATCCGCTCTGGTCTCTCAGCTGAAAATGTTCTATATTAAGCCCGCGCGACGAAATGGACTTTTGTCACTCGAACAGAAAGGCCCCCGGCATGGATCGCTGCTGTCTCTCACTCCTTATACTGAGCCAACTCATTTTCTGTGTGGGCACCAGTTCCACTACTGATGCTGCTGAAACAGAGCCTCTCACGATCAAAGAGATCAACCAGACCTGGCAACAACGCCGCGAACGTCTGCAGGCAATGCGGCTCGAGCTGTCTCAGGAAACGACATCCAGTAAGCTCCCGTATATGAAGTCAAATATCCATGATGAAGATGTGCCACTCACAGCTGCGGAAACCCGTCGCTATCTGCAAGAGCAGGTCGAATACAGCACACGGTACTCACTCCTGCTGGATTCTCCACGATTTCGCTGCCGCTATTGGGGCCGTCATCCAGACTTGCAATTAAAAGAAATGTACAATCATGATATGACTTTGACGACCGATGGCCAGACTGCGGCACACTACTATCTCTTCAGAGAAACAACCCATGCCACAATATTTAAAGATCCTGCAGAGTACAGGATCTTTTTCTGGGCAAACCTGAGTCCTTTGTGCTGGTCTCTGCTGGCGGGCGATCCCTGCACGGAAACGTCGCTGGATGGTTTCTTTCCCCAAAACCAAATCAAACAGATCCAGGGGATCGATTGCACCGTTTTGGAAAAAACAGACAAATCAGGCGTCAGTCGTCTGTGGGTTGCTCCCCGTGATTACGAATGCGTCGTGATGCAGTATGAGCGACTAAAATCTGGTAGAAAATACTTTACGTTTCAGTTCCAATATTCCAACAATATGGAATCAGGACCTCTACCCACAACCTGGGAAGTGAAGCAGTATCAATTTTATGAGAACCAAAACTATTTGACATACGCCTCGAGGTTCAAGGTCGACTCCATTAAATCCAATGTTACGATACCTATTGAGCAGTTTAAGATGAAACTCCCCCCGGGAGCGCACGTCTCTGATCTACGCAAACCCAATCCTCAGGGAGGCGAGCTGAATTATATCGTCAAAGAGGATTCAGAATAAATTCGAATAACAAAAGGATACCCGGGACATGCACACTCGCGCCGCTGTGTTGTATGAAATGGAAAAATCGACTCCCTACGCCGAGTCGAAACCGCTGGTGATTGAAGAGCTGCAGCTGGACGATCCCGGTCCGGGGGAAGTGCTGGTGGAACTGGCGGGAGCCGGGCTTTGCCATTCCGATCTCTCGACGATCGACGGTTCACGGCCCCGGGTGATGCCGATGGTGATGGGCCATGAAGCCAGCGGCATTGTTCGCGAAGTCGGCCCCGGCGTACACGATCTGCAACCCGACGATCACGTGGTCTTTTCCTTCGTCCCCCTGTGCGGCCACTGTATTCCCTGTGCCACCGGTCGTCCTGCCCTCTGTGAACCTGGTGCGAAAGCCAACATCGCCGGCACCCTGCTTTCAGGTCGCCGTCCTTTTCGTAACGCGTCGGGAGAGGAGATCAATCACCACCTCGGCGTAGCCGCCTTTTCTGAATACACGGTTGTTGCCCAGGAATCACTGATCAAGATTGATTCACAACTCCCCCTGAGTACCGCCGCCCTGTTTGGCTGCGCGGTGATGACCGGCGTGGGCGCGGTCGTCAACACCGCGAAAGTGGAACCGGGCTCCAGCGTGGCCGTCTTCGGTCTGGGAGGGGTGGGCCTGAGTACGATCATGGGCGCCCGTGCCGCGGGTGCCGAATCGATCTTTGCCGTGGATCTGCTTCCCGATAAACTGGAACTGGCCGACCAGGTCGGCGCGACACATCTGATTAACGCTGGTGAAGAAGATCCCGTATTAATGCTCAAAGACATTATGCAGGGCGTCGATTATGCTTTCGAAAGCGTGGGCAGCGAACAAGTCCTGCAGCAGGCCTATGCTGCTACCAAACGGGGTGGTATGACTGTCACGATCGGACTCCCGCACCCGGCAAAGATGTTTTCGATCCCCGCAGTCAGCCTGGTCGCAGAGGAACGTACCATCAAAGGGTCGTATATGGGTTCCGCGGTCCCGCGACGGGATCTGCCCCGTTTCATCGCCATGTACCAGGCGGGCCTGCTGCCTGTCGACAAGCTGCTCTCGCGCACGATTCAACTGGATGAAATCAATGCCGCCTTCGATGAACTCGCAACCGGAGCCGCGGTTCGGCAGGTGATTACGTTTGAGAAATAAGAGCTGCTTGTTTCCAGCTATTATTCCGAATAGAGTTGGTGCTTGATTCCAAATTGATAGATGTACTCATTCAGGTCTTCCAACTGTTCGATCAGACGATCATAGACAGGCCCCAACTGCTGATCAATTCTGTTATCCAGGTCCTCATCCTCACACATTCGATCATAAAACTCGTCTACACTTTCAGGAGTCAAATCATTCTGGCCAAACATGATCGATTTCGCATTTGCATATTCGTCTGCAACAGGTTTAAATCCATGATCCACCAGTGTAGTCATGTCTTTCTGATATTCTTGAACCCGACGTTCAAAATACGATTGAATCCCATCGACCATTGTCTCCCCATAGATACAGGACAAACGATAATAGGTCTCTTCGATACCAACCAACTCTTCCTGCTGATGATAAACCCGTTCCACCAGCATTTTCCAATACTCATCACTGTTCATTGTCTTCACCCCGGATTCAATCACTTGTTTCATCTGAACGGGGATACGCCGGCCCCACAATCTCCCAGATCTGATCCGCCATCTGCTGCTGACCGGCCCGCGAAAGATGGATACTGTCCAGCGTCGCTCCTCCACCTGCCAGGACAGACAAGAAGACCCGCTTCGGTATCAGTTTGACTCCATATTTTCGCGCGAGTTGCCGTTGAACCAGGCCATACTGATGATAAAAGGGAGGCAGCGGCAGTTCCAGCATCACGAGTTGGCGTCCCGGCGCAGCCAGAACTTTTAACAGCGCATTCAGATCAGCTTCGAACTGTGCTGGTGTGGTCGATCCCAGAATATCATTGCCACCAATCTCCAGCAGCACCAGGGGTGATTCTATCCGGGTCGCGATAACTTGCTTTCGGGCCGAGGAGACGGTTGCACCGACACGCGATAAATCCTGCACAGCAATCCCGTATTTCTGTTTCAAAAGCTGAGGCCAGGTTTTCGTCTGCGGATCTCCCAAACCGGCGGTTACGGAATCGCCAATCACGGTCATACTCCGCTCAGACACAGGCTCGACATGCGGCAGTCGATGACAGGGAAGTTCCATCCCCAGCGCCGCCAGCCAGACAACGATCATCGCATACGACAATCCCCGCTGCTTCCGCTTTCGAAACTGTACCAGCAGCCAGATCAGGATCACAGTTCCCAATACACTATACGACCACCAGGGCAGGGGAGTTGACGAGACAACCACCGCAATCACTCCCAGCAGGAACGAAAGGCCCATCATCCGTCTTGTCCACAGCTTGTCATTCAACGACAACATGGCCGCCAGGATGATCAGAGTACAACCTGTAAAGAATGACTGTCCCGACGCGATGTGATAGACAATCGGATTCATTATAAATCCGTTTCGTTAATGGCCGGCATATCATATTTCGACTCAAAGTAGCGTGTCGTATTGAGCAATGTTGTAATCAGAATATACGTCCCCATGCCTCCAGGAATTAATACAAACAAAAATGGGACGAAGAATTTATCAAGCTGAAATGTGTTATCAATTACCGATTCAGCCGGATTTTCTGGAATCACATAACAGACCAGTGCCCCCCGTTTATCCTGAAACGATTTGATAATGTCATACAGATATTGATGATACGAAATCGAACAGTGCTTACTGCTGTAAACCGAAGGACGTCTTCCCGTGTATGTTTTGCCATTGAAGACATATTCATACTTCGCAAACACCTTTCCCGTTGATTCTTCATCCCCAATGAACACAAAACGCACATTTAATACCCGGGTTACGGGCGTCGCTACCGCTGACCTGAATTTCCAATAAGTCAGCACATCGGGAAGAGCCACTACAAAGAGCATATACGAGGCAACAGAAATCAGAACCACTCCGGCACCAAGTCCCAGGAAAAAGTTTCTTGGCTGGAACATCTCGGCTTCCGAAATGTTATTATTACCTGATAGAGAATTGAATTCGACCATCGTCTACACCTCATGCAGCGGTTTCTTTCCCTGGCTGTTTCGTCTTCAACTTATCCGTTTTCTTTCTGAAATCAGAAAACCACCACAGAGCGACCGCGAAATTAATCAGGCCGATGAACAGGAAATGCACTCCCCGTCCCGCCCACCAGGCATAGGTGAATATACATGCAAAGAGGAATAGAAGACAGACAAACACAACGCTTTCGGGGCGGGGTGACTGATCTGCCGGCTCAAAGATCGACGCATTGAATTTCTGAAACTTGTCCCAGCCATCCTGCATATCACGATCCAGATCATGCCGCAGGCGGTTTGTAATTTCAATCTGTTCGGCTTTGGAATAATTATCAATGTGAAATTTGAACTTCTTGAACGGAGACTCCACAACGATCGCCCCCGTCAGTGAGAACCACTGCAGGTGCGTCACCTCATCAAAGGGGATCTCCGTTGTACGGAAGACGTCATGCTTGATCAGCCTGAAACCTGAGATTTCCAGTCGCTCACGATAATACGACAATATGCACCAAAGCCCCAGTAGCGAACAACCGAGAAAGAAGCCACCAAACAGGAACGCCGAGAAAACCGGATAGCGAAAGGATCCATCCAGATTATAGAACGCAGCCAGCGCGGCCCCGATTCCGGCAAGTGAAAACAGACTCACACTGGCGATGCCCAGATAGAGATAAAAAGGACGCAGCCGATAAAATCTGACGGGTTGAGATACATTCATCGAGTTGAAGATCCCTCTTCTTGATCGGCCCGCAGTGAGAAAACTGATTGTGAATATAGATCGCACATACCATCAATCATATGTGTCTTAACTCATCTTTCTTCACTAAATTCAGCACTCAAGTTTAACACAATATCCTTAAACAGGAGAATAGAACTTTCCAAGGCTGTTAGCAAACTCAATTCAGCTCTACGCTACGAGTTCAAAAATCGTCCGCCTGCTGCCGGCTCTCATAGTCCCTTCGTCGGACGAGCGTGGTCTCCACAAACTGGTTCTCTTGCTCTTCTGAAATCACATTCGGTGTCCCTGGAGCAACTGAGGTGATCAACGTCGAATTGATCACGCGACATTGTCTGGCATTTGGAGTGAGTATCGTCGCCGTGTGCAGAACTCCCTGCCAGGCTGGTTGTGCTTCGGAACAGGGAGCGCATGAATTGTTGATACAGACAATCTGGTAATCGAAGTTGGAAAAGCAGGGAACCTGAGTCGTGTATGGGCGCAGAATTTCAGATCCCGATTGAAACATGGGGTTGTACTCCGCTAAAAATTCGGTGGGCGTCAGTCCTCGATCTGAAGCACAGCGGGAGTAATCAGAAATAGCAAGTGCACTTTGCACTTCGGTCGGCTCATACCCCAGCATCAGAAAACACTCTACCGGACCATTGTCCCGGTGCGGCTTTGTCGAATTCTGCTGATCAAAGCGTCCCAGCGAGAGATACTGTAATGTCATTCCGCGTGTCCGTTCATGGATGGCTGCCAGTTCCTGTTTGAGACTGACCATCGTCTTGCGCAACTCATTTGAATCGATCTTCGATCCCAGCGTAATCAGACAAAACCCAGGCTCGCTGAAATCCGTACGACAGGTCCGGCGATAAACGATACGAGCCAGATCAGAATAAGTATTTACATCTCGATTCAGACAGATCGAGTCGATGGGCCACGCAAGGGACTCTGATTGCATCAGCTTCACTTTCTATTCATTCTGGAACAGCTTATGGATATCAATATTTTAAACCGTCCGGCGGAAGGAAATGCCACATTTTCTCATCCCAATAGACTACAATGTCACCAGACAGGTTCTTCTCAGATTTCATTGGCTTCACAGAATCGGGCAGAAACATGAATCGTCTCCTTATTTTCGGCATTATTCTCGGTAGTCTCCTCTGTCTCACCGCCAGCGAAACAGAAGCACTCCCTCATACTCGACAGTTGGAGAGTTCCGAACCGGACTACACTGCCTGGCCCTGGCCCGTCGCCCTCCCCCCAGACAGTTCCCCTGAAATCAAAGCGGCTGCGAACCGACTGACGAAATCGCTCAATAATCCCCTGGCTAACCTGCAAACAGAGCGAAACCCGGTCTGTGCTTTGTGGCTGGAAATCGGAACCTGGAAACCCAATCCGTCAACGCCCGGTTACCTGATCCTCATTCAACCGGGCGGAGGACGGATCATCGCCACCGACCTGCAACAACTGGAACGGGCCATCGAACAGTTGAATCAGCAGAAACGGATACGCAATGGAATGACGGAACTCCCCATCGGCGTCCTTACCAGTTATCCTCTGATTGGGAAAGACCATGCCGGATCCTGATTTTCAACTCTCTGCGGAATTTTATTTCCCCGTGGAAGGCACCCCCTCACTCGATGTGCAGGAAGTTGTGAAGCTGATCGAACGCAGTCTGCCTACAGCCGTGATCGACTTCGAACGAGGGAGGCAGCACGTTCAGGCAAATATTGACCGACTGAAATCTCTGGGAGCACCTGAGATCATCTACCGTGGTGAATATCAGCTTTTGGACCGCACAATCTATGTAGAAATTCCAGTACCTGATCGTGCCGAGAAACTCGTCGGATTTACGTGGGGTTTCAGCTACCTCGATGGTTGTCTTGGTCTGGAATGCACGCCGTTTGACATGGATGTCCTCAAGGCAGGAGCCCTCATTGTCGCCCGGTCGCTGGAACTGGATCTCTCACTGGAATCACCTGACAACCTGGACATTGGCATTCTCTTTAAATCTGGTCAGCTAACTCCATCAGAACTGATCGAGAAACAATTTTCCGATTTAGTGTCTGTCTCCCGGGTGCGTCGTGTCACTGATGACTGGCAATCGCGAATCGAATCTGCCTGCGTGACCTGGCTGAATGAACATCCGGCAGAACAGACCGCAAACCGCTGGCGCTCTGTGGTCACGGACGGATACAGCCTGGGCCACTCTCTGATCCATCGTCTGACCTCCATGGGAACGGTTCGCAAAGCCAGTATTGTCGACTTTGATCGTGAGTTCTGGCACAGCTGTCTCGCACTGGAATACGACGACTGGAGTGGGCTGGTGAATCTGTCAGGTCTGCCACAACCACTGCTGGAGAACTGATAAATCCACGAAAGACCAGGCGTTTTCTCAAACAATCACCGGCTTAAGATCCTGAATTCTTCGACTCTGCAAGTGACATCCCTGGTGGGGCCTGCTAATATTTAAGTTAGTTTATATATTGTCCGCACCAGCATTATCCCTGTATTGTCTCAGATTCGTCCATGCGAGATTCATTACGGATAGTTTTATTGCTACTGACCCTCTCTCTCTGGGGTGCACCACAACTTCCCGGAGCGCAAGAGAGTGGACCAAGGCAAATTCAGTTCAACCGCGACATCCGGCCGATCCTTTCCGAAAAGTGTCTGCACTGTCATGGTCCGGACGCCTCCACCCGCGAAGCCGATCTCCGTCTTGATGATTCGGAAAATGTGTTCCAGCCCCGGGATGGCTACCAGATCATCGATCGCCAGCATCCCGACCAGAGTGAACTGCTCCAGCGGCTGTTGACCTCTGATGACTCACTCAAAATGCCACCCGTCGATTCCGGTAAGGAACTGACGCAACAGGAAATTGATTTACTCAAACGCTGGATCAAAGCAGGAGCTGTCTATCAGCAACACTGGTCCTTCATCCCGCCTCGGCATCCAAAACTCCCTGCAGTCCAGAATCAGAACTGGTGCCAGAATCCCATCGACCGGTTCGTCCTGAACCGTCTGGATCGGGAAGGGCTCAAACCATCGCCTCAAGCTGACAAAGCCACGCTCTGTCGGCGATTGTCTCTCGACCTGACCGGTCTGCCTCCCACGTTGGAAGAGTTGGATGCATTTCTCAAGGACGAATCTCCGCGAGCCCTGGAAAAACTGATCGACCGCCTGCTCAGTTCACCCCATTACGGCGAGCACCGGGCCCGCTACTGGCTCGACGCGGCCCGCTATGCCGACACCAGTGGTTATTTCACCGACGAAGAATGGGAGATGTGGCACTGGCGGGACTGGGTGATCGACTCCTTCAACCGGAATCAGCCTTTCGATCAGTTTACCATCGAGCAACTGGCCGGCGATCTGCTTCCCGATCCCACACAGGACCAGTTGATCGCCACCGGCTTCCATCGCAACCACATGACCACACGCGAAACCGGTATCATCGATGAAGAGTACCGCGTGGAATACATCGTCGATCGACTCGATACCACATCCACCGTCTGGATGGGCCTCACCATGGGCTGCGCGCGGTGCCACGATCACAAATACGATCCCATCTCGCAAAAAGAGTTCTACCAGCTCTTCGCCTTCTTCAATAACACCCCCGAAACCGGCAATACCCGTACCGCAGGCAACGCACAACCGGTCCTGCAGATCCCTTCTGATGAATATCGTGCGAAAGAGAAATCGCTGCAGGACCAGCTGGCAATCCTGGAACAGCAACATCAACAGAACGAAACAGAACTCGGCCGGCTGCAGACGGATTGGGAGCAGGAAATTCGCCCCATGCTACAGCCTCCTTCCACTGAGGGGTTGATCCTGTATGCCCCGCTGGATGACCCGAGCCAGAATCAGACACTTAATGCCATCGGCAATGTAGATTTTGTCCCCGGCTTTCTGGGGCAGGGGGCCGACTTTGACGGTACCGCACTTTTGGAAAGCAACTCACAACTCCCTCTGAACCGGCACACTTCGTTTTCAATCGCCGCCTGGATCAAACCGGCATCGGGGGGGCCTGTCTGTCTGCTGTCCCAGAACGATGACCGCCAGCAACTGCGGGGATTCGATCTCATGCTCCGGAAGGGCAAACTCTGTGTCCACCTGATCCACGCCTGGAACAGTAACGCGATCCAGGTGGTCACCGACAACAGCATCAGTACCGGCCGCTGGCAACATCTGCTGGTTACCTATGATGGGTCTTCCACTGCAGCCGGCGTTCGCGTTTATCTGAATGGTGCGTTGCAAACCACCTCCGCTCCCTACGACAGCCTCACCGGCAGCATTACCACCACTGAACCATTCCGTATCGGCCGTCGTTCGACCAGCGCCTTTTACAAGGGAGCCATTGATGACCTGCGGTTCTATGCTCGGACATTGTCCGCTGAGGAAGCCCGGCAACTCGCAGATTCTCAATTTCTGGCCGCCACGCTCACAATTCCAACAGCGAAACGCACTAAACAAGAACAGCAGGCCCTGCGAACCTATTTTCTCAACACGGCTGCTCCTGAGACTTTTCGCCAGACGGAATCAGCACTACAGAAAAAACGCGACGAACTTACTAATCTCCGAAAGCAGATCCCCACCACGATGGTCATGCAGGAAAATAAACAGCCGCGGGAGACCTTCATCCTTGAGCGGGGCGTCTACAACCATCCGGGCGATAAAGTGACCGCCCAGGTTCCCGCCGCCTTGCCCGGGTTCAACTCTGAATTCCCAACCAATCGCCTCGGTCTGGCGCGCTGGATCACCAGCCCCGAACATCCGCTCACGGCCCGCGTCTATGTGAACCGGCTCTGGCAGCAGATGTTTGGAGTCGGACTGGTCAAAACGGTGGAAGACTTCGGCTCACAGGGGGAATGGCCCAGCCACCCCGAACTGCTGGACTGGCTCGCGGTCGAATTTCGCGAAAGTGGCTGGGATGTAAAGCACCTGATCAAACTCATTGCACTCTCGGCGACTTACCAGCAGTCCTCTCGCGGAAACAGTGAATTGTATGCACGCGATCCGGAAAACCGCCTGTTGTCGCGGGGTCCCCGCTTCCGTCTCGACGCTGAAACAGTCCGTGACAACGCACTGCGAATCAGCGGTCTGCTGGTGGCGAAGCAGGGGGGACCGAGTGTCAAACCGTATCAACCCGCCGGCCTCTGGGAAGCGGTCTCCTATGACGGCAATGTCAGCTACCAGCAGGACAGGGGCGACGGGCTGTATCGTCGCAGCCTCTACACCTACTGGAAGCGGCAGAGCCCGCCCCCCGGGCTGATGGCTTTCGATGCCCCAACGCGAGAGACCTGCACCGTACGACGTCCCCGCACGAATACACCGCTCCAGGCACTGGTACTGATGAATGATCCGACTTACCTCGAAGCGGCCCGGGGTCTAGCAACACGTTCCTTCAAACAGGCTGGGAGCGAACCGGAACGTATCGCCTTTCTGTTCCGCTCCGCCACCAGTCGCCTGCCTGACAAGACCGAACTGGAGATCCTGACTCGTCTGCTACAGCAACAGCGTCGTATCTATCAGAGTGATCAACGGGCTGCTAATGAACTGATCCAGGTCGGTGAAGCGCCCGTGGATACAACTATCTCCCCTACGGAACTGGCGGCCTGGACGATGCTCGCCAGTACGATTCTCAACATGGATGAGACCGTGACCAAACAATAACCCAACAGGTCCCCTGATGCAGATCGATTTCAACCAACTTCAACAGGATGTTACCCGCCGACAGTTTTTCCGTCGCAATGCCACGGGGATCGGTGCAGCGGCCCTGGGTTCGCTGCTCAATCCAGGTCTGTTTGCGAATACCCCCGATGCCATTCATCCTGCTCACTTTCCCGGGAAAGCGAAACGCGTGATCTACCTGTTCATGCATGGCGGCCCCTCCCAGATGGAACTGTTCGACTATAAGCCCCGTCTCAAGGATCTGAACGCCAGTCCGCTCCCTGCTTCAGTCCGCGGTGATCAACGCTTAACCGGCATGACCGCCAATCAGAAATCGTTTCCGATCGCAGCACCCAACCAGTTCCGCTTCCGACAACAGGGAGAGAGCGGTACCTGGGTCAGCGATGCACTGCCTCACCTGGCAAATGTGATTGACGACGTCTGTGTGATTAAATCGATGCACACCGAAGCCATCAACCACGATCCGGCCGTCACGCTGATGCAGACCGGCCATCAGCAGCCGGGTCGCCCCAGCTTTGGCGCCTGGTCCAGCTACGGTTTAGGCAGTGAGAACCAGAACCTGCCTGCGTTTGTGGTGCTGATCTCCGACGGCAGCGCTTCCCGCCCTGCCGATCCACTGTATGCCCGACTCTGGGGAACCGGCTTTCTCCCTTCCAGCCACCAGGGAGTCAACTTCCGAAAAAACGGCGACCCGGTACTCTATCTCTCCAATCCTCCCGGCCTCAAAGGCGAGAGCCGACGGAGCATGCTGGACAGCCTGGCGCAACTGAATCAAAGGCAGTTCGAAGCCTACCGTGATCCGGAAATCCAGACCCGCATTGCGCAGTATGAGATGGCTTACAGAATGCAGACCTCCGTCCCTGAGCTGACCGACTTCTCGAATGAAAGCGAGCAGACATTCCGACTCTATGGCGATGCTTCCCGTAAACCGGGCACCTACGCTGCCAACTGTCTGCTGGCACGACGGATGGCAGAGCAGGGCGTGCGGTTCATCCAACTCTATCACCGGGGCTGGGACCAGCATTACAATCTGCCCAGCGATCTGCGCCTGCAGTGCGGCGACATCGACCAGCCGACCGCGGGTCTGCTCACCGATCTCAAACAGCGTGGATTATTGGATGACACGCTGATCATCTGGGGCGGCGAATTCGGTCGCACGATTTACAGCCAGGGCACTCTCACGAGCACCGATTACGGCAGAGATCATCACGGCCGCTGCTTCACAATGTGGCTGGCCGGCGGCGGGATCAAGCCAGGCATTTCCTACGGCGCGACTGATGACTTCTGCTACAACATTGCCGAAAATCCGGTCCACGTGCATGATCTAAACGCCACACTCCTGCACTGTCTCGGTCTGAATCACGAACGTCTGATCTTTAAACACCAGGGCCGTGATTACCGTTTGACTGATGTGCATGGGACGGTGATTGATGAGATCCTGGTTTAGCGCTACAGCCTCATCTCCTTAGACATCACGATTTTCATCGTCTTCATCCTGCTCTTCGCTTATACTCCAATTAACGCTTCCATAATCCAGCTTCCGAATGGCAGGATATCCGATCCGTTCTTCGATTAAGTCGAGCGACTTCATCTCTTCTGACCCAGGAATTAAAGTTTCGGATGTTTCTTCGTCAGGCTTCAGAATCCAAGCTGTTCGATCAATCCAGGTCTCTCGAAACAGAGCAATCGTGCGTTTCACTGATTCGTCGTTCGCATGAGTCCCATTCCAAATCGAAGATTTCAGCTCCCACTGTTCTCCCACGTCCTGAGGAAAGATCCAGATTTCAGGAACTTTTCGTAAACCTGTCCGTTCATCCCAGAGGCTGACCAGCGAATATTCTCTGCCATTTAACTCTGATACAATTTCATTGAGAGGACGTCGGCCGCCCTGCTGATGCAAAGCATTATCTGCGCTCCGTTGATTCAATGATAATTTTAATAATGTGCCAATGACTCCCATTGCCAGGAACAATAACACAAACAGGGAGAGATACCAGAAAGCAGTAGTCAATGGTTCCGGCAACTTCGCCAACAGGAAGATCACTGCTCCAAAGAGTAACATCACTATTGAAACAGCTATCCATGTAACAGCATAAAGTAGAAATTGTTTCGTCATTCTCAGCATTGATTCTGCCCGGGTAAACCTGGATTGAAGGAAAGCACCGATTTCCCTTACCAGATCTTCCGCGGACTCCGTTTTCGCTAGCACGATATACCCCGACCAGATATCCCATTCCAGGCCGACACGCAGGTCCTCCTTCTGAAATTCCTGGAACATTTCATCCAGACCAATGATCAGTTCACCCGCCGGTTCCAGTTGAAATTGTCTGACCACGGATTTTGTGATCGCGGTATAACGGCGAGAATCGATGTCGTAAAAGTCGATTGTCAACTGCTGGCTGGCATTGCGATATTCCTGCATGACATTAACTGGCTTGGGTATGAAGTATTTCTGAAGAGACCGTAAGCATTCTTTTTAGAGGACACCAGCGCAGGGGATCAGGTTCTTTATTACTACTCTGACTCCGGGGATTGTTCTGCTCCCACAGCCACTTCTGGCGGAAAACAAATCGAATTGATGTACTTACGCATCATCGCAGGTAATGCGGTCATTTCATCTGAAACCAGAAAACTGATATGCCACCATTCGCCATCTCGATTGATGTAGAGATCATAGTCAGATCGTGCGGGATCATCGAAGGAATCTTTCCGACTGATGACCATTCTCTCATACGCAGGAAATCCCTGAAATTTGACGCGTTTAAATTTTGAGAGGTCTTCATTTTCAGGTGGTGGCGAATTGATCCAGATTGAGAGAGAAGAGGGACGACGCCTCATCCCGCAACGCGGCCAGATAAGTAACGAATGAAACTCCGGTTCTTCCTTACCATGCCTGATTTCCCAGTTGGGTGGTAAAATAATGGATGGTCGTGCCGGATACGAAAATCGGTTCTTCTCGTCAGGTAGTATGTCGGGAATCATCTTCCCGGGCGGGCCATTGGGATCACGGGCCTGCTGAACGGCAGGATAAAGAAGCGCAATCAGAATCACGTTGATCAACACGATCACCAGCAATTCTTTCAACGTGAAACCGCTTCGTTTTGATCTCTTCATAAAAAGGGCTTTCGCTGGAGAGTTGAATTGAGTGACTGATCATTCCTCTTTTGTTTCAGGATTGTTTGACAACTCTTTCACTTGATCCACTTTCGGTGGAAAACGAATCGCATTTATGTACTCGCGCATCATCTCCGGTAATTCATCTAAGTCTTCGACTACCGAATAGCTGACATGCCACCATTCGCCATCCCGATCATGATACTGATCGTAAAGAGTAACATCTGCATTATCAAAAGCCGGCTCTCTTACGTGGATCACCCTTTCATATGCGGGATACCCTTGAAACTGGAACTGCTTAAATTGTTTCAGTTCAGTCTGATCGGGCAGTCTGTCTTCTTGATTATAATCACCTACTCTACCAATCATAAGAACCGCGCGATCACGCCCCTTTCTGCTACCACGAGGTGTGATGCGCAGCCAGGGATTATCAGGCCCCAGATCCCTGATCTGAACCCAGTCAGGTGGAGGAATAAAAGAGATCCCAGATGTGTGAGTAACCCGATTTTTTTCGTCTGGTGCCGTCACTGGAATCAGTTTTCCGAGTGGGCCATCTGAATTAGGAGGCTGTATTGCAGGGTAAAGCAGGGCGATCAAAATAATGATGATAAAAATAATCACCAGGAATTCCACTTTCGTAACAGCGGCACGCTTAGATTTTGTCACCAGACTCACTTTCTGCAATCTAATCTCTCCTCAACTGAACCCGCAACAGAGTCTCACATCAGGGGTAAATCGGACGTACTTTCTCTGTCCCCAAAAACAACAATGAATAACAAGCTCAGCACAGCTTGAGTCAACCGGCCTGCAGTATCGGGAACACTCCAACTGGTTCATTGCAGTAATTGGTCCACGCAAGTAGAGACTTTCCACATTACAGGCTGTAACCCTGCGCAAAGACATCTCACCTGCATTAATCGCTGATTCCAGCAACCGGATTGATGCGCGAACTGGCTCAGTTCCCATCCTCGATTCGCCAGCGTCGCTCTTTAGGCGGCAGTGCTTTGTAAAGCACATGGAAGGCGCCCAGCATGAACACCAGCGCGGGCATCAGCACAATTCCTGCCACATGGGGAGGAAAGCGATCTCCCAAAGCCAGCATACAGGCCAGATCGACCAGAGAAATGAGCAGTCCCATCCAGACCAGAAACTTAAAGCGGCTCATCAGAGCCGGGCTGATGGGGGGAGAGGTTGTTTTCATGGCGACACTCCCTTTCAAATCAAAGAAATGAATTGTGCTCTCCATTGTAACCGCTAGTCACATGAACACAAGTTTTTTCTTCAGAGACCTATGCTTTAGGAAAGCATTGCTCTATCCAACTGAGCTTTTACATTTACATTGCTGCCAATGGCATATATGATCAGCTCACTAGATCCACTAGAGGAGCGCCGATGCAGATTTTAACTCTCACCAAATATATCAAAGCCGACCTGATCGCCAGGCTGTCGCGGGATGAATTGCCCCCTGAATCGCTGACGCTGGCGGCGCTGTCTGACCATTATCAGGTGAGCGTCACCCCCATTTATCATGCTATTAATGAGCTGATCGAAGAAGGATACCTCTATCGCGAAAAAAACCGGCGTCTTTGTGTCAATCTGGACAAAATGGACGATGCTCAGACAGCAGCGCAAACCCCTCAGCCCGCTCCGCCTGAAGATCATTTCAAGCGGATCACCGATGACCTGCTCACTATGAGTCTCAATGGAGAATCGGTCTTCCTGCGGGAAATGGCTTCCGCGAAAAAATATGACATCAGCCGCACCAGCCTGCGAAATATCTTCAACCGCCTGGCTGGAGATGGAGTGCTGGAGCATGTTCCCCGCCGAGGCTGGAAACTGAGATCATTCAATCAGCACGACCTGGATGCTTTCATTGAAGTCCGCGTGGTGCTCGAACTCAAAGCGCTGGATCTGGCGAAAGAGAGCCTGGATCGACAGGTGCTGCAGAAAATACTGGATGGGAATCAGGTGCCCACAACCGATGACGAGCCGCTGCAGATCGACAACAGCCTGCACGAATATCTGATTAAACATTCAGACAATTATTACATCATCAGCTTTTTTGATCGGCACGGCCGTTATTTCGATCTGCTGTTTCTCTGGGAATCAAACGACCGCGCTGCCGCAATTCAGGAGATCCAGCAGCACCAGCGGATCTTAACCGCGTTGCTTAAGAAAGACTGGGCGAAGGCCCGGGAAGAACTCGAATTCCACCTCCGCAGCAATCACCCGGTGCTCTCGCAGCTTAAACGCTGAAGCTTACTCTTCGTCGCCCGCTTTATGGTGCGACACGGTAATCGTACTGCTGATGCCGCCCCGTGGAGTAAATTCCGCCCGCAGTTCCAGCCAGCGGGGATCGGTAACCGCAACCAGATCGTCCAGGATGCGGTTGGTTACGTCTTCATAAAAGGCACCCACGTTGCGATAGCTCTGCAGATAGAGCTTGAGCGATTTGAGTTCGAAACAGACCTGATCCGGAATGTAGGTGATAACCAGTGTACCGAAATCGGGTTGGCCGGTTTTCGGGCAGACCGAGGTAAATTCGGGACAGACGGTCTCCATGACATAGTCACGGTTGGGATAGGGGTTTTCGAACGTTTCCAGCAGGCTGCGGGGGGAATCGGCTTCGCTCATGGTCGTTTGTTTCTCTATCGAAAGAATCGGTATGACGTATCACAAATGTGACCGTGTTCTATAGCGATTGTCCGAGGCGTGCAAGCAAATCGAACCGATTTTCACGCAAATCAGGTCAAATCTTGATAAAGATCTTCTGCAGGTACATCCAGAGACAGATCAGCCACAGTACAAACAGAACGGTCGCCGATACTGCGATCGGTGCGTAAGGACAGTCTGAACTGAACAACGAGCCGGCAACCGACCAGCCCGTCATCTCGTCTACCGTCGTCAGGTGCATCTGGAGCGACTTTTGAACCCAGGGACGAATCAGCTGTGCCATGCAGTACATGGCGATCGAATTCATGCCGACGACCACAAACGGGAAGGCCCACTTTTTATACCCTTTGACGTCAATGATCCAATAGAAAACCGCCAGGAACCAGAACGCCCAGCCCGCACTGAAGATCGCCCAGCCGGGAGACCAGATCCGCTTCACAATCGGCACCAGGTGCCATTCCCACTGCTCAATGTTGACCGGCCAGATCGATGTATCGAGCAGCATCGAGACCACAAAACAGATCAACCCCGCCTGCAACAGCCATTTGACTTTCATCTTCTCCAGGCGATTGGACATCAGCAGCTGCCCCGCCATTAGACCGAACAGCATGGTGGCAATGGAGGGGATGAAATTGAGTGTCTGATAACCACCGCCATTCACCCAGAACTTCTGTCCTTCATACGGTTCTTCGTAGCGGGGGAATTGATTCAGAAACTGACGGTCCACCGCAGCAGCAGCATTCGTATGTTTATTCCAAGGCTCACCAAAGCCGGAAAACTGTGACCATTCCGCTTCGTCTTTGTGTTTGACTTCCGTGAGATATTTTTTGACCGCCGTCAGCTCTTCTTCAGCGGGCATGTACTGATAGAAAAAGAACCAGTAGCCCCCTAAAATCGTCACTACGCCGATCAGCTGGGTCACAAATGACCGGTTGACGTAAAAGAAGACGACCAGATAGCCCAGACCGATCTGGCACAACACATTCGCAAATGTGAAATTCGTATGCGGACCAGATCGTGATGAGAGAAACACTCCCAATGCCACGAGCAATACGGCCCGAAAGATCGCATGCCCCCAGATCCGAAGCGTGGAATCGCCCTTCTGTTTGCGTTTGCGAACGGAAAAAGGCATTGAGACGCCGACCATAAACATAAAGGAAGGCTGAATCAGATCCCAGAAACCAGCTCCCGTCCATTCGACATGACTCAACTGATAGGACAGCGTCTGCCAGAGATACTTCCAGGAAGATTCCCACTGCGTGCCGTTATACTGTTCCAGAATCTCGGGAGAATTCCGCAACGCATTGGCAATGTACAGTCCGCCAGAGGCCATCGCCAGCATCACAAACCCCCGGTAGGCATCCAGAGATGTCAGTCGCTGACTGACCGGAGGCTGTTTTCCCTGCTCCTGTTTTTTCGCTGCAACTGTCGCTGGCGGGACAGCCTGTGGATCAGGCGGGGGAGTCTCTGGTTCCTTCTGTAGAGGAATCGTTTCCGGTTGAGGCGCGTCTGAATTCGGAGTATTTTGCGACATCTGATTTACTAATCTGTTTAGAAAAGTTAAGGTATCACTACAAAAGACGAACAGTAGAGGACAGGCTCCAGGAACCTGTCTGTATCGTACCGTGTTTTACAGACAGAGTAAAACTCCAATCAAAGTCGATTTATCTTTATTTTCAGGGTAGGATACCATGACTATTCTCGTAACCGGCGGGGCCGGCTACATCGGCTCACATTGTGTCCGGCAGTTGATTGAGGCCGGACAGAAAGTTTGTGTGATTGACAATCTCTATCGCGGACACCGCGAAGCGGTTCCGGCGGAAGCATCCTTCTTTCAAATCGATCTGCTCGAAACAGAACGTCTGACCGAAGTCATGAAGTCGCAGCGGATCGAGAAAGTCATTCACTTTGCCGCGCTGGCCTATGTCGGAGAATCGGTAACAGAACCGCTCCCTTACTACATGAATAACACCGCCGGCACGGTTTCGCTGTTACGGGCCATGCGTAATTCGCGCGTCAGCCAGATTGTCTTCAGTTCTTCCTGTGCCACCTATGGCATTCCGGACCAGATCCCCGTAACGGAAGAAAGCCCCCAGTCTCCTATCAATCCTTATGGCTGGTCAAAGCTGTTTATCGAACAGATTCTGAATGACTGCTCCCACAGCTATCCTAATTTCGGTTTTATTGGCTTGCGTTATTTTAATGTCGCAGGTTGTTCGCACGATGGTGCGCTGGGAGAAGATCACGACCCGGAAACGCATCTGATCCCCAACTGTCTGCGAACGGCACTGGGACAGCAGTCTCATATGACGGTCCTGGGGAACGATTACCCCACAGATGACGGCACCTGCATCCGTGATTACGTGCATGTAGAAGACATCTGCTCGGCACACCTGCTGGCCCTCAACGCCTTAAATCCGCAATCTAGTCGCTATTATAACATTGGACTCGGCCAGGGCTTTTCGGTACTGGACGTGGTCAAAACTTCGGAACGGGTCACAGGTCATGAGATTCCCGTTGAATTTAAACCGCGGCGTCCTGGCGATCCCCCCGTGCTCTCTGCCTCCAATAAACGCATTTCTGAAGAACTGGGATGGTCCCCTAAATACACATCCCTGGAAGAGATTATCCAGACCGCCTGGGACTGGTTCCGTACGCACCCCGAAGGTTATCGGACTGAAACTGCATCGTGACAACCGACTTTCCTGAAGTCCGTTTCCAGGGTACGCTTCGTCCTTCACAGGCTGAAGCAATTGCCGTGATTCAACAGCAGTTGAATGCTGGTAAAAAGCGGCTCCACATCGTAGCCCCTCCCGGGTCCGGCAAAACGGTTCTGGGGCTGTTCCTCTGGGCGGAACATGTCAGGCAACCTGCGCTGGTCCTGTCTCCCAACTCAGCGATTCAGTCCCAGTGGACCGCCCGGACAGATCTGTTCCAGTCCTCTGCCTGTTCCCATCAGCTTGTTACCTCTGACTCTGACCAGGACGCGTTACTGACATCGCTGACCTACCAGTCGGTTACACTCCCCCGTCGGGGAGATTCAGACGTGGAAGAAGCCGCTCTCGAATACTGGATCGATCTGTTGATTGCCCGGGAGCAGGCTCAGGATCCGCTGGAAGCATTCACCTGGATCGCTGACCTGAAACAGCACAATCCGGAATACTATGAGAAACGGATACGGACCTATCGTAAAACGGTGCGCGACCAGTTGGTCTTGAACGGAAACGCGCTCGACATGCTCCATGCTTCTTCCCAACAGACGCTCACACAGCTCAAGAGCAGGGGAGTCGGTCTAATCATCTTTGATGAATGCCATCATCTGATGGGACACTGGGGGCGCGTGCTCGCAGATGCGCATGACTTTCTGGAACAACCGGTGATCATTGGCCTGACCGCCACGCCTCCGGATGAAAAAGGAAAACTACAGGAAGACATCGACCGCTACCACGACTTTTTCGGGCCGATCGATTACGAGGTTCCGATTCCCGCTGTGGTCAAAGATGGTTATCTGGCTCCCTATCAGGACCTGGCCTATTTTGTGCGCCCCACCACGGACGAACTCACCTATATCGCCAATACCGACGATCAACTGCAACAGATCATGGAAAACCTCTGCAGTGAGAAAGAGGTTCTTCCACATTCGAGTGAAGCAGAGCCGCAGGATACTTCAACCTCCGAAACAGAACGTGCTGAGCCACTTCCCATCTGGTTACATTCTCTATTACAGAATCTGGATTTACCTTCCGGTAAGGTAGATGACTGGGCCACCTTTGAGCGTCGCGATCCGACACTCGCAGATGCCGCCCGTCTGTTTCTGCAACAGCGAGATATCGAACTTCCCTCCCATGTACCGCCGCTTGAAGTCACTGACATTGACGAAGAAATCCCCCGTCTGAATTACTGGGGGCCTGTTCTGGATCGCTATATCCGCCATCGCCTGAGGCGTTCTCCTTCCCCAATAGACCAGGAACTGGCGTCACGCGTGGTCGAACAGTTACGACTCCTGGGACTCCAGATCACAGAGACCGGCTCTCAACCCTGTGCCTCGCCGGTAGGTCGCGTCATCGCCTACTCGCAGAGTAAAATTCAGGCACTGGTTCCTGTGCTGCGGGCTGAGATTCACAATCTGGGGAACTCGATCCGGGCTGTCGTCATTGCCGATTATGAAAAAACCTCTGCAACCTCCGCCGAAGTGGAACATCTGCTCGACGAAGAAGCCGGAGGCGCGATTGCCGCGTTTAAAGAACTGGTCCGAGACCCGGAAACCGACACCTTGAACCCCGTCCTGTTGACCGGTTCCAGTGTGCTCGTCGATGATGACATTGGAGAATTATTACAGAAAACCGCAGAACAATGGCTGGCAGATCGTCAGATTGATGTGACGCTCAGCCTCCAGCCTTACGATGGGTTCCATGTGCTGAACGGCAGTGGCTCTCAATGGTCTCCCCGCGTCTATGTGGAGATGATTACCGATCTCTTTCAGCAGGGGCTCACATGCTGTCTGGTAGGAACACGTGGACTGCTGGGGGAAGGTTGGGATGCCAACAAGATTAATGTGCTGATCGATCTCACGACAGTGACCACTTCCATGACGGTAAATCAGCTGCGTGGACGTTCTTTCCGACTGGATCCGGATGTCCCCGACAAAGTCGCCAACAACTGGGATATCGTCTGTATCGCTCCTGAATTTACGAAAGGCCTGGACGACTACGAACGATTCATCAAAAAACACAAGCGGCTGTTTGGTGTTACCGATGACGGCTTAATCGAAAAGGGCGTCGGCCACGTGCATGCCGCTTTCACCGAAATCAAGCCCGAAGGCCTGGAAGGCTCCGTGCAACTGCTCAACAGTGACATGCTGACGCGTGCCTCGAAACGTTCCGACTCACGTGCATTGTGGCGAATTGGAGAACCATATCAGGGGCTTCCATTGAGAACGATTGAACTCAACACCGGAGGCAGAGCAGGGGGAGGGGGTGGCTTCCCGCCGTTCAGCGGAATGCGTCAACCCTGGTCGTCTCATTCACTTACCAAAGCAGTCAGCCAGGCGGTTCTGGCAGCGTTACAGGAAACCGGCCAGATCTCTTCCGTATCACAGTTGCAGGTAGGGAAACGATCCGGAAATTACATCCGCGTGTTTCTCGATCAGGCACCGGAAACCGACTGCGATCGCTTCCTCGAAGCCGTCTACCAGGTTTTTGGACCGCTTCAGGGAGCCCGGTATGTCATTCCCCGAGTTGTACATGAGATCGAAGACACCTGGATTTCCAGTCTGCTGCCCGATCTGTTAGGCCGCTACTTCCGAAAACGAAAAGAACAGCTGGCGATGGTCCATGCAGTCCCCTCCGATCTGGCCCGCAATAAAGAATTGGTCACTGTCTTTGAAAAATACTGGAATCAGTATGTCAGCCCGGGTGAAGCTTTCTTTGCCTACCGGGGCCAGGGAGCAGAGCTCCTGGAGCACGCCCAGCGCAACGGACTCTCACCACACACGAAAGTTCACCGCAAAGAGATCTTTGTCTAACATTCATAAAAACTGGCAGGTCACACAGATGTATGACCTGCCAGCGTCTTTCGATTCAGACCGCTGTAGTCGATCGTTCCTTCTTGCGACCAGGCAAAGACTTTTCGGCCACGGGTTTTCCCGCAAACGTGGCAGTCTGCTCCCGGTTCGAATCATCAGACTGTTTCTGTTCAAAACGGACAACCACCTGACGCTCTTCGAAAGAGAGTTCCAGCGTCGTCCCTTTTTCCAGCGACTGAGAGTTAATCACCTCGGCAATCACTGGAGTGACATAGCGTTCGATCGTCCGTCGTAAAAAGCGGGCACCAAAGTAGGGGTCATACCCTTTCAGTGCCAACCAGTCCAGAATGGAACGATCCGGCTGAATGGAGATCCGGTGCCGTTTCAATCCGATACGATCCTGCAACAGACGCAACTCACAAGCGGCGATCGCCCGAATATGATTTGCATTCAACGCATGAAAATAGACGATTTCATCGAAGCGATTCAAAAATTCGAAACGGAAATAATCCATCAGACGCCGTTGCATCCCCTGTTCCATTTCCAGTTCCGACGACAGGCCATCGGCAAATCCGATCAGACTTTTCCGGTACAGTTCCGCCCCGGCATTGGTCGTGGCGATGATCACGGTCGAACGGCAGGAAATGGATTCCCCCGTCCCATTAATAAAGCAGCCTTCATCAATCAACTGCATGAACCGGTCCAGCACCGGAGGGGCACACTTTTCAAATTCATCCAGTAACAGCACTGTAAACGACTGTCCCTGCAGACGCTGGGTCAGAATTCCCTGGCGTTTGGATAACACGTACGCTTCCGGATCGCCGAAGAGGGTCAAGGCAGCAATTTCCGTCTGGAAATCCGCCATATTCAGACGCACCATGCTGTCCGGTCGTCCCAGGAGGTACTCAGATAACTTCTGTGCGATATGCGTTTTGCCCACCCCCGTCGGTCCTGCAAACAGGAACGCCCCTAAAGGCCGACGGATATCACTCAACCCCGCCTTGATGGTACCGATCATACGGACGACTGCATCGACCGCCTGGTCCTGCCCGAGTACGCTCGCGGCAAAGTGCTCACGTACCTGCTGCAGTTCCAGTTTCACTTCCGGATCTATTAAAGAGAGCGGAACCTTGTGCACCTGGTGGAAACGGTGAATGACATCCCGTCCATTCACCTTCCGGGCTTTCTTTCGCACAACTTTGACCTGATTCAACAGATCCAGCACTTTGCGCGGCATATTCAACCGGGAAAGAAAACGATGCGACAGAAGCAACGCTTCTTCCTGTGCCGTCTCGGTAAAGCGAACGCAATCTGTCTGCTGCTGGTGTTCGGACCAGTCACTGACAATCTGACGGGCAGCTGACAGGTCCGGTTCATCGACTTTCAAAGCGACAAAGTGGCTTTCCAGATCGGGGTAGCTCTCAAACATTGCTTCCACACTGGTTCGATCACCTTCTGCCAGGAGCGGGCGATCCGTCTGGTAGGCATAGGACTGTAACAGTGGCTGCAGGTAATTGTCATTCAGGATTTCCATGTCGGAGAAAAACGGAACGATCTTTTCATCCGTCTCCAGTAACAGATCCAGAAGCTTCTGAAATTCACCGCGCAGATGATGCTCTTTCTTCAGACTGGCCAGGGCACGCCGGAATGACAGCTTCAGTATCCGTGTTCCCTCTAATACCTCTGGTCCCTGTCCGGAAACAGACAGCGCCACCAGTTTGTGGAACACAGATGATTTTCCGACTCCGCTTCCACCATACAAAATGGGAAATCGGCCAGCATTAATTACATCAATGACGTCACAGACCAGTTCATCCATCAGAAACACGGGTGACAGCTTCCCCGTCACAGCTTCTTTTGTCAGATCCCGCTCGAGCCACTGACTGAGTACGGCCTGTAAATTTTTCGTTTGTTTTGACATGTGAGTTTATTCCGCCAATCCGGTTCTCAGAAGAATCATGACTTCCTTCTTCAGCTCAGAAACCAGATCGCTGAAGAATCTCTCTAACATGATGACGTTTACTGTCTGCCCGGGGTTCGCAGTGCAGTCCCGGTTTCTTCATGAAAGTGAGTATCAGCTGGTAATTTTATTCATTGAAAATCAAAATACTCCGGATTGCCCAGATGTCAGTCATACTTGACTGACATCTGGGATCGTGACTGGTACAATATTTAGCATTATTAATGAATCCAGATTCCCACCATTTTCCCGCCCCATAATTTCGACAGGATTAACAATGACGCGCATACCATTCAGGCCAATTTGCCTCGCCTTGACGCTGATCGGACTCATTCTGCAGAGCTCCCTCGTTCCAGCTGCAGACAAAGTTCAGGACCGCCGCAAATTTCTCGGTCCGACTGCTGCCGATAAAAACCTGAGCGACTATTTTCGCTTTCATACACTGCGTCTTGCCAATCGCAGCCTGGCGAATATCAAAGACCTTAAGACCTGGGATCAGAAACGGAAGCAGTATCGGCAACAGTTGTTCGAAATGCTGGGGCTTTCACCACTGCCCCCCAAAACGGATCTTCATCCACAAATCACCGGTAAAATTGAAAGCGACGGTTTCATCGTCGAAAACATCACCTTTCAGTCACGTCCCGGTCTCTACGTCACCGGCAACCTGTATCGCCCAATCAAACAGGAAGGGAAGCTCCCTGCAATTTTGTATGTCTGTGGTCATGGAGGCGTCAAAAAGAATGGCATCAGTTACGGAAATAAAGTGCATTACCAGCACCACGGCGAATGGTTCGCCCGCAATGGTTATGTTTGCCTGACGATCGACACTCTGCAACTGGGAGAAATCGAAGGACTGCATCATGGGACTTACCGGGAAGGGATGTGGTGGTGGCTCTCCCGGGGTTATACTCCTGCTGGTGTGGAAGCCTGGAACTGCATCCGGGCACTGGATTACCTGCAGTCCCGTCCGGAAGTGGATGGCGAAAAACTGGGAGTCACTGGTCGTTCCGGTGGCGGAGCCTACAGCTGGTGGATCGCCGCTCTGGATGAACGAATCAAAGCAGCAGTTCCGGTCGCCGGTATTACCAATCTCAAAAATCATGTCATCGACGGTGCCGTGGAAGGGCACTGCGACTGCATGTTCATGGTCAATACTTACCAGTGGGATTACGCCCAGGTCGCTGCCCTGGTCGCGCCGCGCCCCTTGTTGATCTCCAATACCGATAAAGACAGTATCTTTCCCCTGGATGGTGTGGTCGACGTCTATCGCAAGGCGATGCATATTTATGAATTGTATGGCGCCCCCGAACATCTGGGGCTGCAGATTACGGAAGGACCGCACAAAGACACCCAGGAACTCCGAATTCATGCGTTTCGCTGGTTCAATCATTTCCTCAAAGGCGATGATTCCCTGATCGAAATGGCTGCGACGAAATTTCACACTCCTGAGGAATTACGCGTCTTTGAGCAACTGCCGACCGATCAGAAGAATGCCAAAATTCAGGAATCGTTTGTGCCCACTGCCAAACCACAGGTTCCGCAGGATTCAGCCCAATGGCATCAGATGACTGAAAAATGGAAAGACCTGCTGTTGAAAAAGACCTTCCGGGCCTGGCCAAAAAAGGTCGAGCCGAATGTTAAAGTACAAACGGCAACGCGTGACGGACTCACCCTGCAGACAATCTCGTTTGAGAGTCAAAAATACGTTCCCCTGAAACTGTTTGTGGTTCTCCCCAGCCAGGCCAAAGCACCTTCTCAGGTCACCTTGAACGTATTGAACCAGGGAGAGTGGGATCAGTTTCAGGCGGCTCTGGCACCACTGTTCCCTGGAATTGAAGCAGCAAAACAAGCTCCGGACAAATCTTCCGCGATCTTTAAAGAAATGCTGCAGCGTGTTCAACAGGAGCAGACCGCCATGGTCTATTTCACACCGCGTGGTGTCGGCCTCGATCAATGGAATCAGGATCCACGTAAACAGGTACAGATCCGTCGCCGTTTCTATCTGCTGGGCCAGTCTCTGGAAGGCATGCAGATCTGGGATATTCGCCAGGCAATTCATCACTTGCAGGCACAACCGGAATTCCGGTCGGCTAACCTCACACTCAAAGCCAGCGGAGAAGCAGCTGCTCTCTGCCTGTATGCCTCTCTCTTTGAAAAAGGGATCAGTGAGCTGGAACTGATCGGCATGCCCTCTTCGCATCAACAGGGACCTGCACTCTTGAACATTCTCCGATTCATGGACCTGCCACAGGCACTCGGAATGGCTGCCAGCCGCACCCCGGTCAAATTGAAACAGGTGAATCCGGAAGACTGGAAATACTCGACTCAGGTCGGCAAGCAGATGGGCTGGCAGGAAAAACAACTGCAAATCGAGAAGTAAATCGCTCGATTTCAGGTTAGATACGATCTCTCGCCGCGCACAGCGTTTGCTCAGAGCGTGCGCGCCGTTATAATCGATCTCTCCTGCCGGTTTCGGTGAAACCGATATCCTGCAGCCGAGCCTAGTGTGACAGATGAATATTTCATAAATGAGCAAGGTATTTCGACGTGAACCGTCCTCCACATACATCCGCACCTCTTCCTGATCCGACCGCCAACATGACCGAAGGCTGGCACTGCCTGCACCTCTATTATCGCGTTGACCAGGGAGTTTTGAACCAGCTTGATCAGTCAACCCGCGACGCCGGTCGCAAAGAACTGGCAGCATTGCTGGATCCCGACCGGGAGAATGCTCCCGTACGGATCCAGACATCTGTCGTTTCCGGTCACAAAGCCGATTTGCAGGTACTGATCATGGATCCGGATCCGATCAAGATCGATGGCATTAAGCAAGCCATTCGATCCTGTGGGGTGGGTCCCGCGCTCATTCCCACCTATTCTTTTGTGTCGATCACTGAGATCTCCGAGTATGTTCCCACACTTGAGCAGTACGCAGATAAACTGAAGCAGGAAGGCACTGATCCAGAGAGTCCTGCCTTTCAGGCGAAGCTCAAAGCCTATGAAGGGCGTCTGCCAGCGATGAACCAGCAGCGGATTTATCCCGAATTTCCAGACTTCCCGGTCTGTACATTCTACCCGATGAATAAATCACGTGTGCCCGGGGCAAACTGGTACATGGAGCAATTCAGCAATCGCTACAGTATGATGGCCGAACATGGCCTGAGCGGAATGAAGTTCGCCGGTCGGGTCGTCCAGGTGATTACTGCCTCAACCGGCTTTGATGACTGGGAATGGGGGGTCACACTCTGGGGCCGGGCACCAGAGCCAATTAAGGAAATCGTATATACGATGCGGTTCGATAAAGCCTCAGCCAAATATGCTGAATTCGGCCCCTTCTATCTCAGCTATATTTTGCCCCCGGAAGAAGCAATCGCCCATCTCAAACTCTGAATGGAGTTCAAGACGGGCGATGATACTCGACACATCTATTCGAAACGTTTCCGCTTAGCGGCGGAAACGATAATCGGAGTTGGCTTCACTGAAATCAGCAGTAGCCAGTTCTGATTTCAGATTGATATCGGTAAACGAATACGATTCGATCAGAGTCAGTTCATCCAGTTCTTCGGGTGAAGCAGAAGCCAGCTTATCCTGTGGCCAGCCAAATCCGCGTACGAATACAGGCAAACAGGTTTTCTGATCAATGTAGATCACGGATTTGCGATAAGTCGGCGATTCTTTCGCGTTGGCAAAGTGCGCGATGAAACAGAAACAGTCTTTTCCATCGAATTTCTGATTACTGAGCATCACACATTCCGTGTTCAGATTCTCTTCGAGATCTTTCTTACGGAAACCAATGATCTCTTCGGCAAGTGCTCTGATACCGGCCTTGGTAATCGGGTATCGCGATTCCTGCATTGCGAGCGAACCATGCGGATCCAGCTTCAGAGTAGGGACCAGGCGACCTTTCAGTCCGCCCATTTTCACCAGCATTTTCTGATCGTTTTCACCATCTACGTATAACAGTTCCTGCCCTTTATCGCCTACTACCCATTTCATATAAACACTGAAAGGTTTGTGACGGCATTTCAGGTTGATCACCTGATTATCCGAAAGCTCTCCACCAACGCATTCCTGTTTGGAAAAGGTCGCTGTGTAGTCGGGAACCGTGTCCAGCAGACGACATCCTTTCTCCAGCAACAGTTGGTTCATCAGAAGGGCCATCCGCCCGGTCAAAGTACCAGGCTGCTGTGGCACTTGTGTTTTCCCGTCCTGCTTGATTTCCTGATTTGGTTCAGAGAACTCAGTTGGTTTGTAGGCAATCACCGGAACCGGAATCGGCTTGGCAGCTGCAATCGCCATATCGTTGGGGTCGGCATCTGCCGGAGCAGGGTCGTAGCTGAAGTACAACACACCAATTGCTGCAGACAAAATGGCGGATGCCAGCATATTCGGGAGTTGTTGTTTTGACCTTTGTTTAAGCATGCGCATCATGCGGTACCGTTCCTTTTCATTAAGAAACTGCAAGGCACCGTCTTGTCTGAATTGAATCCGCGTTCCAGGATCCACTCATCCGTGAAAAGACGTCGCTCGGGCTTGCCCGTCGTGGTGATATGATCTGGCCAGCACACGATAGTCCCTTTGTGCGTCTGACGGATGTTTGTTCCCATAAAAGTTGTGCTCTCATCCATTTGAAAACGGAGCGTTCATCGACAAAACGGCCCTGTTTCAAAACCGGAGAACATTACGCAGTCTGCGTATTCCCGATCCTGACAGTCTCTGCGTCCAACACAACCTCACTGTTGAGTGTGGACAATGATCAATTCGGGGGTGGCTATACCTAAAAATTCGTCATTTTTCCCGGAAAATTATTAGCGAAACTCTGCTCCCCCTTTGAATCCATTACGTTCTTAGCCACCAAGGGGTTCAGATCAGATTAAACCGCCACACTCAACCAGAACACCCCATATTCACAACAACCAGGCTCCCTTCAAGAAGTGCTGGTGGATGTGATTCATGGTAAAAAATACATTCACCAGGTTTTATTTTTCTAAGACTCTCAATTAGAATAACTTACAGTCATTAATCACGATTCACTCTGATGCAGGGAGCACCTGCAATCGTCTGCAAAAGGGGCAGCAATATGATATTTTCCCGGCGCTCATTTCTTCAATCAGCTACTGCCACTCTGTTCACAAGCACTCTCACCCAACTGGCATCAGCCGCACTCGCTAAAGATTCCCTGCGACGTTTAATGAATCTTGATCTCTCCTGTGGTCGCATTGGTGTGAAAGCAGACCAGAAACAGGCAATTGATTATGCAACCCAGTACGGCTTCGAAGCAGTTGTTCCTGAAGCCGGATATCTGGGAAAACTCTCTGACAGTCAGTTGGACGAATTAAAAGCAGAGATGAAAGAGAAAAAGCTGGTCTTCAGTGCTGCCGGGATGCCCGTTGATTTTCGGAATGAAGAGTCCAAATTCCAGCAGGGGCTGCAGTCACTGCCGGCTTATGCGACCGCACTGGAACGGGCGGGCGTCACCCGCACGGGAACCTGGCTGATGCCCACCCACGCTGAGCTGACCTACAACGCTAACTTCAAACGGCATGCGAAGCGTTTAAAGGCGGTTTCCCGGATCCTCGCCGATCACGGTCTGCGGTTCGGTCTGGAATACGTAGGTCCCAAGACACTCTGGTCGAGTAAAAAGTACCCGTTTATTCACTCCATGCCGGAAGCACAGGAGTTAATCGCCGCAATCGATGTCAAAGGTGTCGGTCTGATTCTGGACAGCTGGCACTGGTATACGGCTCACGAAACAAAGGACGATATTCTGTCACTCACCAATGACCAGATCGTCGCCGTCGATTTGAACGATGCCCCGAAAGGACTGGAAATTGACCAACAGATTGACCAGAAACGTGAACTGCCGATGGCAACCGGTGTCATCGATCTGGCCTCCTTCCTGAACGCCTTGAACCAGATTCGCTATGACGGCCCGGTCCGTGCAGAACCTTTCAACGCAGAACTCCGGAAAATGCCAGCCGATCAGGCCGTCGCCGCAACGGCAACAGCAATGAAGAAAGCGTTTGCCTTAATCAACTGATTTTTCTGTTGAGGGCTTCTCTTTGGCAATCGAAATTTCAATCGTCACCGGTGTGCCCCGCGGGGGAATTTTGACCTTGTTCGCTTCGAACAGCAGATTTCCTTCGCCGGAGGCAGAGCTTTCGATGCTGACATCGATAATCGCGGTTGGAAAGTTAGCGACGCAGATCAGATCCCCACTTTCGGCGTGATAATACTTTTCTCCGGTCATCTCATCGATCGAGAAGCCGCTGCCGGCAAAGACCCAGTCCGCTTCCATCAGTCGGGGCCGGGTCTTTTCGTAGAATTTTTTAATCGCTGCCTGGTAGGTTTTGTTGTCAGACTTCGCAAGGAACTGATCCCGTTCCTTTTTGGTCATTTCACCAAACCAGATCAGCTCTTTATACTTGTCGTCGTACCGCAGTTCTGTTTTCTTATCGATGACCACACCGGGCGGCAGTTGATCCAGCTTTGCCGTAAAGTAACGGGAGGTCGAGGAACGAATCCATTTCTGTGCCTGTTCGCGATGTACTTTTCCCGCTTTATCTTTCCACTCCAGGATAAGATCCAGCTTCTGGCCTGTCGGCGGCTGAAACTTCGGAGTGAACTTAACCGGGGTTCCCGCTTGGGCCCCCATTGCCAGCAGTCCCGCGTGGATCGCTTTTGCTGACGAGTCGATGGAAAGAATCGACTCATGTTCTTTCGTCTGCTTCTTGCAGCACAGCATCTCCAGCACGCCTTCCACCAGACAGACATGCGTTTTCAGGTAGAGTTTTTTATGCTTCAGATCCAACAGCACCGTTTTCTGTTTATTAAGGGGGACCAGATCACTTTGATCCTGCTTTTCCCCTTTTGCTTCGGGCTGCTCTGACTGCTTCTCAGTTATATTTTTTTTAACTGGCTCAGCCGCCTGCAAACACAGCCCTCCCACGAAAATAAACAGTAAAAAACATGCAGACCGGATTCTTAAATAGGATTGCTTCATCAAATCATCTCACAAAGTGAAAACACAAACAGCCCCGTCAGTGACATACTGTTATTCTAGGTACTTATTATCAAAAGTCTTCCCTGATTCAGAGGGAAATTTCAGATCTTGGCGGAAGCAGCGAATCCCGCCAGCCAGTCTGCGTAATCTGCCACAATCTGCTCCCGCTGCGGTTCAAATTCCAGTGTATGCCGTGCGGAGGGATATGAAATCAGGCGCTTGTGTTCTGATCTGATCTGGTGAAACCAGGCTTCAGTGGCCCGGTGATCGATAATCTGATCATTTCCCGCCAGTTGACAGAATACAGGACAGGTCATCTGCTCGGCAGACCGATCCACCAGTCGGTCCAGTTCCCGGTTTGCCAATAGGAAAGAGACAGTGACCTCATGCAGCGCCAGTGGATCGTTGCGGATAAAACTCTGCCAACCGGGGTCTCCTGTAAACAAAACTGGATCATTAAGCGGTATTTCGACTCGTTTCTGACGCACTCCCAGTTTTTCGGCCAGTTTCAACTGCAGCTTCTGTAAACTGTTCGGCCTGATGCGTGCTTTGATCCCGGGGTAGAGCAGCGCTACTCCATCCATCAGATCCGGTCGCAGAGAAGCCACGACTACCGCCAGTTTTGCCCCCCAACTCATGGCCTGCAGAATTAGCGGTGTAGCCTCTCCCGAGGCTCTGTCAGCACGCACCCAGGTTAAGATCTGCACCACATCCTGCACCAGACGCTGCCAATGCGGCGCATCGCCACGCTGTTCCCGATTCAGCCCCGATCCCCGGCGGTCAAAAAAGAAAACCTGATAACCTTCCTCACAAAGCTGTCGACAGGAAGCTTCATACCAACCGGAATGGCTCTGAATTCCGTGTAACACAACCAGTGTTCCCCTTACTGAATCCTTTTCTGGGATCCAGACACGACCTTTCAGCCGGTAATTATCAGAGGCCGCAAATTCCTGTATGACGGGTTCTACCATAAGTCTCAGACAAGCATCGTTTCTAAAACTCGGGCATAACCGCCGAATGTCCCCTGATCGAACAGGACGAATTTGACGACTTCCAGTTGATTGGTAGACTCCAGCCGTGTCGCAACAGTCTTCAGCGCGACATCAGCGGCGAGATCAACCGGATATCCATAAACTCCTGTGCTGATGGAAGGAAAGGCCAGACTTCGACACTGTAGTTTTTCCCCCAGCGAAAGACAGGTCTGATAGGCGGACTGCAGGAGCTCTCTCTCCTGATTTCCACCGCCCCTCCAGATCGGCCCCACCGCATGAAAGATATATTTCGCGTTCAGGTTTCCAGCAGTCGTTTCTACGGCGCTGCCCGTCGGGCATCCATCCGGATAACGTCGCTTGAGTTCGGCCATGATTTCCGGACCGGCTGCGTTATGGATCGCACCATCCACACCTCCGCCCCCGGCGAGCATGGCATTCGCGGCATTGACGATGGCATCAACCCGTTGTGTGGTAATATCTCCCAGAACCAGCTCAATCCGGGCAGATCCAAACTGTACGATCATGGGCTTACATTCTATGATACGGACTACCTGCAGGGCACAGATCAGATATTGATCTCCAGGCTCAGTATAAAATACGATAGGCGCCATTCAAAGCGCGAACTCGGAAACAATTCTCATCTACGATTGCGAACCACCTCACCGTGATTAAAGTCAGTCTTCTTATCCCGACTCTGGATCAGTCTGGTGCCGAAAAGCAGCTCGCTCTGCTGGCGACCTCTTTACCCCGAGATGAGTTTGATGTTCAGGTCATTGCGTTGACCAGGGGAGGCCCATACGCTGAAGTACTCAAACAGCATGATATCCCGGTCACCATCCTGAAAAAACGGTTCAAATTCGATCCGCTGGCTTACCGCGCCTTGAAAAAAACACTTCAACAGCAGCAACCCGATATTCTGCACACCTGGCTCTTTGCAGCCAATTCGTATGGCAGAATGGCTGTCAAACGTCTGCCCGCTTCTCAGAAGGTCCCCAAAGTCATCGTCTCAGAACGCTGCGTTGATTCCTGGAAGAGCAACTGGCAGCACAGCATCGACCGCCGTCTGTTACCACAAACCGCTCTCCTGGTTGGGAACTCGCAGGGGGTCATCGACTTTTACCGGGAGCAGGGAGTACCTGAATCACTGCTGAGGGTAGTACGGAACGGGATTGTACTCCCGGACACAACTGTCGATGAAACGACACGCAAACAATTATACCAGGAATATGATATTCCCACCGAAGCACGACTGATCGCCTTTGTGGGACGACTGGCCCGCCAGAAACGGGTTGAGGACCTGCTCTGGGCTCTGCAGCTGATTCGTCAGATGAACGAAAATGTGATCCTGCTGCTCATTGGAGACGGTCCCGAACGGGCTAAACTGGAACAGCTGGCTTACAAATATACGGTCACACCCAATGTGCGGTTTCTGGGGCACCGAACCGATGTCGATCAGCTCTTCCCCTTATTCGAGGTCTTTGAGCTTGCCAGTGATTTTGAGGGACAGTCGAACAGCATCATGGAAGCCATGTCCTATGGCATCCCTGTGGTCGCCAGTGATATTCCCCCCAACAGGGAACTGGTCGTACATGGTGAAACAGGTTTTTTGACGTCTGTGGGAGACAGTACCGGTTTTGCGCAATATGCTGAACGCATCCTGGCTGACCCGCAGCTGGCTCAAGATTTAGGAAACGCCGCTCGAAAAAGGATGCAGGAGGAATTCAGTGTCGCTAAAATGGTAAAAGGCTATGCTAAACTGTATCGAGAAGTCCTCCTGTAGTCATTGTCTCTAATTTTAGCGCATCTCTCATCTTTCAGTTTTAGAATCCAGATCATGTGTGGAATTACCGGAACCTCGTGGACCACACGGGAAAAGAATATCTCGCCACTGGTACTCCGCAGTATGACCAGTGTCCTGTCCCATCGGGGTCCCGATGATGCGGGCGGCTATCATTCCGATCTGACGCGTAAATCATTTCTGTTTGATGATGAAAGTCACCTCACTGATTTCACTCCGAGTTCAGAAACAGGGGCTGCACTGGGACATCGCCGCCTGTCGATCATTGACCTGGGAACCGGACATCAGCCTCTCTGTAATGAAGATGGGACCATCTGGATCGCTTTCAACGGCGAGATCTATAACTATCAGGAACTGAGAAACGAACTGGTACAACAGGGGCACCAGTTCAAAACCGAGTCCGACACCGAAGTCATCGTCCATCTCTATGAAGAGCAGGGCCCCGCCTGCGTGGAACGCCTGCGGGGCATGTTCGCTTTCGGTATCTGGGATGAGCGTCGCCAGCGTCTCCTGCTGGCACGCGATCGCATCGGACAGAAACCCCTGTTTTACCGGGAAGAACCGGGACGGTTGAGTTTTGCCAGTGAGCTCAAATCACTCCTGCAGCTTCCTAATGCCAGTCGGGAAGTGGATCCGCATGCGATCGACCTGTTTCTCGCTTATCAATATGTGCCACACCCCTGGTCAATCCTCAAAGGCTATCACAAGCTCCCCCCCGCGCACCGCGCCATTTATGAACAGGGACACCTCACGGTCGAACGGTACTGGACGCCTCCTTACCAGGATCCCCAGTCACGAACGGACCTGCAGTTCAAGTCACCGCAGGAATGGTCCCAGGCACTGCGTCACACACTGACAGAATCCGTCCGCATTCGCATGCGGAGTGATGTTCCGCTGGGTGCGTTCCTCTCCGGGGGAATCGATTCGACCATCATTGCCGGGTTGATGCAGAGCATGTCCGAACGCCCCGTGCACACTTTTTCAATCGGCTTCCCGGTAAAACAGTTTGACGAGCGGAGCTATGCCCGCGAAGCAGCGAAAATGCTGGGAACCGAGCATCACGAATATGTTGTTGAGCCCGAAGCCCTCGAAATGTTGCCACGTCTAGCCTGGCATTACGATGAACCATTCGCCGACAGCAGCGCCATTCCCACCATGTACCTTTCGCAGGTCACACGCCAGGAAGTGACTGTTTCCCTCTCGGGAGACGGAGGCGACGAACTGTTTGCCGGCTATGACCGCTATCGTGCTGTCGCACTTTCACAATGGTTTGATCGCCTCCCGGGGTTCATCAAAAAAACAATGACCGCCTCGATTTGGCAGAAACTGCCCGCCTCGGTCGAACAGAAATCATTCCGTCGCCGGGTCAAACGATTCCTGGCAGGGCTCGCAGTCCCCCCCGAACGCCGCTACCTGAAATGGGTTGGCATTTTCGACACCGAACGACGTCTGGAGATGTATACCCCGGACTTTCGGGAGCAATTGCAGAGTTTCGACGCCGACCAGTTCCTGCTGGATGCCTATCAGCTTTGCCCCGATCGAGATTTTGTAACTCGCACCACAGCCACCGACGTCCTGACGTACCTCCCCTGTGACATCCTGACCAAGGTCGACATCGCCAGCATGGCACACAGTCTGGAATGCCGCAGTCCGTTTCTGGATCACCATGTTGCGGAACTCGCGGCTGTCATGCCACTGGACCTGAAAATGCATAAAGGACGTGGCAAACAGATTCTGGTCGACACCTTTGCCGATCTGCTGCCCGAATCAATTCAGACCCGCAAGAAAATGGGCTTCGGCGTTCCCCTCAACCACTGGTTCCGCAACGAACTGAAACCGCTGCTGCACGACGTTCTACTGGATCAGCGGGCGATCGACCGCCAGATATTCAACCGGGCGGCTGTCGAACAGCTCATCAGCGAACACCAGAATCAGCAATGGGATCACAGCGCCCGCCTCTGGTCGCTGCTCGTACTGGAGATGTGGTTCCGCACTTTTATCGATCCCGTTTCCATCCCCGATCATTTCCCGGAAGCAGCCCTGGTCTAAGCGATTATTGGAGAAACCCTTGAGCTTTCCCCAGCAATCAGGGAAAATATGAAGTCGTATTGATCATTCAGCCTGCCTTCCTGATTCCCGCCAATATAGAGATGACCATGCGTGCCTTACTTCCGCTGATTGCCCTGACCTGCCTGATCCCCCCTCCAACCATTCAGGCAACCCCGCCGATATCCCCCACAACCAAAACAGAAACGACCTGGGAGGAATGGCCTCAATGGCGTGGCCCGCGTGGTGACGGGACATGGAACGGACCACCTCTTAAAACGAACTGGCCCAAGTCGGGACTGAAAAAACTCTGGGCACACGATCTGGGAGGAGGCTACGGAGGCATCTCAGTTGCTCATCAAAAAGTTTATGTCATGGATCGCCCTGCGGTCTCTGCTGAAGATCAGCAAAATGCCTCTGGGATTCACAGTCACCGGGTCAAACGCCAGAACATCGAACGCATTCTCTGTTTCGACGCGCTGACCGGCAAAAAGATCTGGGCACACGAGTATCCCTGTGATTATAAAGACCTGGATTATGGAAATGGCCCACGCGCTGCCCCGACCATCGTTGAAGAGGTTGTCTACTCCCTGGGCACCATGGGCGATGTCCGCTGTCTGTCTGCAAAAACCGGGGATGTGATCTGGAAAAAACAGCTTGTCACAGACTTTGGGGGCAAAGTTCCTCAATGGGGTTATGCCGCTGCTCCCTATGTGATCGGAGACCTCGTCATCCTGTTGCCCGGAGGGAAAGAGCAGGGGACTGCAATCGTCGCCCTGGATCGGAAAACAGGTACCGAGCGCTGGAGAAGCCTCTCCGATACCGCCGGCTATGCCACTCCTCTGCTGATTCAACACCAGGGACAAAATCAATTAATCGTCTGGTCTCCCAATCACATCCACAGCATCGATCCAAACACCGGACAGCACTTCTGGTCGGTCCCTTACAAAATCACCTATGGTGTCGCAATTGCCAACCCCATCGCCCATGAGGGACTGGTCTTTGTCGCAGGCTACTGGGATGGCTCCAAAGCGATTCAACTGGGTTCACAACCGGAGCAGGCCGATCTCAAATGGGAAGACCGTCGAAATCTGAGAGGCCTGATGTCCCAACCACTCTACCGTGACGGTTATGCCTACCTGCTCGATAAAAAGTTCGGCCTGACCTGTTTTGAGTTCGCAACCGGAAAAAAAATCTGGGATGATGACAATCGGATGACGCCGGGAAATACACGCAATCCGCAGGCAACCATGGTCTGGCTCAAACATCAGGAACCTCGTGCGCTGATTCTCAACTCTGAGGGGGACCTGATCCTGGCAGAGCTGACACCTGCCGGCTACCGGGAATTGACCCGTACCAACCTGATAGGAGAGACATGGGCTCATCCCGCCTATGCGGAAAACCGCATATTTCTGCGGAGTAATACACAAATCATCGCGTATGAGCTTCCGGTCGCAGAGCCGATTGACGAATCCCCATAAAAGCCGTAGAGCTGACCTATAAAGTTCCCGGTCCAGTCGATAGAATGCCAGTGGGCAGTCACTTAGAGTGCTCTGTGCTGATGTGCGCTGATAATTGAATCATTATTTAATCAAAGATCCTGAAGCCAAAATGAATTCGACTTCGGAACGCCAATCCGATAATCCCGGGCCGGGCACGGAACTCTTAGGGCCAGAAATCTGGAACCTGCCCAATCTGATTACCGTCAGTCGGCTGGTACTCTCATTGATCCTGTTTGTGATCATCTACCTCGAAGGTTGGTGGAAGACCTCTGCCTGTCTGTTTATTCTGGCAGCGGCGACCGACTTCCTGGACGGGTATTTTGCCCGTAAATACAATCAGGTCACAACTCTGGGCCGGATCATGGACCCGTTCGTTGATAAAATCATCATCTGCGGTGCTTTTATTTTTCTGCTGGAACGGGGTACCGCGTCCGGTGTCAATGCCTGGTTAGTATTGATCATCATCGGACGAGAAATGTTCATTACCAGCCTGCGCGGCTTTCTTGAAAAGCAGGGGCGTGATTTTTCAGCCAGTTGGAGCGGTAAGATCAAAATGGGCGTGCAATGCGTTGCAGTCGTGCTCAGCCTGTTATCATTAAGCCCGGAGCCGCCCTTTAACACTTCGGGATTTATGCTGCTGCGAGATATCACTATCTGGTCTGCTGCTCTGATTACGCTCTATAGCGGAATCGATTATGTCTTCCGCGCTTCCAGAATGTTGAGACGTAACCCGCTGTAATCACGGTCTTTCAACACTGCTACCCCCGCACTTCCGCCAGCCGATCCGGGAAAACCCGGATTGCAAAAAAATGAGAATTCAACGAAAACACCGCTCATCTTTATCGGCTTTGCGGTATAAAATGAGTTTGAACCACGGGTCAAACTCAACAACTCTCAATTTTGAATATATGCATGACTGACGAAAACCAGCCGCGACCACCTTCTGACCAGATCATCGTCGTGCAACCTGATGACTATCAGACCGAGGTGAAGGATTATTCAACCAGGCAGCCGGCTTACCACAGCCCTCCATCTCCGCCCCGCAGTAAGATGCCGCTGATTCTGTTTATCCTGACGTGCCTGAGTACTCTGATTGTCGGTGGCATCAAAGGGCCATTTCTGCCACTTCCCGGTCAGTTACAGCTGTTATTCTATCAAATTAACGCAATGGGCTGGTCCACGTTTCTGAGCAATGGCTTCTCTTACGCCGGCCCCGTCATGCTGATTCTGCTCTCACATGAAATGGGCCATTATCTACAGTCACGGCGTTACCACATCCCGGCCACGCGTCCGCTATTTATTCCCATGCCCATGAGTCCCTTCGGTACCATGGGCGCTGTCATTCTCCAGCGGGGTGGAGTTGCCAATCGCAAACAGATGTTTGACATCGCCGTTTCCGGACCGCTGGCCGGTCTGGTGTTTGCCATCCCGTTCGCTTACTGGGGGCTGCTCAATTCAACGGTAGAAACAGTCATTCCCGAATCGGGTGCAGTGAGCTTTGGCGAACCCCTGATCCTGAAATGGATGATTACGCTGGTGCATGGCCCCCTGGCTGAAAATCAGGAAATTGCCATGAACTCCATGCTGTTCGCAGGCTGGGTCGGAATTTTCATCACAGCCTTAAACCTGATTCCCATCGGTCAGCTGGATGGAGGTCATATCCTGTATACACTGATTGGTAAGCGGGCCAATACCATCGCATATCTGATCCTGCTCTCCGCGATTGGATATATGTCTTATACCGGTGAATTCTCGTATTCACTGCTGATCCTGCTGCTCATATTCTTCGGGGTGGCTCATCCTCCAACAGCCGATGACACAGTCAAACTGGGCCCCATGCGAACCATCATTGGCTGGTCGACGCTGGCCTTTTTCATCATTGGCTTCACCGTGACCCCGATCACGATTCACTAAGAAGGGCGGGCAAGGAACAATACAGAGGACCGCACCTTCAGGTCAGGATCACTTGATTTGCTCCAGGAGTTGTTCAGAGCGATATACAATCTCCAGGTCCTTGTGTTTCGTGGCCTGTTGCAGCTGCTTCTGTGCGGCCCGACCATATTCCTCCAGCTGTTTCTGTGCCTGTTCCCGTTTGGCCCAGACCGGGTCTCCCAGTTGTGCGATCAGCTGATCAATATGATTTTGCAGAGCGGGATCTACGTCCACCAGAATGACAATCGCAGTTCGACGCAGAACCTCTGGATAAGGTGTGATCTCCAGAGGAATGCTCTTGTCGAGAAACCCCTCATCCATGCAATAAATAACCGTGGCCTGATCGTCCCGAAAACCATATTCACTTAGAATTCGCAGCAAATGATCAACCTCCGGCTTTCCCAGCCCCTGATCCCCCAGATACTTGCTCCAGAAATCCAAAATCCGCTGTTTTGCAACAGCCTTGGTATCAACATACGGAACTTTAACCGGCTCCACTTTTGCTGCAGGTTTCTTAGCCGCTGCTTTTTTCTTTTTGTCTGTGGAATTACCAGGTAACAGTTGAGGCAGGGCACCGACATTTCGCAGTTGATTACCCAGGACTTTTAACTGTTTTGCCTTTTCGGCTGCTGCTTTGACTTTAAGCTCGGCATCAGAGAGCGGGTTCACTTCATCCGGTTTCGCTTTCTCACCTGGTTTCGTTTGAGTTTGGGGAGTTTTTTTCAATAATCCCGGCACACTGTCAACCGCTGCCAGTTTCCAACTGTCCGGATCGTCAGTCGGTTGAATGATGGTCAGATGGTGCAAATCCCCTGGCTCTCGACTTTGAATCTGATATCCATCTGCGGAATGCGTCATCGTAATTTCAGGGGCATGGATAATCTCAATGTCATACAGAATGAAGCGTTCACATTTGTTGTTACCGTTCACAAACAGCCGATCTGCCTTCTGCAGGGGACTCAGCCAGTGCAAGTCAGGTATCTGGTAACTAAGAGAACTGGACTTCGACAGATTCTGAGAACGCCAGTAAATTCGTCGGGATTGGATCCTCGCTGTCGGCCAATGTGACAGAAACCGACCGGAGGGAAATTCCACCAGAATATCCAGGTCTTTCACTTCCGAACCCTGGAATGTAATCAGTCCCAGGGGCGTGGGTTTATCACTTTCCTCGGCATCTGCGCTCAATCGCCGTGACTGCATATACCCCGGAAGAGTAGAACGAAACAGACTGGCATCGTTCATTTTTTTGCCGTGAGCTGAAACCAGATACACCCCCACATCACGTACAGTCAGTCCAGACTCACCCGTTTGAGGCTCCGCTGCAAGACTGCTCATCGTCAGCCAGTGCCAGCAGAGACAGCAGGCAGCTACCCCACTAAACAATACACCGTATCTGGTATGGAATGATCGTCTATAGAAACTTCGAATAGCACGGGAATCCGGATTGATCATCTTTCTCTCACACATTTCTGTTATCGTCATTTACTTAAGTCGATTTTATTTTTTACTCACGGCCAGCCCCTGAGGAGACGCCCGGATCAACTGGGGAGCCCCCCAGACAAACCGATCGCCGACATTCTGGTTCTTACCAAAATCTACGGTCAGTGTCAGAGTTGAACAGCCACTCACATCCACATTCAGCGACTCCTGTTGCGTCTGGCTGGTGAATTCCTGATTCTCAAACAGAGTATTTCCATCTGCTACGATGGAAACCGCCACATTTCCTAATTCACCCGTTCCATTCTGTAAGCCAGGTGTCACGTTGAATTTTTCAAATTGCTGATCAAGTTGATATACCAACACCGTCTTCGCGTGCACACACAAGCCTTTCTTGAAGACCTGCTTTCCTATCTGTAAATCTTTTCCGGAGAACGAACGATTCACCTGATACGGCAGAATCTGATTAAAAAAGGGAACCTGAGTCACACTTTCCGGAATCATTTCTGTCAATGATACAGAGCGGGCGTTAATCGTTTTGACAGACTCCAGATCTTCTCTGGAGATAGAAACCTGCTCTCCCCAGGGGAGCCTGATCGTCACCTGCGAAGCCTCATCAGAAGCGACAACTCCGGGAACCTGAGAACCACCAATCAACCTGTTCAGACTCATCAGTTTCAGATGATTTTTTTTCTCACTTCGTTTTTTGTGCAGGACCAGTCCCACGACTCGCTCCCGTTTGACCTCCCGCTCCTGACCCTGATAAAGAAAACGCAGGCTCTGGTCATTCATTCCTAACACTTCACCAACAACTCGAACGACCTTACCATCACTGGTCCGGATGTAAGCGGTATCCTCAGTCTTGGATTCATTTTTTCGTTCAGGGCTGGCCGGCTGACTGAATCCCTCAGCCATCTTCCAGATCTCATGTACCGCCTCTGGGATCAATGTGACTTCGACATCCTGAGAAGCCACCGGCAGATTGACGCCAATCCCATTGGCATCCCATTTTTTGATCTCTCCAGTCAGTTTTCCCTGTTCGGCAAAGGCGATCTGCCAACCGGATGCTTTCTTTCCTTTGGACTTGCGATACAATTCACGCGGAAAATCGCCGATATACAATTGGGCCTTGCTGTTTTTGTCGGTCTCGATCGAAAACGTATACTCACCATCCTGCGGGATCTTGATCAGTCCCTCATAGATAATACCGAAATGAATGGCACTCCGTTTTGTGAGCAGCGCCAGTCGAGGACTCGCTCCGTATCGTTTCACGGGAAGATAGCGTAAATCCAATATCGATTTCACAGCATCAGGATCTTTCCATTCCAGCAATCGATAGGCTACGTAACGCTCCGGCTGCTTGACATCCAACGGTAATCGAAAACCCGCTTTATCCACACGATACTCACTTGTGGCGATCTTCCGCACCTGATCTGTCACGCGCGAGAGCATCTCCCTGGGAACCTCGGCATTTTTGAGCCCCGGTCCCGACATTTTGATTTCGAGCTTTGCGACTCCCAACGTGTGATAGAAAGGGAGGGTAAACCGTTGATAGCCCTTGCGCAATTTCACTTTCGCAGTGCGCGGCCCTTTGGCATAACTGGGCTTCTCACCGTCGATCAACAACTGACTGACATTCCGGGGAAGGGCAGGCTGAACAAACTTGTAAGAGGTAATATCAAACAGATTCACTTTCCGTGTCGCTTTACCAACTTCGACAGTCAATGCATCCACATCGATCTTCTGGATTTGTCCGCTGATCTTTTTACCGTCATAAAGCAGGATTTCGTCTGCCCGTCCCCTCTGGCTTAAGCAGAGCATCATGAGGGCCATTCCACAGAGAGACGAACGCAAAATACGATCCATGGGTCTTACTCTTTTTTGTCAGAGGGTTCTGTTTTTTTCAGATCCTGGTTCCGTGCCAGTCGCCGAAAGTAGTCTGCCAGAATGTCTTCATAGCCGGGGGGAAACCCTTCTGTCCGCGACTGCAGAATTTTTTCCCGCTGTTTCGGAGTCAAATCGGCCCAGTTGCGACCTTTTTTATCAGGAGCCCTGAGATCCCCCTGGCCGCCGGGCCCCTTTCCAAGCGTTGAAGAATTGGCCGGTCGTGTGGGATTGGGCCCCGCGGAACCTCCCCCTTTCTTGCACGATTTTTCCAGCATTTCAATCAGAGTATCCAGCCGCGTTATAATGCGAGGCTGTGTCGTTTTCGCCGGTTTCTTTGTCTGACCATGATCAAAATCATCAATTACCGATTTGACGTCAGTCTGAATGTTTTTAAATGGATCCTTCAGCCAGGCATCGTCCCGAATCAATGGCATTACGTCCTTCTTTTCCGGCAAGAGGAGTGGTAAATCTTTTCCAGGTGTGGAAGTCGGTTTGGCTGCTTCAATGGTTTTTTCCGGCTCCGCATCGCGGTCAGCGCCAAATGCCTGGACTGTTCCAATCCAGGCGGTCACGCAACAGGCGGCGACACTCAGTGCACATAAACAGCAAATACGATTCATTATTCACCTCCCAGACAATGAGGGCAGGTCATGCTGTGCAAGCGCCCCGTAATCGTATCGATTTCTTTCTGCCGAATCGTCAGCAGATCGAGTCGTTCCTGCTGAGAATCAGCTGAGATTTTCTTTTTGGCAATCTGTTGATCCAGGTTCTCGGTACGCTGATGTACTGACTGCTGCATCCAGCGCAACATTTTGACTTCAGCGAGTAGTTTGTTCCGATTGCCTTTGCAGCCTTTGCACTGCCCACCACCATTCTTGCTGACCGGTCGCGAAGCTTCCTGCATGGCATCCAGCAGCGCCTGAAGGTCTTTTTCGATCTGACGCTGATCGTCTATGATCTCCTGATCCGCCTGTCCCTGCAGCAAGCCCTCATTGACAAATTCCATCTGCTCGCGGACCGCTCCCAGCGCCACTGGCAGGACCAGGCTGAACTGCGTCAGCTCACACAGTTCGATCGACTCCGAACAGACAGTGATGATTTTCTCTTCCGACTGTGAGAGCCGCCGCACTGCGGCCAATGCCTGTTTCTGCTTCTGCGCCACACGATCCTGTAATTTGGTGGTGACTTCACGGACCTGTTTCTGCTGTACAATCATGTCCTTCAACTGGTCCATCACATGCTGACGCACCAGAGATTCGACCTCTTTCCGCAGTTGTTCTTCCAGTTTTTTCGTTTCCAACTGAGCCTGACTCAGTTGTTCGATTGCTTTCTTCTGCTCCTGAGACGCTGGCTTGGGCTTGGATTCTCCCAGTTTTTTGCAGGCACCTCCCATACACTTTCCGGCCCCCGACAGAGAATTACAAATCCCTTTCGAAGCCGCTCCATATTCACGGAGTTGCTGTTGCAGGGTTTCTGCTGACTTCTGATTCCGGCGTTCACTGGTTTCCAGCGCCTGGAATTTCTTCCGATCTGTCTGCTTGTTTTTCTGTTGCTCAAGTGTATTGGAAAGCTGGAGTTCTTCTTTTTTGATGAGTTTGTTCAACGTCTCGCGTGAATCAATCAACTTGCGTAACTGTTCCAGTTTGAGCTCCAGTCCCAGATCAGCGGTCAGCAGCAGCTTTTTCAATTCTTCCAGCAGAATCAGTATTTCCTTCTGTTCTTTATTAGCCTGATTCAGCTTCAAGTCATCCAGCATTTTGGAGGCTTCCCCCATTCGATCCAGAATCAGCTGTTCGCGCGCTTTACGCAGCCCCAGCAGAAGTCTGGCTGCATCCTCGGGTTGCGATTCCTGGATCAGCTTGGACAGCCGGAACATTCGCTCTTCCAATTCCTGCATGTGCGCCCTGGCTTTATCCTGCTCAAATTGAATCCGTTTTTGAGGTGTCACTTTCTCAGTCGAGTTGACCGAGGCATTGGAAGCAGCCTCTGTTTTATCTGCAGCCTGCAGATATCCGGTCAGCATGGTCAAAGCCACCAGCCAGGCGATCGCCTTTATGTTCATGTTCTGTCTGTTTCGCATTTCCCTAACCTCCATTACAGGGGGGATTCAATGTGACGGCGCGTCACACCATTTAGTTATCAAAAATGGAATCAGTCTGCTTCTTTTTAAGTTCTTCTGTTTTGTCTTTGACCAGTTGTTCCAGCTTAATGACTGCGTTCAACTGATTGACAACGTCAATAAAGCTGTCCCATTGGGCCATGTTATTCAAAATCTGATCCATCGACTTCAAAATCTGATCCTGTTGTTCTGTCAACTGAGTGAGCGGCTCGGGACTCTGGCTGCGTAGCGATTCCAGAGACTGTCGTTGTTGTTCCATATCGCGATCGTGCAGATTACGTAATGGTTTGAGTACTGTCTGTTCAATCAACTGCCAGGTTTCCGCGCCTCCTAACTGGTTTAATTTCATCTCTTCCACGGAACTGTTCAAAGCGTGACTGACCTGGCCCACCTCCCGCCTGACCAGTTGATGCTGCCGGAGCCAGGTCGCTGCCTCGTCCAGATTCTGTGCCAGCTTCAGTTTGTCGCGTAACTGTTCCGCCTGATCGCGTGCCTTCCTCAGTCGCGATCTTAATTGCTGTTGCCGTAACAGAATCTCACGGAACAGCTCTTCCGGTTTGACAATCCGAAATACCAGTTCACGAGAGTTTGTTTTCTGACGCCCTGTGAAACAGTTATCTTCCGCAAAACTCTGAAACGTGATCACGGCTCCCGGGTTCAATTTCATCTCAGCTATCGAAACCCGTTGCTCATGCTCGACGACAGTCTCCACGGCTGGATCCTCCGGGCCGTATACAGGATAATTCTGCTGATGCTTTAAGTTTTCAGGTGCTGAAGAAGATGTTTCTCCTGCTTTTTTCTCCGTAGTGGCTATTCCGGTTAACGGCACTTCCGAATTCATCCCCACCTGACGAATTCCAAAATCATCGCGGGCAATGATTGAAAATGGAATCGTCGCCTGGGGGGTAATTCGCTGCCGCAATCCCGAATAACGAAAACTCAAACGGGGACTGCGGTCCGGCTGTACCCCAATCGAAACCGGACGGGGATGTGAACTGATTTCGTGCTCAGACGAATGCAGAATCAACTTGAAATTCACCGGCCGCTCATGCGTCCATGCCGTCTGAAAATGCTTACCATCTGTACTCTTCCATTGTAACGAACCATCCTCAGAATCAACGTCAATCTGCCGGACTTTCACATTCGTGGTTAATTCCAGAGTCACCTGAGACTGGGGCAGGAGTCTTACATTCCCTTCACTGGCGGAAAAATGTGACACAAATGGTTCTGACCGACGGGGATGCGTTGCGTGAATCTTCAAATCCGTGATCCGGGGGCGATCAATGGGGACGATCATGAACGGCTCCGTCTGACCGTCGCCCCCCCAGGCAAGTGCCTGAATCGGCAGCTGAACCGGAGGCAGTTCATAGCGGAAATCACCCGCCTGAAAGCGATTCATGGTGATCGTCTCACTCTCGCCGTTCTCATCCTCCAGAGAAAGCCAGACACTCTCCGTCGGTTCCGCTGCATCTTCTACCTGGATTTGTAACGTCGCTGATTCTCCTCGCGGCAGCACCCATTGTCCTTCTTTGAGTCCGACGACGATCAGCTGAGTATCGCGCGGCCAGGGCTGATTGGAGCCGAGCAACCAGCGTGCACCCCACAATTGTGCCGCAGCAGGCAGCACAACCAGAAAACAGATTGGAATCAGCACCGCTACCATTAGTCCCAGCAAGCAGGCTTGCGTATGCTTTTGATTGATCGATTTTTCGAAAGGATAATCGCTGAGCCGCTGATAATTCTCCTGAACGGCCCGCTCAATCATCTCTTCCGACTGTTCCGCTTCAGCCAGGTGACCGGGCAACTGTAACAGACTTGCCACTTGAGGCGCAATTGCCTGCTGATTATTCACTTTTCGTGAGCGATCGATCAGGTTGGCGACTTCAATCGGTGACAGTGTTACCTGGAAGGGGAGATAGATATAGCGCCAGGCCAGATAACTGAAGATTCCCAGTCCCACCAGTAGACATCCGATGCGAGTCGCCAAACTCAGTTCCAGCCACCAGTCAAACAGGAGAGAAACAGCAGTCAGCCCCAGCACAGCGAGTCCAATTCGTGCAGCTGCTTCCAGCAAAATATGCCGGCGCATTGCACGCCCCACGCGATCCAGTTTCCTGGAAATCGTGCTCTGCAATTCTGCGAATTCACGCGACTGAGACTCGGACATTAAACACTGACTCCTACGACCAACGACTGATATTTAAATCAGGCGACACCACTTTCTCACAATCCACTCGGTGACCAGTAATCCAAAAATCAGGATATAGAAAATCGGGGCATCCCAGATTTCCTGACGTTCTTCCAGAAACCGGGAGACCTGTTTAATCTTGAAGGCATTTACGATTTTCTCTGCTTCAGACAACTGATAAACGCGGCCCCCTGTCGAGCTCGACATTGTCTGCAGATACGCTTCATCCAGTGCCGGGTTTTCCAGTTCCTGGTTGGGGAATTCGACTTTGATCGGCATCGTAGCCGCCTTCACAGTTGCCCCAGCCGCTTCGTCTCCCATCCAGACACGCACAAAATAAGTCCCCGGCTGCGTCACCGGGAACGTCGTTGAAAATTCGCCGCGCTGATTCCCTTCGGTCAACGTCAGAGGAACGGGCTGATCATCGCCCCGTTCCACTTCGCCATACAGACGCTGTAACCCCGGTTCGACCTGTGTCTCATCCAGAAACCGGGCCACGATCTTTGCCTGTCCTCCCGGCTGATATTGTGCCTGTGGGGTCGACAGCCTGAAGGGATAATTGCCCCCCAGCTGTTTGCTCCGCCCGGCACGATCGACTACACGGGCCCAGAAACCATCGAATAACTGCTCATTCAGATAACGCCAGCGGTAGGTACTGTCAAAGCCGATAAAAATCGACCACCCGGGCCCCACGCGCTGGGAAGCAATCAGCACTTCCTGACCATACTCATTCCGCATGCGGGGATCCGCATGGACCGCGAGGATAGTGGCCCCCGGCTTTGCTTTCGTTACCGGAAAATGCCAGAACATGCCTGGCAGGTTTTTTAAAAGCTGTTCGTTCGCCTGTTTATCGCTGGCAAAGTTAAATATCGAGTCCTGTACTCCCTGATCCGTCACATCCAGTTTCCATGGAGAGCGGGCGCTTAATCGAATCTGGACCTGTGAGCGAAACAATCCCGGTTCCCGGATCACGGGTAATAAATTTAACCAGCCCAATGACGGATCTGACTGATGATCGAACATATTGGCAGTCTGCATTTCACCGGCGATATAGACCAGTCCACCTCCTGCTTTGGTCACAAAATTGGTGAGCAATTCCGGAAAGTTGATGGGCCAGCCGTTGGGATCGGGGTCGTACAGAATCACACAGTCATATTCATTCAGTTCTTCCTGGGTGACGGGCAAGCGGCGGATCGGTAGATCGCCCGGATGCTCGTAGGTTTTGTCTGCCGCCATCAACCAGGTCGAAAGGTTAATCTGGCGATCCCGAAGAAACGTATTTCGCAGAAATTGCACTTCCGGAAACGTGGATCCGGCGATAAACAGCACGTTCAACCGCTGGCGAATTACTCGTACTTCGGCAGAGGCCAGATTGTCATCCTGTGAAATCTCCGGTCCCGTATCGATCATTTTTGCCCGAAATTCGACCTTACCGGTTTTAGTTTCGCTGAACTGATAGGTCCTGGGTTGCAACTGGCCATCCAGATTCAGCACGATATCCTCATTGATGAATTCCTGCCAGGGACCTCCATTACGGCGTTGTTCTATCAACAGCGTCGCGGATTCGGCCTGCATTCCCCGGGACTCAATATGCACGGTCAGCTGATTCGCATCCTGCACAAATACGACCGGGCTGACTTCCAGTTCTGTAATCGCTACATTTCGTGGCCCATCGGTTGTACCCACTCCGACAGAAACCAGAGGAATCCCTTCATCGGACAGCATCTGTAAGACCTCTTCAGGCGGTTCACCTGAGGTCGATTGACCATCACTGATCAGCAGAACTCCCGACAACGGCATTCCCGAGTACGAGAGTAGCGCCTGTCGGAGGGAGCTGGCAATCGCAGTTGCATTCCCACCGGCTTGCCATTCTTTGGAAACTGACAGAGCTTCCGGATCGAATTTATCACTGAAGCTGTGTAAATGAACTGTGCGGGTGCCATCGGCAGACAGATCCTTCAGAAATGATTCATTAACCAGTTTGTGCGCGAGCTGCAAACGGTTCATTCTGCGAAGCGCGTCAACATCGGACGACATGCCCAGCCCGCGGGAGACATCCATCGCCTGTTCCTCGTCCTGCCAGGCATCGTTCAATGACATTGACTGTGAAGTATCGAGCAGCACCAGCAGATGCGAGGGAATCTTTTCTTCTTTGCTCAACACCAGAATCGGTTCGAGCAGCATCGCGATTACCAACAGAACCAGCGCAATCCGAATCCCATACAGCATACAGCGGCGGAGCAGCGGAACCTGACGGGCATCGCGTTGATACAACCACCAGCCTCCGATCACCAGAACCAGAACTCCCAGAATGAGGAACAGCATCCGATCGCCGGATGGTAGGCCGACCCACTGCGCAGACCAGTGGCCCCCTTCGGTCCAGGACGAAGATTGAATGCCGAACAACATTTCCAGAAATCGGTTCAAGTAACAAGTCTCTCTTTATCGACGACGACCAATCCAGGTCGCCAGCATACTCTCGGAGATCAGGCAGCCGAGTAACACGACGGCCAGGTAACGCCATAACTCAGTTCCGGCTGTGGACAGATCCATTTCCTTGCCCTGATAACGAATCAGCTTCAAGGGCATCCGGCCCAGGTACTGCTGTAATTCCTGCTCATTCAATTTGTCCTGTAACGAATCTTCCACATTCGCATTGATCGCAAATTTTTGTGACTGTTCACCGGTCTGCGTATCCTGCCACGCTGCTTGCACGACCCCCGCAAATCGGATCGGATCAGATGTCAAAATAGTTTTCGTTTCTGCTTCAGAACCAAACCGAATTTCCTGCGGTTTCAGATCACGATCCTGCCAGATCAGTTCTCCAGACTGGGGAGCTGTGATTGTTTCCAGTTCGAAGTGAATCGGTTCACCGGCAATCAGATTCTCGCCACGCTGGATTTCAGCAGCGATCTCCTGTGCTGCAACACGCATCGCCAGCACAAAACTCGCCTCCGCCGGCCAGTCGCTCCAGCTCTTATCCGCGGTAATGCTCCAGAACAGCACGCGTCCTTCGCCAAAACGCTTTTCCAGAACTGCAGGGGACTGCTGTGGATCATTCCAGCGTGCCAATACGCGAACCTGTTTTTCTTCACCGGGATCGAGTACAACATCGGCAAATCGACGAGGGCGTACCCGGCTCAACAGTTCCGGGGTTAAATTCTTGAGCAGTTCAATGGGCGAATCGGCAATCGGCTCAACCACCAGCCCCTGCGACTGCAGGTCCTGAATCTGATTGATGCGGGCGGGTAACAGCCCTTTTCCTCCCTTAAAGAGTCGTTCGTTATACAGCTGCAGATCACACTGATCACCAGCGAAAATCATTAATCCGGTCCCCAGTGAAACCAGCTCTTCCAGTTCTGCCACCCGCTCCTTCGACAGTTGATCTACGTTCGCCAGTACAATCAAATCCGGTGCCGTCAGCAGCTGAGATTTCCAGGTCGAACTTTCCGCCTGCGTGACCTGCCAGTTAGAATTACCGGCAGACAAAGCCAGCGCCAGAAAGTCAGTTTCACTTTCAAAGGGATTAAGCCCGGGCTCTCCATCGACGAGTACCACATCGACCATCTGACGCACGTTGACCAGCTTCCGACAGATGTTATCCTCCAGTAACTGATCGGCGGGAATTGACAGCTTAACCACATGCTGGCCGGGTTGATCAAAGCGCACACTCACCGGCACACTGACGGTTTTCTCTGCCGGGATTTCCGGCAATGTGACGGGAGTGATATTACCGTCCACATCCAGTAGAGCCTGTCCTGACTTCAACGGCTCCGTGCTGGAATTCTCGATTACGGCAGTCAGTTTGACTTCCTGATCCACCAGAGCAATCCGGCTGTTCTGCTCCAGAGAACGTAATACCCGGTTGCCGGTCGGCTCGGCACCAATATCGATAAAACGTACTGTCACCTGGTCTCCAGACCAGCGATCAAACAGATCCCGTACTTCCGAGGTCCAGCCGGCAGACCAGAGATCAGTAACGATAATCACTTCCTTGACTGGAAATGTCGCTTCTTCCAACTGACGATCCACGTCTTCCAGAGTTGAAATCCAATGGCTGGCCATCTGGCAGGAAGGGAGTTCATTCATCCGTGAGACCAATTTATCCCGTTCCTTTTCTGTGAGATGCGCCATGCGAACCAGGGGCTGCGTCGGCTGTGAGGCCAGAACCACCGAAACGGAATCCTGAGGGCCCAGTTGGTTCAGCACCTGCCGAACTGCATTTTGGGCCCGGCTGAATGAAGACTGCTCGCCAGTCTGGTACGCCATGCTCAATGAATCATCCAGGACGATCACGCGACTTGCCCGACCTTCCACTGCCAGAAATCCAGCCAGATTCGTCCCGGAACTGATGGGACGGGCAACAGCCAGAAACAGGGCCAGGACTGCCAGTGTCCTGATTGCCAGTAGCAACCATTGTTCCAGCCGTAACCGCCTGCGGTTGGTTTTCAGTGTCAGTTTCAGGTATTCCATCGGCGCCCAGTCCACTCTGATAAACCGTCTGCGGTTTAACAGGTGGATGATGATAGGAGCGGTTGCCAGAACCGTTCCCGTCAGTAATAGAGGGGCCAGGAAATGCATGGTGTTGTCTCGTTGATCACCTTCTGTTTATGGTTTCGTTCTGTTATCCGGAGCAGGGGAGTCCGTTTCCAGCATTTCTGAACTGGATGCACCACCGAGCGAGGTCATTCGCCCCCGGTGCGTTTTGGAACCTGCATACTGTCGATTATGCAAATAGCTGCTCAACACCCTGCTCAGGTCATCGTCGGTGAAGATCTGCAGATAATCGATTCCACAGAATTGACAACGCTGCCGAGTTTCCTGAATGAATTCTTCCATCGCCGCCTGGTAAGCCTTATGGAATGCCCAGGGCTCGGCAAAGATCTCTTCTTCACCTTCGATATCCTTGAAGATCACGGAGTCCTTAAATGGGAGCTCGACTTCATCGCGGTGCAGTACATGCATCACGATCACCTCATGGCCCGCGTACTGCAGCTTGCCCAGAGATTCATAAAACGGATCCAGGGGTGTCAGTAAATCGGAAAGTACCACAACAATCCCCCGACGATGTATCTGATCTGCCACCTGGGATACGGCGGGACCGATGTCGGTTTCTCCCTGCAGTTCGACGTTTTGCAGCACTTCCATAAACTTAGCCAGATGCGACGCAGTACTCCCGGTCCGCAGATCTTCCTGCACGCGATCATTCAGAATCGCCAGGCCGACGGCATCACGTTGTTTCAACAATACAGATGACAGAGATACTGCAATTGTCGCCGCACAATCATACTTAGAATACTCTGGTGCGCCGTACTTCATAGAAGAGGACGAATCGACAATGAAGACGGCCCGTAAATTGGATTCTTCTTCGAAACGCTTGATGTAAAACCGATCGGAACGCGCGTACGCTTTCCAGTCCAGATTTTTCAGATCATCGCCGGGTGTGTAACTGCGATAGTCGGCAAATTCCGGCGAGAGCCCATGCAGGGGACTTCGGTGCAGTCCGGCAATCGAACCTTCGACCGGCTGACGGGCCTTAAATCCAATACCGGCCAGACTGCCTGCGATCTCAGGATTTAAGTATGTGTTCAAACTGCCCGTCCTTTCCGGCTGTGCTCTGATGTAATGGCGTCTCAGCGATCAGTTTTTCAATCACCGTATCCGGCGTCTGCCCTTCCGACTCCGCGTTGTAAGACAGCACAATCCGATGTCGTAAGACCGCTTTGGCGACCGCCTGCAGGTCTTCAACAGAGACTTCAGGCCGCCCATACAGGGCTGCGCGTGCCTTGGCTGCCAGAATGAGCGATTGACCGCCGCGCGGACCAGCCCCCCACAGTACCCAGCGATTAATAAACTCCGGTGCATCTTCACTGTCTCGCCGCGTCGCCCGGATCAGATCCATCGTGTAGTCCACCAGGAAATCACTGATCGGAACCCGGCGAACCAGATGCTGAAGTTCCAGAACCTCTTCTCCCGTCAAAGTCGATTCCGGTTCCGGCAGTTCTTCACCAGTCACCGTTTTATAAATCTGACGTTCTTCATCACGGGTCGGATACTTGACGATAATCTTCATCAGAAACCGGTCCAGCTGAGCTTCGGGCAGGGGATAGGTCCCTTCCTGTTCAATCGGATTCTGAGTGGCCAGCACGAAAAACGGGCGGGGGAGCTGATAATGTTTTGTCCCCGCGGAGATATTTTTTTCCTGCATACCCTGCAGCAGTGCCGCCTGTGTTTTAGGAGGTGTGCGGTTGATTTCGTCTGCCAATAGCAGATTGGTAAATATCGGCCCTTCAATAAACTTGAATTCGCGTGTTCCGGTCTGTCGATCCTCGTAGATCACATCGGTCCCGGTGATATCGGCGGGCATCAGGTCGGGAGTAAACTGGATGCGACCGAAATCGAGAGACAGGCTCTTGGCCAGCGTGGAGACCAGCAGAGTCTTGGCCAGTCCCGGGACGCCTTCCAGGATACAATGTCCTCCCGCCAGAATACTGACCAGCAATTGTTCGACCACATCGTCCTGACCAACCACAACCGTGCGGATCTGCTCACGAATCCGTTCCTGGGCAGCCTTGAGTTTTTCCAAAGCTGCCATATCTGGTGCTGCTTTCATATCAGACAAGATTCACTCCCTGTTCTACCAGCTATTCTGCCGGTCGCCATGACTGTCAATTATCGTTGGTAAATCGGTAAAAACTTATAGGGCAGCTGCAAAACAATTAACGCGACACTGGTTCCAAAGATTGGACCGACGCCATCGCCATTCCAGCTCCCGTTTGAGGCTTGTGATTTAATCAGGCTGTCACGCTGTCCTGGAAAGTAGGCGTCCCAGTACTCATCTCCTGCCTGATAAAACGCCTGCGAGGCATACAGGTTCAAATAAAAATAATGTCCCGACTGAAAACCGCTTTTCCGGTTCTTGAACTGTCCATAGACATACTCCATACATTCTTCCGCCAGGGGTGATTCATATTCTCCGGCGGAGTAAAGACAGGTGATTGCGGCTGCGGAAATGGGCAGTCGCGTATCATTGCCGGAATGATAAGAGTAGCGAATCCCACCCTCGGGTGTCTGACAGAGTTCCAGGTAACGGACGGCATTCTGAATGGTCCCCTTGGGGACCGTAAAACCAGCATTATGCGCGGCACGGAGGCCCTGCATCTGGGTGACTGTCACACTCCCTTCATCACCACCGCCTGGTGTGTAAATCCAGCCTCCCAGCGAGCTCTGCCCGGAAGACGTTAACTGAATCCCATCCTTGACCACTTTGGCAATCCGGGCCCGGACTTTCGCATCCGTTTCCATTCCATACACGCTGGACAGAAACAGCAGTGAGAAACCATGTCCGTACATGGGACGCCCATTTTCTGCACCAGCTGCAATCAGGCCGTTTCCCTGGGCCTGGCTTAGAACATACTCGGTTGCTTTCCTCACCTGATCGGCATAAGGCCCCCGCGTCGGGGTGTTCCCGTTCGCCAGGAACGCGATTCCGGCCAGTGAGGTCATCGAAACGGGATAAGTGCTCCCATCCTGTGTCGTCTGAAAGCTCCCCCCCGTCGTCTGCTGTTTGGCCAGATAATCTAGACCTTTCTGAATCGACTTGACGGTGGGAACAGTGACATGCTTCGGCAGAATTTCTTCAGCATTTACTTGCGCAGAACTGCACAGCAGAAACAGACACCCGCAACCCATTTGGAATATTGAAGCGATATTCATTTGAAGCCCGATTTTTTAGATAGTTACTCTATGGCGTAGGTCACACGCACCACTGCAGAGACGGGGATTGCTTTAAACAGCGCCGAAGCCTGTTCCTCCGACTGGCCGACGCGCATCCCCAACACAGCCATATACTGCGCCAGTACTCTGCTGGAACTGTCGCTGCTCTTCTGATTCGGATCAACGGCATTGATGGCGACCACTTTCCCCAGTTTCCCTCCTGCCAGCTTCGCCAGGGTTTCAGCCTGAGCTCGCGCGTCCTCTAACGCTTTGGCATACGCTTTGTTTTTTAAAACTTCCACGTTCTGAATCTTGAATGCCGCCATTGTATTACGCGCCTTGGAGGCATTGTACGTCCCGGGGACCATCGGGGTTGTATCATTACCGATAATCACTCCCGCGTCCTTGCCGGCATCAACAATACGAACGATGATTTCCAGGAGTTCCTCCGAACTCATTTTGTCGATTCCGGTCAATCGCAGTTTGAGTGTTTCGGAAACGGACAGTTGTTGCGACTGTGTATTATTGACAGGCATCCCACGCATCATCGCCTGCATCTGGCTGGCATTCAGGGACGAGTAGAGCGACATGCCTTCTTCCACGATCACCAGCCCCGGTATTTTCAGATTTTTGAATGCCTCTTCAGCACGCCTCCGGTTGCCGTGATACTTGGTAACAGCATCTCCGGCCAGCTGCCCCTGTCCCAGAACCAGCCCGGTCAACTCAACTACTGAGGGCTTCGCTTCAACTACACCTGTCCCGATCACCGTTATTCCATTTTCATCATCGGCCGAAGCGTGAGGTAAATACGCGAGGCAGGACAGGACCAGCACCAGGGTGAGGAAGAGACGTTTTTGTATCAGTTGAAACTTGCCGCACATTTTTTAATCCATCTTCTAAGTTGTAAAGTGATAAATCCGGTTAAGGTCCTGAAGTCTGCCGTTCTACAGATCGAGTGGGATACGCAGTCACAGCCTGGTTCGAGACACAGATGAGCAATCCCTGTTTCAGCTGGATCGCGCCACCCATCGAATTCAGATCGTGCCCCCGGTAGATATCGATGATGTCACCGTTTGTTTTGGAAATTTCAAAAACACCCCGACTGGTAAAGACCCAGGCCTGCCCGGAACCGATCACAGCACTCAAGCCACCTGCTTCCACGGGTAAAGAGACCGCCCAGTTCAGGCGACCTGATTGACGGTCCAGGGCTTCCATCTCTTTTGAGAGCAGGTAAACATGCTGATCATCAATCCCCACCAGTTGGGCTGATACTTTGATCGGACGTTTCCAGAGAACTTTCTTGGCAGCCAGATCCAAGGCGTATACTTCATTGGCGCCGGCCTCTTTGAAGAAGAGCAGATTCCGAGCACGGAACAACTGCCCTTGAGAATGCAGTTCGACTTCTTCATCAACGGCAGCATAGTAATAATTAGAATCAGTCTGATTGACAGGGTACGAATATCGAAATACCCAGTTGATAGACCTGCTCGCCAGAGAAATGTCAAACAGGGCTCCATTATTGGTCAGGATCAGCAGTTGATCCCCCTCTTTCTGGAGCAGGGGAGAGGGCATGTTGACCATGCCATTGGAAGAGTTTCCAGCGACGACTGAACCCAGGGGAATACTCCATTCTCTTTTACCAGTCTTCAAAGAGAGACAATCCAGTTTCAGCTGTTTATTATTTTGCATATGTGAAATCACATAAATCTGCTCTCCGTCAACTAACGGCTCACAGATAAAACTTTCGTTATTCACTTTACTCTGCCAGAGTTGTTTACCCGTGTCTTTATGGTAGGCAGTCAGTCGATAACAGGCGCGATAACGGTTCATTTCCTTTTGCGGAATCAGCGTCGTCAGCACATAATTTCCGCTGACTGCCACGTGGTACTGGTTCAGATGGCTGGACTGATGAAAACTGTAGTTATTGAAATGATTCCCCAGATCTTTAAATTTCGCACTTCGCCAGAGTAGTTTTCCAGTCTGTAAATCGACTCCAAAACAGACACCGTAATAATTGAAATAGGCATGTTGCTGGTCAACAGCCATGGGAGGCACGTAGGTTGCGTACGATTTTCGTCGCCCGTAATAATCGTTTTGCGAATTCTGCAATGCCTGTTCGACGGCTTTATCCAGAAAATGAATCTGCCAGCGCGGTTCTGTTTTTGAGTCTGGCAGATCAAGTGCCCGGGTGAGATGATTCGCTCCCTGGTTGTGTTTCGTAGATGAGCTAACTGTGAGCTTCTCGGGAAGCAGCGACTTCAGGTAGGGCACCGGATCTACTGACTTCCCCCCCAGAGTCACTTTTTGCCCTGAAAACTGTTGTGAGATCACTTCGATCGTTGCCGCTGCCTGGCCTGTCTGTCTCCCTCGGATCAGAGCCAGAGCATACTTCACATTCAGATCCAGTTCCGGGAGGCTGGTATCCGGATGATGGTCCAGAATCGAACGCCAGTACTGGGCAGCCTGTATAAAATCTCCCCGTTCAAATGCCTGATCCCCCAGCAGATCTGCAACATCATCACCAATCGACGTCAGAAAGTACTGGTAGTAGATCTGCACGAGCTGCTTTTTCGAGTCAGGAGAAAAGAGCTGACCTTTCTCGGAAAGTTCTGCAAACTCTTTGCGGGCCTTCCCATCAAAGAACAAGCGATACGCTTCGCGTCCCTCCGCTGGCAGAGAGGTGAGCGCCCGGAAAATCCGCTGGTCCGCATCAATCAGAAATCCATCCCGGGTGGGGAGCAGGGCAGATGTGGACTTGGAAGCAGACAGTTCTTTGATCGTCGTCAGTGCTTTTTCCCACATTTGATGACGCACATAGCGTTCATAATCATCCAGCAGGTTCAGTTTCTTTTCGTCCACCGAAATACTGAAGCCCGGAATTTTATGAGGTGCCGTCTCGGATGTCTGTACCGTAGTTTCCGCGACAACTTCCACAGCGACCTGTGCAGGCAGACGTCCAGCGAACAGCAGCAGACTCAACAGAGTCAGACAGCCAGGGAACGGCGAGAATCCATTTTTCCTGTTCCGAAAACAGCAGACAGGCGCACCTTTAGCTAACATAATCCATCCTGCAATTTGGGAATGGGCTAGTTGGTTCAGTAAATCAATCAGTTGTATTGGCGCGATCAGTCAGAACATGGAATAGGATCGATGTGGGGTGGAGCGAGTTCCAGGTTTATGTCTCTTTTTCGAGCGATTTTCAAAAACCTGTGACTCTGTCCAAGTCCGCCCTGACACTGTTAAATCATTGTACACCAGAACGTGTTCAGTAATTCAAGCACAAATTGCCCGGTTTTTTACTTTTCAAGAATCTTTCTTAATACCCCTGCAGCTTCCTGGGATTCCTTTCAAAAATGAAGGGCCTGTTCCCGCGGGATTATGGCGCTAACGAAAACAGGCCCGCCTCCGATAGTTCAGAAGCGGACCTGTCCCAAATTTCAAATTGTACTGTCAAATCATCCCATCAATTTGGTGACGGCCTGGGCCTTCACCAGTTCGCGTGGTTGATTGAGGTGGTTATAGACAATCGTTTCCGGATTGATTCCGAAGGAATGATAGATCGTTGCCAGCAGTTCACGGGGATGAACGGGATCTTTCCGCGGGCTGGAACCTGTCTTATCAGATTCGCCATGGACATATCCTCGTTTCATACCGGCACCAGCGAGCAGGGAGGTGTAACAATACGGCCAGTGATCTCGACCATCGTCACTGTTTGAGTTCCCCGATGTACTGACGCCGCGTTGCGGACTGCGACCAAATTCACCGACCGCAACCACTAGAGTTTCATCCAGTGTTCCCCGATCGTAGAGGTCGGAAATCAGACTGGCGAGTCCCTGGTCAAACATTGGTGCCGACTGATTTTTCAGGCGGTTCGTCAGACCGGAGTGGACGTCCCAGGAATGATTATTCGAATTCGCGACTTTCGGCCAGACCACTTCGACAACCCGCGTCCCGGCTTCGACGAGTCGACGTGCGAGCAGGAGGCTCTGACCGAAGGTGTTCCGACCATATTTGTCACGGACGGCGTCGGATTCCTGATCCAGGGAAAACGCATCGCGGGCTCTCCCGGAAATGACCAGATCCAGAGCCCGTGAATAGTATTTATCCAACTTGTAGTCTTCCACAGCTTTGTTGAGCTGAGGCATACCCTGATTGATCGTATCCCGCAGACTGGCCCGCCGCTGCAGACGCGATGTAAAGACATCAGGACGCAGCTTCAGGTCGTCGACACTGATCCGATCCATTTTATTCATGTCCATATCGTCTCCCGGAGGAAACAGATAGTAAGGATCATAGGCCCGACCCAGGAAACCGGCAGTCCCCGCTTTACCGACCACGTTACTTTCCTGCAGCGGTCGTGGCAGCATGACGAACGGCAGCATCGGTACCTGAGGAGGCTGGATGCGAATAATATTTGAACCAAAGTTCGGGAAGTCCTTAGGGCTGGGAGGTTCCAGCTGACCTGAAGGGCTAACCTTGTCGGTGGTATATCCAGTCAGCATCTGATAAATGGCAGCCGTGTGATTAAAGAGCCCTTTGGGAGTGTAGCTCATGGAGCGGATCATTGTGAACTTGTCGTTCTGCTGCGCCAGATTGGGCAGCAGTTCCGTGAACTGCACACCGGGTAACTTCGTCGAAATCGGCTGGAAGACACTCTTCACATTATCGGGCACATTTTCCTTGGGATCCCACAGGTCCAGATGACTGGGCCCCCCCTGCAGGAAAATGAGGATCACACTTTTGGCTTTTGCCCAGCCTGGACCACCACCCTCGTTACTGCTGGCTGCCGCTTCCTGTAACTGGAGCATAGTCCCCAAGCCCATGCCCATCATGCCGGACCCGCCGACTCGCAGCAGATCACGTCGAGAGATTTGATTTCGAGACTCACACGGCTCCTTGCCTGGTTGACCTGGAATGATCAGCATTTCTGTGTCTCCTCAGTTTTAGTTAGAGAACTGTTTCAGTATTGTATCCATCCGCATGTATTGATTTTTTCGCGACCGTTTTAATGGTTAAACAGGAACGCAGGACTGTTGATCAAGGCCCAGGTGAGATCCTGAGCAGCGACCAGACGATTCTGTTTGACCTGTTCTGCACTCAACTGCACATCATTTCGCAGGCGTGTCAGTTTCCGATCGACGGGGCGAACACTCTGCATCTCCATCAGGTGCTTCTGCAATTCGACGAGCTTCGGATCCGCAGGCCTTGGTATTTTACTATCGGCGACTGCTTTGATCATCGACTGCAGTCTACTGTCTGATTTACTGTAATAATCGAGCAGTTTCTTTTTCTCAGCAGCATTTCGCTTCTCAGCCTGCTTCGCCAGGATGTTACGAATATCCTGGGGATGCTCATCCAGTGTGGTGGGGCCTTTGCCATTGCTGACAGACAAGCGGAAACGACCGATAGAATGCGTATTACTGTTAAAGTGCTGCTTCATCACAAAAGTCAGGATAATTCCCTGATCATCTGCAGGAACCGGTGACTGAATATCAAAACTGGCCTTGTGAGGCTTCCCAATCTGGGGCGATACAGCCCAACCTTCACCTGACGGCTTGATCTGCCCGTCGATGGCGGTCGCAATCACATAGTTACTCTGACTGAAATCAGCCTGGGAATTGAACAACTTCAATTTCTGTTTCTGATCCGGCTTCGATTTGGGAGCCGCAAAGACTTCGAATTCGTTCAGTACGAAATTCCCATCTCCCGAACGTCCCGGTCCCTTGCGTGGCAGGGAATCGTCGGTCAGCACTTCCAGTCTTACTGCGGAAAGATCTTTCAGATTCGTCTGAGCGACGATCTGGTAATCGCCCTTGCCATTTTTCCCTTTCGCCAGAATCGACTGATCTTTCTGCAGTTCGAGGGTGGCTTCATTGGTCGCAGAGAACGATTCTGGTTTCAGCACCACCCAGTTGGTGCCTTTTGTTTCCTCTTTTTCCCAGGCGGCAATCCGACTCTGCAGCGATTGCTGATAAGCTGTCAGCGCTTTCTGCAGACGAGCTGTATTCTCCTTCTGCTCCTGGTTCAGCCAGGCTTCACGCGGCGCGATCGCCTGCTGGAACGTGGTTACTTTCTCTTGTGCTTCTTTGATATTCTGCACCCGCTGATTTTCCTGCCGGATAATTTCAGGAGACAGGCTTTTTTCATAGGCTGCCAGACGCTGCTTCAGAGCCTGATGCTCGCTTTGAATCTGCTGCTGAATCAGTTTGATGCCTGCCTGTTTTTCTTCAGCAGTCGCAGGACGATTCAGTACCCGCAGAAAGATTGAATCGACCAGAGCAGGATCGTCTTTCTCCTGCTGGACCAGTTTACTGAGAGCGTTATTAGGATCACTGATCGCATTCCCGACAGTAGGCCCGCTGATCAGTGCCATCACCGGCCCCAGTTCGACGCTGGAAGACCGTTCGCATTCACAGGGGCTCTCACGCTGAGCGCGACCGAATTTTGCCAGGAAGTCGCTCTTGAGCTTGAAACCGACATCTGGAAGTTCCGCAGCCCGGGTTCCCGCTGGAACCCCCGGAATATGGGATTCAGATCCGGTCACACGACAGAGGGCGTCATAGAGCACCTCCGCGGGCAAGCGGCGCGCCTTGGCATGCGAGTAGTTAATTTTGTCGTCTTCATTCCATTCATTAGATTTGATAGACAGCTGATACGTCCGCGACTGACAGATGACTCGCATCAGGTGCCGCACATCAAAATTGTGAGACAGGAAATCCGCGGTCAGTTTATCCAGCAGTTCCGGATTGGATGGGGGGTTCCCGGCACGAATGTCGTCAATCGGTTCAATCAGCCCGGTTCCGGTCAGATAACCCCAGACACGATTCGCATACGCTTTGGCGAAGTATTGGTTATCACGGGAGGTGATCCAGCGGGCCAGTTTTTCACGTCTTGAAAGATCATCTTTCTGATCTGTTTTGAAGTCAGCCGGGTAGGGGAATTTCGGTGGCGTTTTGACCCCGGTCCGTTCGTGAATCATTTCCCCGTCTTTTTTATCAAAGACGACTTCGAACAGCGGTTTACCGCTTTCGACAGCCGTCCCCCCGATATTGCGTCCTTTACTCTCAGGAGCTGCCTTCAGACCAAACTGAGCAAAAAAGGCAGACGTTTCGTAATACTGGTCCTGAGTCCAGCGTTCGAAGGGATGATCATGACATTTATTGCAGTTGAACCGGATCGCGAGGAACAGATGCGTCGTATTTTCCATCGTGTCTTCGGGAGTCCGATGAATTTTGAAATACGATGCTGCAGGGTTCGCCTTGTTGGAACCGGAAGCGGACAGAATCTCATAAGCAAATTTGTCGTAAGGCACATTGTCGGCGACGGATTTTTCAATCCAGTCGCGGAAGATCTTCGCCCCTTCTACCCCCAGATATTTCCGGTTGACCTGTAATAAGTCTGCCCATTTGTTGGTCCAGTGCTCGACATACTCGTGTGAACCCAGCAGGCGATCGATCAACTCGTTTCGCTTCACGCGTGACTCGCGTTTGTCTGCCAGAAATGTTTTTACGTCATCAATTGTCGGAGGCAGACCGGTCAGATCGATGTAGATTCGTCTGATGAATTCCGCATCGGTACACAGATCAGAAGGCTGTGTTTTTGTCTTTTTCAGTTTCTGGTCCACCAGTTCGTCGATGTAGTTATAAACGGGTTTCTGCTTCCAGGCAAATTCGGAGCGATCCCCCATCACGGTCACTGTCGTGGCTGCATATTTACCCTGATATCTCGCCAGTAGTGGTGCTTCACCACGTCGCAGAACTTCGGCAATACCTCCATGGTGCATTTTGGCAATTTCGATATTGCTGCTGTCGATGAATGCATCACTGGTAACATCACGAACTTCGCCATTGGAATACGTGGCCAGAACCCGGAACTGCTGCAGCAGTCCTGCACGAGGAACGACCGGATTTTCCGGAACCACTTTAATGCTCTCGACCCGGGCGGCGTCCCGATCCAATGGAGTCCCTTTACTGATCCAGGAAGAGACAATCTGATAACGGGCATCGCCCGGCAGTGCGACCTGTCCCCCTTTATGGGGTACTTCGGCAATCGCTTTTAATAAGATCAGACTTTGCTCCGGTGATGCCAGATTGACACGGCGCGACTTCAGGTCATCGGTGTATGCCCGCAGGTCAAACAGGTCATCGGTTCCCCGTAATGATAGTTTAAATCCGTCCTTCCCCTTGTTCGCACCGTGACAAAGTCCTGAGTTACATCCCATTTTGGTAAAAGCCGGTGCTACATCCCGCCAGTAATCCGGACTGTAATCTGCAGGGAAGGGGGCGACATGAATCTTGGAGGTCGCCTGCTGCCCCTGCAGGTTGAAGCTGACTTCAACCGTTCCGGGCTGAAGTGCTCGTGCCAGACCTGTCGCTGAGATATGCAGGACAGGTTTCCCCTGCTGACTGACTTTCACCAGACGCGTCAGATCGGTTTTGGCTCCGGATTTCGTATGCCCCGTTACCAGAAACTGGATGGTGTCGTACTTCTGAGCAATCGTTGCCTGTGCAGGTTGCACTTCGAGTTTCACGAGCGGATCAGCGCCCGAGAATGATTCGGCTGGTAACTTTTCCTGATTCAGGTCGATCACAACCAACTTGTTTTCCTGAGGTACCGGCTTACTGACGCCCGGTTTCTGTGCCATCACAGGCTGGGACTGTTTTAACGGAACCGGTACGAAGGCCTTCTTCAATTTCCCGGTCGAAGCCTCATACAGTCGCACCTGACCGTCCTGACCGGCAGCCGCGATCACTGCGCCTTGCGGATGATAACAGACCGTATACAACCCCGACTCGGGGAGTTTGACTTCACTGACAACTTTGACATTATCAGTGCGACTCTCCTCAATCTTTTTCTTTTCTGCAGCACTCCGTGACGCCACGCGTTTATTTAAGATGGCGACCAGGTCATCGGGGAATTTCTCCGGAATGTCGAAAGAGAACACTTTCAACTCCCCGGTATGATTCAGACTGCTGACGGCAACAAACTGTTTCCCGTTGGGATGAATGTCCACACCAAAGATGCGGCCTTTCAGGCCAGGGAAAGTCCGTACCAGATTGGCATCATCACCAATCACGCGTTTCGACTGTCGGAAAATCTGATAGAGCTTGGGAACCCCGTCTGCACCACCTACCAGAACGGTATCCTGGGTCGGATGCCGGTCAATGGCTGCCAGTCCACCCGTCAGAGCTTTGGGAGTAATGGAGGTAATATTATCGATAAAACGCTGCGTTTTGACTTCAGTCAGTTTGGTTGTCCGATCGCGGCTGACGGAAATCACGTGGCTTCCGTCCTTGGAAAAGACTGTATCCAGCACCCAGTCGTAGTGGGCTCCCTGATACAGAACCTCTTTACCGGTTGCCACCTCAATGGCACGGACCGTATTATCGCTACACCCAAAGGCCAACAGCTTTCCATCCGGAGACCAGCTGGCTCCATACAATGTGTCATAGGTCAGGGGGATCGACTTCACCAGCGACTGTTTCGCCACATCCCAGATCTGGATCTCCCCTCGCTCAGCCGGAGTCCCGCCGGTGACTGCCAGGTACTTCCCATCGGGAGAAAAGGCAATCGATTCAATTCGCTGTGACTTGCCTATCAGCCGTCCAACGATCTGATCTCCCTGCGCGTTGTGCAGAATGACTTCATGGAAGCCGGCAACTGCCAGCAGTTTCCCATCTGGAGAATAATCCAACGAAGTAATGACCGGCGGGGCAGAGTAGGTAGGTGGGTTTTCTCTGGTAAAACGATACTCTACTTTGGCGGGGGAGTCGTTTACGGCTCCCTGCTGAATCCAGGTGCGAATCAGTGTAATCTGATCCTGAGCCAGAGGTGCTTTCGCTTTGGGCATCTCGGCTTCATTCCCCTTGGGAGTAATCAGCTGCACCAGATAGCTGTCATCAGGCTTACCGGGCACAATTGCAGCGGATTCACTTTCGCCCCCTTTCAGCAGGTCTTTAAATTCCGTCACGACATAATCACCTTCCGGATTACGGGGGTGATGACAGCCGGCACAGTGGGCTTGCAGAATCGGTCGGACCTGCTGGTAAAAACTAACCTTCTGATCTGCAAAGGAAGACGTTGCACTTGTGAACGACGCAAAGAAAACAGAGCAGATTACAAAGCTGGAAAAAGAATAAGCACGGAACTTGTCGAAGGACATGAACCTGAACCCCCTTTTATCAAACCTAAGTTAAAATAACTCTGGTGGTGAAAAGAGGTAAATCTCTTCTCATTGCCCCTGACTGGTTTTGAGAGGGCTCTTAGGAGCAGAGCAAGTCATCAACCAGGGTGAGAGTAGTGGAAGGATAAGTTTCAGCAGAACAATCTCTGCCAGAAACTTAAATCTCGTATGCAATGATATACATATTCTATTATGAATATATCGTAATTTTTCGTCGATGAAAATTTCTGCTTTTTCGTAAATTTTTCAGAGATTTCTGCTCAATCTTGAGGAGCTGAAGGTCTGAATCAATTCCCGTCACAGTCCCTTTTCGGGGCATTCAGCCGCTATTCGGTATCTACGGTAAGTGACGGAAAGAAAAAAGAGGTGGCCGAAATTCGACCACCTCTCTCACTCAGGTAGTAATCAACCCAAGCAGGTACGATTCGTCAATCCGAATTCTTAGAAATCACTTTCCGGATCAGCCAGTAATTTGGCTGGCGGAACATTCGCTGCAATTTTGCCGAAAGCAATCAGCAGCTGTGCTTTCATCTCATCGACTGTAGCACCACCGGGAGCATCGATGCAGATCCCGTTACAGGCTTTTGCCATCGCCTGCATGAAACTGCGATCCGCACCTTTACCCACGGTCATGGTATGAACGGTATACCCCAGATTGGCTGCTTCCACAGCCTGCCAGAAGGCATACTGTTTATTCCGATCTGAAGTGGAGTAGTCAGCATTACCATCCCCATCAAAGTCGGTCACAGTATCCCAGTTCCAGTTCCCTGGCAAAGACCAGTTAGAAGGTGAACGGTTCGCGTTACCGTCGGTCATCACCAGAATCGTTGGACGTGCTCCGGCACGACCATGCGATTGCAATAATTCCCTGGCATCACGAATCCCGTATCCCATACCGGTGTAGGGTGCATAGTGAGAAGCCTGCTTGTGTCGCTGAATCGTATCGATATCAGCGTAATTATTTGTAATGAGATTATCTCCCAGATCTACCGTTTCCGGAACACCATCGTCGTTCAAAACAGATTCGACGCGTGAGGTCTCATCATACGTCACCAGTCCGATGTAATCACCGAACTCAAGCCCGCCCAGGAACTGCGTGAACAGGCTCACTCCATTTTTCATGGCGTGGAACGGATATATGGGAGCCCGCCACAGATCTTCAGACTGATCGTTCTTCTTGCGTCGCCCGATCAGATATCCCATCAGGGTACGGTAACCGTATTTTTTTCGATAACCATAATTGTTGACCGTTCTATTCGTGCGAACCCAGCGAATATAGTCTTTCCACATACTCTTGTTCGTATAGCCGATGGGCTGCCCTTTCAGGTTTCCATAGTAATCCTTTCCTTCCTGGGGAAAGGGATATTTCAGATTCCCGTTGACATCCACTTCATCCAGCCCCAGGGCCTGAAAGATGTAATCATCATCATAGGAACTGATATAGGTTCCCTCTGCGGAATTAATACTTCCGTAGCCATTCGGCGGAAACTTGAGTTTATCCGAATCAGAGTAAGTCACACTGGAGTCCACCAGAGTGTTCCAGATGTCATCCAGGTTTGCTTCGACGGCTGCTTTCCCTAACTGATAGGAAGACATCGCGCCAAATTCACTGTCGTAGCTCATCGATCCGGAATAGTCGAGCACCAGCACGATATCGCGTGCTTCAATAAAGGCAATCGCCGAGGTCGTCACGGCAGCCGTCTTCTCCCCCATGATGCCAGCGAAGAACAACTGCAGTTTGGAATCCGGTTTGCCTTCCGCGGAATTATCGCGACGGGCTATCACTTTCACCACGTTATACGGTTTCGCCCCTTCGCCCCAGATCATGTGATAGGTTCCGGAACTGTCCTGATACCGTTTCCCGAATTTCACATCGGTCTCCGGATCAACATACACACCATTCAACCCGGCAACTTTCTGTGCCATGGCTTTGGCGGCTTCGACCGCAATCGAGTTTGCATCCTGGACAGTAGCAGTGACATCCTGTCCTTCGGTGATCCCGTCTGCCGTCGTCTGAACAGCATCGGTAATCTGCTGGGCCGCTGCCAGGGCAGCTGCTTCCACGGCATTTCGCATTTTGGTTTTGGTCATGGTAATCACAGCGATATCGATTCCGAACGCCATGAAGCCCATGGCAGCCACGAGAAATGGCACCGCCATGACCATGAACGCACCGCGGCGACTTTGATCGCCCGGCAGATTCATGTTCTCTTTTCTGACTCGTTGTATCAGTTTCATGTTACCCCCTCTTACTCCCCGAAAATAAAGTTGTATTCTCTGAATGCTGCTCAACTCTAATTGACAATCTTCGTTGTCCCGTTATTCAATATCAGATCCCAGACCGCATCCCCCGACATGGGCTTGGCCATTGAACCTTCCAGGTTCATGATGTCGGTCAGCGTCGAGTTCATGGCACCTTCTGGAATTTCAATTCCGATGCGAAACAGACGGTTGCGGTTGTCTGGATCACTCAGATCGAATGTATCACCAGAACTGGGTGGATTGGGCATGGGATCCAATGCGTTCCCATCAGCATCGTCAGCACGGGTGATGGTGATCGTCAGATTGGTCTCATCATTATCAATGCCGGAAGCACGCAGAAAGTTGCGTACATCCAGAATGACCTTATCATTCAGTGTCATACCCGAAGGCATGTCCAGATCGGCATCCATCGAAGCCAGTCGTCCCGCCTGGGACAGGGCAGAATCCATGACTGTTGTCGTGTGTACGGCGCGTCTCACAGCAATCATTCCCAGAACCAGTGCCAGGAACACAGGTGCGATAACGGCAAATTCGACCGCAGCAACACCTCTGCGGTCGGAATCAGATTGGATCGTTTTGTTTTGTCTGCTGTAATTGATTCTCATGAAATCTCTCCTGCTCACAACAACATGCTGCAAGCTGACATGTTTTTCCGGGTGATCATTCGTGCCTTCTGACACTATGCCCGGACAGGACCAGGTTTTTCTCTTTATCAGCGGCCTCTGCTGCTTTCACCGGATCCACAAAAAATGAATTGAGTAACCGCACGTCTTTGTAGGGCACTTCCACACGTACAATAAACAGCTGCGCTTTTTCAGCATTAGACAGCTCGATATCGGGCAAGGCAGAAAAATTCAGTTGAGAGACATCCGCCCCTGGTGTATCAAACTGGCTGGCATTTTTCACCATGATGTTGGCCACGCTCGAATCGAAAACCGTGTCGAGCAGATTCCTGACGCGCGTCTTGACCTGGGCTGTGGTCACCTCTTCACAACGCCCCAGCTTGGCCCCTTCCTGAGTGGCTTCCTGGATGATGTTGGAAACCATGTAGGCGTAGCCGAATTCGAGAATTGCGTAGATGAATACCAGAAAGACCGGCGCTACAAACGCCAGTTCCACCAGGGTCGTCCCGGAACGGTCTTGCTTTGACTTCTGATTCAATGCCCAACGGCTGTGCCGCGTCAACATCGCTTGCCTCATTGACTGTGAAATGATGTGATTCTCCCGTGCCAGGATTTCAGATTCTGACAGACTGCACAAAGTCGGGAGAATAGATCAGAGGAGGGGAGAGATTGATCCACTACAAACATAGGTCACAAAAGTGAGCAAGTCGGATATTTTCCTCAAAAAAATTCACCTTTGTCCCCGTTTCCAAAGTCCAACATCGGCATCAGATGTTGATTCTTGTATTGAAGTCGATGTAGCAAAAAACATACATTTTTCAGCAGGAATTCACGTTTTTTGTTAATTTCTCGTTTCTGCCAGACGGTTCTGGTTCGACTTCAATTGAAATTCATGCTGCATTAGCGATACACTGTTGCCAGTCGTGCCGACAGGTTTCCTGCAAAAAAATTCTCAAAATGTTTTGGTAGATATAAATTATGGGTAAAAAGGCGTCGTCAACTATCAAAGCAGGCTCATTGATTCAGGTCAAAGAGGGGGTCTGTCTACCTGAGTTTCCAGAAGTCAGTTGTGCAGGCTGGACGGGAATTGTCGAAGAGGTCAAGAAAAAAGATAAGGATCGCTCTTATACGATCATCTGGGACGAAGCGACCGAAAAGAAAATTCCAGAGGCTTATAAAGCCCAGTGCGAAGCACAACAATTACTCTACAATTACGCCTGTCTGCCCGGAGATGACTTGATTCTGGCTGACTCTCAAAGCTGAATCTCAAATCGCCGCAGCAGCTGATTTTCCGCATGCTCCTTCAGGGACAAGGCGATATCTGCTAACGTTCTGTTGAGCCCCGGTACTGAATAATCAGGGGCAATCTCCGCCAGAGGAACTGCCAGAAACACCCGACTCACAATCTCGGGATCAGGTATAATGCGATGTGCTATCCGTAGTGCTTCGGAATTAAAGAGTACCAGATCCAGATCAATCGTTCTGGGACCGTTTTTGTTCTGGGGATCGCGCACACGGTTCAATGCTTTTTCAATTTCTGGAACGACCCATTCGCAGAGAAATGTGGCATCATGCTCTGTTTCCAGCAGGACTGCTGCATTCAAAAAATCTGCCTGATCAGGATCGCCTACCGGCGCACTCTGCCAGACCGATGATTTTCCCTGCACCTTGCCATATTCTGCCAGACTCTCGACCGCCTGGGGCAGGTGCGTTTCAGGATCAATATTACTGCCCAGGGCCAGAAAGGCCTGATTGAGCCGGCTCACTGCTGATAATCCTCACGTCTCCGTGCCACACTGACCCCCACCGATCGGGCAAAACGGAGTGCCCCCGGTTTTTCGATGCGGACTTCCGCACATTCGACACGTTCATCACTCAGGCAGATCCGGGCCACTTCATGCGCCATGGTTTCCACCAGCTGAAACCGGGAATTTTCGACCAGGTCAATTATTTCCTTGGTTATTGTGCGATAATTGACGGCATCCTTAATCTGGTCTGAATGACCAGCCGCCTTCAAATCGACTTGCATCGAAATATTAATCAGTACATCCTGCTTTTTTTCGCGTTCTTCCTCATTAATTCCGATGATGGTCCGAAGTAACAGGTCGGAAATCAGTATCTGATCAGGCATAATAGTTAGTGATGTTTAAAATGGGGCAGATTTCTGTAGAAAATCATCTACAATTGACAGCATACCTACTATAGTCATGCGGCACGGAATTGGACAGGTACGAACCGGTTCCTGTCCCACGGAATCTACTGATTCTCCACGATATAATTTGATTCACACATTTGATAGATCATAGAAAACAGATGCCCAATACCCCCGATCTTTTTACCAGACGTCACTGGCTGAAACAGAGTCTGACACACTCTCTGGCACTGGCAAGTGCCTCCCAACTGCCATTCTCGCTGCAATCAGCTTTCGCAGCGGATCAATCACCTGACGAAAATGCACCAACGCTGCTACTCCGATCCGGATGGCAGACAGTCAATATTGGCGATATTGGGCATTCCCCCGGCATTCTGAAGCTGCTCGAAGTCTATGCGCCTGATTTTCGAATCATTCTCTGGCCTAACAGTGTCGACCGGGGAGTGGAACCGATGTTAAAGGAGCGATTTCCACATTTAACAATTGTCAAAGGACGTCTGAACCGGGACGGAAAACTAAACTCCCCGGAACTGGAAGAAGCGTTCGAACAGGCTGATTTCTTCCTGCACGGTTCAGGTCCCAGTGTCGTTTCCCGCAGGGAACTGGCCCACTGGAGCAAGACCACCGGAAAACCATACGGAATTTATGGAGTGACCGTTTCTGAGGTCACTCCCGAATTGCATCAACTGCTCTCAGGTGCCGAATTCATCTACACCCGGGAAACCAGTTCTCTGAAGAATCTCAAAGAAGCCAAAGTGACTTCCCCCGAGCAGGACTTCGCCCCGGATGCCACCTTTGCCATTGATCTGACTGACGATCCCAAAGCCAGGGCATTTCAGAAGCAGCACCAGTTGGAACCCGGCCAGTACCTCTGTGCCGTCCCCCGTTTGCGCTATACACCCTATCACAAAATCCACAAAGGAATTCGCTGGTCCAAAGACAAAATTGCACAGGTAGAATCGGTCAATCGCGAGTACCAGGAAATTGATCATGCCAAACTGCGGGCTGCGATCATCAAATGGGTACGCACCAGTGGACAGAAGGCGGTAGTCTGTCCGGAAATGACTTACCAGACGGAAATCATCCAGCCCCTGGTAATCGATCCCCTGCCAGCCGATGTGAAAGCGAAGGTGGTCGCCCATGATCAATACTGGCTGCCGGACGAAGCAGGATCTCTTTATCGAGATGCCTCTGCTGTTGTCAGTATGGAATGCCACTCGCCCATCATTGCCTGTGCCCATGGAACACCGGGGCTCTATGTGAGGCAACCCACAGATACGATCAAAGGCCAGATGTGGTATGATATCGGGCTGGCGGACTGGACCTTTGAAATTGATGAAGTCAACCAACAGCAGATTGCCGAGCGGGCCATTGCCGTTTATGAACATTACGACCAGTCCCTGGCAAAGCTCAAAAGCGTGATGGAGTCGATCGACGTCAGACAGAAACGGACCATGCAGGTTGTCCGCCAGGCGGTCCTCAAGGCCCACTCATCCTGAATGGAGAATTGACTCAGCGAATCGATCAGGCTCCGGCTGTGAACTGCTCGCCACCGGAGACCGTCAGAATTTCCCCCGTCACAAAATCAGAATGCAACAGATAAAGTATCGCCTGGCAGATCTCTGCAGGATTTCCGGCGCGCTTGAGTGGGACTCCTGCGGCCCGTTGATCGAGATAGGACTGGTCCTTGCCAGGGGGAGGCAAAATCGCTCCCGGAGCGATTGCATTGACCTGGACCTGCGGGGCCAGTTCCAGCGCCAGGCATTCCGTCAAAGTGACCAGTCCGGCTTTGGAAATCCGGTAGGGCAGGTGACCGATACCGGCCCGTCTGGCGCGCCAGTCGACGATGTTAATGATATGCCCCGGCTGATTGGAGCACAGCAGTGCTGCATATTTCTGGCATAAAAAGAAGGGGGCCTTCAGGTTGATATCCAGATGAGCATCCCAGTCGGTCTCAGTGGCCTCTTTCAGCGTCTTGTTTTCAAAAACGGAAGCGCTGTTAATCAGCACATCCACCCGTCCCAGTTCTGACATTACGGCTGAAAAGATCGTGTCTGCCGCAGAGACGGGTTGAGAGAGATCAGCTGATACAGAAATGGCCTTCCGCCCCCGCTGTCTGATCTCATCGCAAGTTTCCTCGGCAGCCTGGGCTGAAGAATGATAGTGAATACAGATATCAGCGCCTGCTTCAGCCAATGCCAGTGCCATAGACCGACCAATCCGGACCGCAGATCCGGTAATCACAGCGACTTTTCCTTCGAGATTCAACGCTCTCCGCTCCCTGTCGTTTAAGGTCAGGCAATAAAAAACCCCGGCGATCAACCGGGGAAGTATCCAGGCTCCATAACTGGATGATCTGACTATTATGTAGTCGTTACCACCTCTTTGACAACCGGTGTTCTTCCCAGAGCGCGTTCTATTTTGCCAATCAGAATCTGCTTTGTGAAGTCTGTTTTCAGAATGTAGTCTGCAGCACCGTGATTAAAAGCCTGAATAATTGCTGTGGTAGAGCGATTTGAAGTCACTACCAGAATTTCGACATGATCGAGCAGGGGAGACTCCTTAATCACCCGCACGGCTTCCGCCTGATGTCCATGATCTGAATCGATTTCGAGCAGAATCAGGTCCGGTTCATTCAAAGCCGCATCCATAAAGGCTTCTTCCACAGTCTTAGCAGTTTGAACCTGGTACCGCTCGTGCAACAGACCTCTAAACAGCGCACAGCTCAGTTCGTCAGGATCAATCACCAGCACGCGTTTTCTCTCCGTCTCCGGGCACTCCTGATCGAGAATTTCCCCCAGTTGACCGACAAAACCAAAGTAAACGGCAATTTCGCCGATGCCCGTCTTGAAAATTCCACATTTGGAACCGGCTTCCGGGGGATAGAGGGTATCAATCTGTTCGGTCTCGATGACTGTCGGATGTCCGAGTTGAAACCCCATATGATCGACGGCCTTTTTCGCCTGTCCAGCGATCATATTCGATAATTCACATGCAAAATCAGTCAGTACATGTTCGTCATCAGCCAGGGACTCATCGATTAACAGAGACACTGCCCGGGAAACCAGTTTCTGAGGGACATTAACCACCACGATCCCTTTTCCCGGACCGTTGACTTCAATCGCTGAACTCATCTGGTGGCGGGGCGCATCGCTGACATCAATAATCGTTTCCAGCTCAGCGTCGGTACCGACAAAATATTTAAAAACATCGATCACAGAATTAATCACTGGATCGGAAAACCGCTTGGTTAAGGTTTCTGTTGTATGTGTGGCAGGTATAAAGGACATAGCAGGAACCCGTGATTGGCGAACGAACGCGATTTATATTGAAAGAATTCAAAGTATGGGGAGCATTCCATCAACTCCCTACTCCAACCAGACGACCATGCCCGGCTGTCAATTTCCATTTCAACGTGGATTGATTAAACTATATGTCAGAAAAACTTCTAAGTAGAAACACTTTGACTTCAGCGACGACTTCAGCAACCAGCTTCAACGCACAAGTGTTAGAATCAGCACAATCCCGATTCGGTTTGATGAAGAGTTCATGAATGGTTGATGTGATTGTAGTGCGCTAACATCTTGTTTCTGCTTGAGATAATTGAATCGACCTCTATCCTTTTTGAATACCAGCCGAGACTCAGCCTATGAATCCTTCCCTTTCCGTTTTTCGTATTTTTTTCGCTCTACTCATTGCAGCCTGTTTTCAGTCTCCCGGTTTTGCAGTAGAAGCCTCCACTAAATCACCTCAAGACTGGTCAGGTAAACAGGATACGTGGCATGGGTTCAAACGCTTTCACTTTCAGACGGAAGGCCGGAAATCCTACGTCGTCGTTCCGGAGAAAGCCGCTCCCGGTAATCCCTGGGTCTGGCGGGCCCGCTTCCCGGATTTTCATTATGAAATGGATGTGGAACTGCTCAAGCAGGGCTTTCATATCGCCTACCTCGATGTCTCAGACCTGTTTGGTTCTCCGCAGGCAATCGAATATGGAAACAAATTTTACGATTACCTCACGAAGCAGCACGGTCTGCAATCCAAAGTCGCTCTGGAGGGAGTGAGCCGGGGAGGCCTGTTTATTTACAACTGGGCACTGGCCAATCCGGATAAGGTAAGCTGCATCTATGCCGACACCCCTGTCTGCGATTTTAAAAGCTGGCCCGGCGGAAAAGGGAAGAGCCCCGGTTCGAAGGCACGCTGGGAGGCTTGCCTCAAAGCATATGGCTTCAGTGAACAGGAAGCCGTGGCCTGGCCCAACAACCCGGTCGACCGGATCGAAGTCATCGCCAAAGCACAGATCCCGGTTTTACACATCATCTCGGAAAACGATCAGGTCGTCCCTCCTGCTGAAAACACGCGGCTCATGTTCAGCCGTGTCCCCGAAAAATACCGGAAAAACAACTTTCAAATCATCTCGGTCAAAGAGGGGACAGAGAAATCAAAGGGACACCATTTCACGCATCCTCAACCAGAGCGGGTCGTGAAATTTATCCGTCAGCATACTCTCCAGTCTGAGAAAAATGACAAGTCCACTCCCTCAGGGAACTGATCAGCTTTGAACGTAACTGAAGAAATTCTGCAGATCAGGAAAAAAATGAGTGTTATTCTCTTTTTTTCTCCTCAGAGGTTCTGAACAATAAGAGAGTGCAGGGAGGCACCACGATAGATCTGCTACTTTAAGTTCTGATCCAACGAGTGATTACCGTGACCACCCACCGCAAATCCTGCCCTGCAGACATCCTGAGCCTCAAAACGCGGGTGACCGTTCTGCGCAGAGTCTGCGTCAGCTTGCTCTGCCTGAGCTATGTGGTCACCAACACCGGCATGGTCGCCAGTCTGGAAATAAAATCGGGCTGCCAGTGTGCAGAGGACCTCAAAGCCAATTCCAGCTGCTGCTGTTTTAACAAGCATCTCTCCGCAACTGAGTCAGGCAAAGCTTCCTGCTGTACCTCCTCCAAAACAGCAGGCCGCAGTTGCTGTTCTGCCAAAAAGAGAAAATCGAGTCACTGCAGGAAATCAGCCGCAGCATCTCCCCAGATTTCACGAGCCTGCGGATGTGGCGATTCCCAGCACAAAGGCTGGTATGTCACCGATCCCCGCCAGTTGAATTCTGGCCCCCGGATCATTTCGGAACTCAATCCGCCACAGGCGCTTGTCATGGCCAATGACGTTTCCACCTCCATTGCCGTTCAACCGGAAATCCCTCCTCCCCAACGAGTCACGCGCTAATCACTTCGCGTATTCAGCAGGCACATACTGACCTGAAAGATCGGTTCCGCTGCGCTGAAAACTCTTTCCTACACAATGTCCGGTTCACGACTGCGCCTCATGCAGCGTCGACTAAGAAGGTAAACCTGCCATGTTTTTTTCACAAAACCATCGCCGCGTCCGACGTGGCTTCACCCTCATTGAACTTCTGGTGGTCATTGCCATCATTGCCATCCTGATCGCGTTACTCCTGCCCGCTGTACAGCAGGCCCGGGAAGCGGCTCGCCGCTCCACCTGTAAAAACAGCCTCAAACAGATCGGTCTGGCACTCTATAACTATCACGACACCCACAGCACCTATCCTCCCGGATACATCGCCCGGGGCGTGGTCAGCACTGATCCCGCCTCTTCGGAAACCGGGTCCGGATTTGCCTGGGGAGTCATGCTGCTGCCCTTCCTGGACCAGGCCCCCCTGTACAATCAGCTCAACCTGAATCTGGACGCCACCGTGTCTCCGAATATCGGCCTGGCCAACCAGAAGGTCCCGATCTTCCGCTGCCCCAGCGACACCAACCAGGGGGTCTTTTCTGTCACCGACGGCTCGAACACCTACCAGCTCTCCTCAGCGAATTACGTAGGAGTCTTTGGATATGGTAGCCTGACTTTGGCCCCGGGAAACCCCGAACAGAAAGGGATCCTCTATCGGAACAGTAACGTCAGAGTCCGCGACGTCATCGATGGCACCTCGAATACGATTGTTGCCGGCGAGCGTTCGTACCAGCACCAGTTTGTGGGTGTCACGAACGTGATTCAGGCTGATTCCACCTGGTACGCGGCCATCCCCAACGTCACCCGGCCGGCAGGGATGACCATGGCTTCCATGACGGAAGGCCCCGCCTCTCTGATCCTGGGCCATGTCGGACAGTCGGCTCCGATGGCCATGCACCATCCGCCGAATACCACCAACCATATCGCCAACTTCTCCAGCAAGCATGAAGGGGGAGCTCACTTCCTGCTGGGCGATGGTGCGGTCCGGTTCCTCAGTGAGAATATGAGCTACCAGATTTTCCAGAACCTGGGAATGATCGCCGATGGCAACCCGATCGGCGAGTTTTAAGTCTCGGATTTCTCGATCTGAAAGTGTCTAATTCAGGGCTGGAGTCCCCCGTGGACTGCAGCCCTGATTCTTAAATTGGCCTGCAATCATCACTTAATGTTTCCCGGCACTACCGTTTTCGCTGCCTGTCAGTACCCGGTCGACAGGCAGCTATTATAGGGTAGATCTTGCGCATCCCGGGTTTCCTCTGCGGGCTGTTTCCGGGAGCAACTGTCGCATTTTTAGACAGGCTGGAAACCATAATCCCGCCAAGGGTTGAGCCACCGAATCCCCCCGCCTCCAGACGCGGGAAATACTTGTTTCAATTTTTGTAAATTCCACGCAAATTGATCGATTTATTTCTTGTATTTTCTCCCGCTTTGACATAATAATCTCGAACTTTTAAAAAAGCGTACCGATATAGGCATTACGATTCGAAATCGTCTCGAACAGTTTCATTCAAAATCGGATGCCCGTTTTTTTCAGGCACCTCAGTGGAGGGTTTATGAGTTGCATAAAGGAAGACATCTTCTCATTGATTGTCGTAATGTCTCGCGGGACATTTGTCTAAACGACCAACTGGTACTGGAAGCCATGGCACGCGGTGCAACCCGTGCTGGTGCGACTGTGATCTCACAGGTTCGATACCACTTTGGTCATAATTCTGCACCGGGCTTCACCGCAATGTGCCTTCTTGATGAAAGCCACTGCTCAGCCCACTGCTACGCCGACCTGGGCTTAATCGCTCTCGACGTCTTCACCTGCGGCGATACCGACCCGAATGACGTATTACGTTATATCCGGGAAGAGATCGATCTGGGCGACGTCAGCATTCTCGAGATGCCCCGGTTCCCCATTCCGAATGGGCAACCTGCTCTTCAGGAACCCGCCGGTTCCCACTGTGAAGCAGATCAGGTGATCGCTCTATAAATTCCCGCCCAACAGTTCCCGCCTGGAACCACTCCTGTATCTGTTAATTGCAGTTCTCGAACCGTTCCCGGTCTGGAAATCTAAAAGGCGTTGAATTACGGTATAAACATCGCATCAAGCCAGGTGCGCTTTGCTGTCTGAATTCAGGCAACAGGCGCACCTGCCTGAGCGTTGTTTGTCTCATTCTTTGCGCCCGGATATTCTCACGAAAGAAGAGTTGATTATGAGTGGAGAACGCGAGTTCCACGACGGTCGTGGTGATGGTTTAAAGCCTCTGAGAAGCCTGGACTTGTCGAGTGTCAATTCATTTGGCGAACTGCTGCAGGCCATGTCGTCCACCGCTTTCTCAGGCAGACGCCTGGGGGACGCCTACGACATCCTCCTGGAAATGGCTCAGGACTCCGACTGCAAGGTCGTTCTCACACTCTCCGGCGCCATGACCGTCGCCAAGCAGGGCAGCATTATCTGTGACATGATCGACCGGGGCCTGGTCCACGCCGTCGTCGCCACCGGTGCCCTGATTGCCCACGGCCTCACCGAATCGATCGGCCTGGTCCATTACCAGTACAACCCTACCGATTCTGACGAAACACTCTACAAAAAAGGCTACAACCGGATTTACGACACCCTCGAAATGGAGTCGAATCTGAACAACGTCGAAAAGCTGGTCCGGTCGGTCCTGCGGGAATCGCAGCCGGAAGATGGCGTCTGGTCCTCCGCACGTCTCTGCCGGGCGCTCGGCCAGCGGCTCTCTGAAATCAACGAAGGGCGGGGCATCCTCCGCAGTGCCTTCGAACAGAACGTCCCGGTCTTCATCCCCGCCTTCACCGACAGTGAAATCGGCCTCGACGTCTCCACCTGGGCCATGTCCGAACTGATCGCCAGATCGGGCAAGCCCCTGGAAGAGCTCGAACAGGAAGAAATCCTCACCGCGCTCCCCAGCTTCAATCCGTTTCTCGATCTGCAGGAATATGCCCGTCTGATGCGGGATGCCGTCACCTTCGGCATTTTTACCATTGGTGGGGGAGTCCCCCGCAACTGGGCACAACAGGTTGCCCCCTATTACGAAATTGCCAACTACCGGCTGGGCACGGAATGGAAAGAACCCCGCTTCCGTTACGGCATTCGCATCTGCCCGGAACCGGTTCACTGGGGGGGCCTGTCTGGCTGCACCTATTCCGAAGGGGTCAGCTGGGGCAAGTTCCTCTCCCCCCAGGATGGCGGCCGCTTCGCAGAAGTCTATTCCGATGCCACCGTCGTACTCCCACTGCTGATGAAAGCCGTCTTCGAAAAACTGGATTCACAGACTTAGTCGCAGATTTCTTGCCCTGAAGCACACCGAATCTGACTCAGTTCAAATCACGGGGCTCACGCGGATCCTGTTTCAGATACCGGGAAATTCCCCGGCCCAGCTGTCGGCCTACTGTCATATACCCCCGCGGGTTACTGTGGGGTGTATTCCAGCAGGTCTCCAGCGTAATCCCGACGACGTGCTCGCGGGTCGCACTCCGAACCCAGTTACTGGAGATCTCTTTCCAGCGTTTGTCGTACTTTGGACCAGTCGAGGGCGTGCTCCGATCCAGCCTCAAAGGCTTCTGCATCTCCTCGCGGCAGACAGCGATAAATGCATCCTGCAGCGCTTTGCGTCGATTCGTATTCAGCTCGGGAGGGGCAATATAAAAGAAGGGTTGCTTCGAGTTCGCGCCCGGATTATGCAGATCCACAAACATCACCAGCCGATTCTGATCATCGAACTGCTTCAGTGATTTCATCGCCGCCTGAACCGCGTTCCAGCGAGGCGTCTCCGACCAGTCCCGGTTATGATCGTGGGGCACCTGGTTCTTACCGCCATTCCCGGTCGCCACGTTGTCGATGTCCATGATCGGAACATAGTAAATATCGGCCTTTTCCCGCAGAGCCACCGCCAGGGGATCATCGCTCACCGCCCATTCAATAAAACCGCGACCGACCCAGCTCCCTCCCGATTCCCACGCATGCTGGCGAGCCTGGACCCAGATCACCATGCGGTCCTCTGCGTTCGCATCCGTCTGGCTCACCACCAGGGCAGGCACGCTGCGACCAGCGCGGGTTTTACACAATTCAAATGCGGTCACGTCCTCGTGTTCTCGGCTCAACTGATCGACCAGTGTCTGAGCATCCGCGGGAACAAACGCCGGCCCCCAGGCAAACCATGCTTGTCCTGAGTCCACTTGCTGAGTCCAGCAACAACGATCACCGTCCCGCGTTCCGGGGCTGGTCTGCAACCAGTTTGTCCCGTCAGCCCTGAACGCTGCCCGCTCGGGCAGCGCCCAACTGGCTGAAAGTTTCTGACCGTTGGCCTGTTTCAGCTGGCTCCCATCCACAGTCACGGTCAACGTTTCGCCCGGCTTGACACCGGTGACTTTGAAATACCACCAGCAGGGCCAGCCAAACTGTGGATCCCCGGCTGGACGAACCGTGATCGAGCGCCCCCGCTGGTCGATCTCTACGACCTCCGCGGAGCCCCCGGGGAAGTCCGTCGAGACAGCCAGCTCACCGGCCCGCACAGGCGAAGCCAGCCACACCAGAAACAGGATCAATCCAATCAGACGAGTACCAGCGGTTTGCATCGACGCTCCCTGTTGCGCAAGGGGATTACTTGAGGATACCCGTCGCCACCTTTCCCTCACCAGGTTCCACCAAAGCGACAGACCGGGCATTATGCTCGAAATTCAAAGCTTCGTGATTCAGACCGAACTGATGCAGCAGCGTCGCATGGAAATCATGCTGGGTTACGACATCCTGAACTGCTCGGTGACCGAAGTCATCTGTCGCCCCATGAATGTGTCCCTCTTTGATGCCGCCACCGGCCATCCAGATACTGAAGCCTTCCGTGTTATGGTCTCGGCCCGGTTTCTTGCCTTTGCCGCGGTCCTGAATCACAGGCAGACGGCCCATTTCACCACCCCACTGAACCATTGTAGAATCCAGCAGTCCCCGATTCTTCAAATCGGTCACCAGGGCCGCACACGGCTTATCGCAGGTTTTACAGCGGGACTCCAGCGCCGCAAAAATGTTCTCGTGCATGTCCCAGGCATAATTCCAGATCTGCACAAAACGGACGCCGCGTTCCACGAACCGACGGGCCAGCATACAGGCATCCGCAAACTCTTTCGTCACCGGATCATCGGCACCATACATCTGATGGGTGGCTTCCGTCTCCTTGGTCAAATCAAGTGCTTCAGTTGCTGCGGTCTGCATCCGGGCCGCCAGTTCATAGCTGGCAATCCGGGCTGACAGATCGTCTTCGCCGGGGTGACGCTGCTGGTGGATCTGGTTCAGTTCTTTCAACAGATCCAGCTGATTCGACTGTGGCTTACCGCGCAGTTCCCGGATCGGATTCAGATTCGCAATCCGCGGCTCTGACTTGCTGACAACGGTCCCCTGGTAAATCGAAGGCAAATGGCGACTGTCCCAATAAGGCGAACCAACCGGGTTACGGGGAATGGTGATCGCCACGAACGCCGGCAGATTCTGAGTCTCCGCCCCCAGACCATAAGTAATCCAGCTTCCCAGCGAAGGCCAGCCTTCACGTCCCCGACCGGTAGTCATGGCCCGCATGCCGGCCACGTGATTCCGGATATTGGGGAGCTGCATCGAGCGGATCAGCGTGATATCGTCGACAATCTCCCCCAGGTGCGGCAGCATCGCGGTATTGATCTCCATCCCCGATTCGCCACACTTTTCAAACGTGTTGGGAGAGGGCATGATGATCGAAGTCGCCTGGCCAGCGTTATCGTATTTGATCCCGTCTCCCGGGAAGCGTTTGCCCGCATACTTGTCGAGTGTCGGCTTACGATCAAACAGATCCAGATGACTCGGCCCACCGCCGCAGAAAATCGAAATCATCGATTTGGCCCGCGCCGGATGGTTGGTCTTCTTTGGCAGCAGATCATAGGTCTTCTCTTCCAGGGCCGGCTTTTCCGGGGCCGCCAGCAAGTGTTCATCGTTCAGCAGCGAAGCCAGGGCCAGCGAAGAGACGCCAAACGCACTCTGGGCCAGAAAGTGTCGGCGGGAACTGGCTGAGTTTTGATTCAAAAATTGAGACACGATTCACTCCCTCTGGAGATCGATTTAATTGTTCTGTAAGTAGTCCGGTGAGCCAGCTCACTTACTCTACATACAGAAACTGGTTGGTTCCAAACAGCACGTGGCAGACTGCCGCCAGTGCTTCCTGTCGGGGCTCTTTGACTTTCTTCGCCTGATATTCGTTTAACTGCATGGCATAGTTTGTCTGCAAGGCCTTCAGTTCCGCTGCAGAGGGCTCACTGCTCAATGCCAGCTTCCAGGCCGTCTTGATCAACTGCAGATCATCAGCGTCTTTGCCCGCTGCCTTCAACACGCGTTTCGCAAAAGCCTCTGACTGCTGCCGCATGAACTCGCTGTTAAGCAGTGCCAGTGACTGCGTCGCGACTGTGGAGAACACCCGCCGCTCACAGTTCGGTTCCATACTGGGAGCATCAAAGGCACTCAACATCGTCACCGGCTGGGTCCGACGGACCTGAACGTAGATGGATCGTTTCAGTTCGCGGCGGTCTTTGGATACTTTACCGGCACCCACCGTGATAATCCCGCTGTCTGCCAGGGAAACCGGAACCGGTGCCCCAAACTGTTCCCGGTTCAATTCGCCGCTGACCGCCAGGATCGCATCGCGAATTGATTCCGCTTCCAGCCGCCGCATCGTCATCCGCCAGAACAGACGGTTGTCGGCATCGATGGCCGCTGCTTTCTCGGAATACCCTGCGGAGGTCTGCTTGTAAGTTCGTGAAGTCATGATCAGGCGATGGATGCGTTTGAGCTGCCAGCCCTGTTCCATAAAGTCAGCCGCCAGCCAGTCCAGCAGTTCGGGATGTGTCGGAATAGAAGACCGGGATCCGAAGTCACCCGTTGAATCGACAATCGCCTGTCCGAAGTGATGCATCCAGAACCGGTTCATCAGCACGCGTGCCACCAGGGGATGTTTCCCACTGGTGAGGTACCGGGCATACGCCAATCGGCGTCCGGTGGTCGGCAGTTGGGGATCATTCAACTCAAACGTGTTTTCGGTCTTGGATGCAATGACGGTCAGACCGCCGGGAGCGATCAGATCTTTCTCCGGTGAGGAAAAATCCCCCCTATAGAAGACAAACGTCTGCGGCAGATGCTGTGTGTCTTCGGTTGCCACCCGAATGTATTCCGGCTGGGGAATCTGCGCCCGCAGTTTGTCTGCTCTTTCCTTGATATCCTCGTACCGTTTTTTCAGTTCGTTCCCGTCTTTGAAGCGGGCCAGAAACAGATGCAGACGTCCCGGCACCAGCAGGTCCAGCATCGGGTATTTCTGTTTGAGCAACTCCGCCTGTTCTTTTGAACGTTCTTTAACTGCCGTTTCATAAGCGGTGCGTGCCTGTTCGCGATCTGCCTCGGGGACTTCTTTCAGCACCCGCTCAGCAATCAGCTGGGTCACTTCTGCTTTGACTTTATTATGTTCGGCGTCCAGTTCCTTGACCTGGGCCGACAGTTTCGCAGCTTTGGCTTTGTCTTCCGCGGACATCAGGGCCGCACGTCGACTGGCCGGCATCCGCCATTTTTGAGTGTCATATACGGGGGCAATCACGGCCCGCAGACGATAAAAGTCTTCCTGGGGAATCGGGTCGAAGCGGTGATGATGGCACTCGGCACAACCAACGGTCATCCCCAGCAGCGAAGAGGACATGATCTTCACCGTCTCGGTAATCACCTGGTTGCGTGCGACCGCAGGATCCATCGGGCTCGAGCCGGTCCCATCGGGTGCCAGCCGCAGAAAACCGGTCGCCGTCAGCTTTTCACAGACCGCCGGATCCTGATCCACCAGTTTTTGTGCCGTGGCATGCGTGGCTTTCACGAGTTCATCGCCGGCCAACTGCTCGGTGATAAACTCATCCCAGGGCTTGTCTGCATTCAGCGCCTTGATCACATAATCCCGGTAATGCCAGGCATCGGGACGGATAATATCTTTGTCATTGTAGCCTTCAGAATCGGCATAGCCGGCGACATCCAGCCAGTGCCGCGCCCAGCGTTCCCCGTAATGCGGAGAGGCCAGCAGGCGATCGATCATTTTCTCATACGCGTCCGGCGACTGATCTGCCAGATAGGTGTCGACTGCTTCCGGAGCAGGGGGGAGCCCGGTCAGATCAAAGGCGGCCCTTCTGATCAGCGTCAGGCGATCTGCTTCTTCAGAAAACCAGAGACCGTTCTGCTTCAGTTTCCGTGCAATGAAGGCATCGACCGGATTGACCGCCTGCTTTCCGCTCTCTTTTTTCAACTGTGGCAGTTCTGGCAGGGCAGCCTTTTTAATAGGACGAAACGCCCAGTGCGACCGTTCATCGCCGGTAATCAGGAAGTCACCCGGCTTGACCTCGCCTTCCGGCTCCGGCCCCTCCGTCCTGGCTCCCTGGTCGATCCATTTCGCAATCAGCGCGACCTCTTCCGGTTTGAGACGCAGCTTCTCATCGGGCGGCATGTCTCCCGATTCGACATACTGATAGAGCAGGCTCTCAGCATGTTTACCGGGAACAATTGCCTCTCCGGAATCGCCGCCTTTCAGTATCAATCGGCGCAACCGCACATCCAGTGAACCGGAAAGTTCTTTCTCTTCGCCATGACAGTGAAAGCAGTACGCCTTGAAGATCGGCCGGATGTCTTTTTCAAAAGTCACTCGTGCATCAGCAGCGGAGCTGGATCGACTCCCGACAATGCAGGCAGAAACAGCCGTCAGCAGGAAAGCGATGGCGCGGATATACAAGGCAGGGTTCCTTTTTCAGAGGAAACTCAGTCAGGGCGGGAGTTAATTCACTTAAAAGCCGTGAAATTAACCATTTTGGTGAGACTTTATACTACTCTATATCGGCAGCAGCGTCAAATTATTTAACTTTACTTACAAGGACGGCTGTATCGTCATTGAAAGCAAAAATCAGTTGACGTTATTCCCGCACCAGTGATTCTTCCCGGGGTTCTTCGGCAATCAGCTCCGCTTCCTCCATCGCAGGCACTTGCGAACGTTTTGCATACCGAGCCAGCAGGGCTGGCAGGAAGATGAGATCGCCAAACAGGGCCGAGCCGATCGTCAGGCCGCTCATGATGGCGAAGATCCGCTGGTCCCGCATATCGCTGAAGATCACTGTCGAGAAACCGGCGACCAGGATGACCGTGGTCATGATTAACGCGGTCCCCACTCCAGTAAACGCTCGGCGGATCGCTTCGTCGTCGCTTTCGACCTGCAACTGTTCCTCGCGGAATCGCGTCAGGAAGTGAATCGTATCATCGACGGCAATCCCCAGACAGACCGTAAACGCACAGACGCTGACAATCTCCAGCGCCTGTCCTGTGAAGACCAGGAAGGTTCCGGTCACAGCCAGCGGGAACATATTCGGAATGATCGAAATCAGGCCCAGCCGCAATGAACGGAACGCAATTGCCAGCACAATCAGGATGATGATCGCGGCACTCCCCAGGCTGGATGCCAGGTCGACCACGATCTGATATAGGTTCCGCCACCGCCAGACGGCAGACCCGGTCAACTCAAACCGAAAGTCCGGGTGTTTACCCCCGATCGCCGCCAGCCCCTCTTCAATCCGGGTAAAGGTCGGCCCGTACCGGGCGATACCCAGGTCCTGAACATGAAAGCTGACTGTCGCCTGGTTCCGTTCCGGCGTGTAGAACGCCCGCTTCAAAGGGGGCGGCAACAGATCGATCATCGACATCCGCTCTTCCGGAGGACCTTCGCCCGGCAGCGCAGACAAAATATTCGCAATCGAAATCGGATGACCAATCAACGCTTCCTGGTTCAGCAGTTCATCCACTTCGCTGATCGCGACCAGCACTTCCGGGGAATCCGAGTCGACCTCGTCTGTCCATTTCACTTCAACCCGCGAGTGCTCGAGTCCTCCCATCGCCTGGTCCATATGATTCAGCGCAGTCGCAGCCTCCGAGCCCTCGGGCAGCATGTTGGCCCGGCGTTCATCGGGACGCAGCGTCAGAGAAATCATAATCAGCACTGCCGTCAGGCCGATGCCCACCTTACTGATCCACCCCGCACGTTTCAGCACCATTTCAATAATCACACTGATTCGATTCAGGTTCTTGTCGATGACTCCCTTACCATATCCCACATGAATCGACCGCCCCAGCCAGGTTCGGCAGGCCAGGGGAATCACCGTGACCACAGCGATAAAGGTCAGCAGTACCCCGACCACGCAGCTGTAACCGAATTCACGCACGGTCTCATGATGGGCCAGCGAGAGCGAACCGAAACCGATGGCCGTCGTGACGGAAGTCAAAAAGCAGGCCAGCCCCACTTCCTGAATCCCGCGCCGGGCAGCATCCCGTCCTGACAGACCCGAAGCCCGATGCCGCCTGATCTGGACCATCAGATGCACGCCGTCGGTCAATCCCACCAGGCTCAACAGCACCGGTAGTACTACATCGTTAAACGGGTTGTCCTGAAAATCGAAAAACTGGATGATCCCCATCGTGAGAAACACGCCAAACATCGGTGCCAGGGCGACGATAATCACCGCCGTGATCCCCCGGAACAGAATGATCGCCATCAGCAATATCATCCCGTAACCGATCACCTGGTATTTGACCTTGTTCGCATTATGCGTGCGCACCGCAGTCAGGTAGATGGGCACGCGGCCGGTGGTCGTGAAGGAAAACTTCACATCGGGATATTTCGCAGCAACTTTCTTAGCGACGTCCTTCAAACCGGTCGTACAGGCTTCGTCATCGGTCACGTACATCCATTTGAATTTGACCATCAGCAGAATGGTCTGCGCATCCACTGACAGCAGTTGCCCGCCCACCAGGGGATGCGCGATCGCCTTTTCTTTCGCATCATCAAGCCGCTTCTGCGACGCCCGCTCATTCGGAAGGATCGGCTCCCGCAGGCCGAAAATATTCAGATTGGGAATGTCCTCCAGCCAGAAGACGCTTTGCACGTACTCCAGTGATTTGATCTCTTTCACTATCTCACGCAGTGCTTTGACGCCGTCTGTCGTGAAGAAATCTTTTGAGTCGATCACCAGAATCGTGTCTGCATCTGTCAGACTGATCGGATCGACGTCCGGCGGTGCTTCCCGAACTTTGCGCGGCTTGTCCGGTTTCTGTTGTTGCACCTGGGGAGCCGGTTCGGGCTTCGCGGTAAACCAGTCCCGGACTTCCTGAGGCATGGTATAACCCAACAGCGCAACCCCGCTGAGCAGCAGGATAAAGAGCGTTACCAGCAGGGGATGGTCAACCATCCAGACCGAACAGCGATTGAACGTACGAGACACGCGCGATTCACTTTCTCTCAGCGGTAGATTTTTAAATTTAACTGGCTTGAAATCATCTGGCGCAAAATCTCAGCCAGCAGGAAGCTTACTGGCGTGCCGGGAATCAGAGTTCGTCTCTCTGAATCACTCCATCGCCATTCCTGTCTCGAATACGCCCATAGCGTTGCGTTGCCAGAGGCACTTCTTCCAGATCAACGCGTCCATCGCCATTCTTATCGAACCGTTTGAAGAACGCCTCGATCTGTTCTTCTTTTTTCTTTTTCAACTCCGCATCACGTTTTTTCTGCTCCTCAACCTGTTTCTTCTGCTGTTCGGCTTTGCTGAGTTTTTTCTCGGGCTGCGTTTTCTTCTCTGCTTTGTGTTTGCGCGGTTCAGCGACTTCGAAGAACGCAATCGCCATTTCTTCCCAGGTCTGATCGCCCCAGGTCACATATTCATTCGGATCCGGGTTGAACGGATTCTCTTTCGAATTATCGAATTTCACCGTAAATTCAAGACCGTCCACCTTGTCCAGGGACATCGGTTTGCTCAATTCATAGATGTGCTGCCAGTTGAAATCGTAGTTCGGTACATCGAGCAGAATCTCTTTCTTCTTGTCCTGTTTCGTAAACAGTCGGAATGATTTACCGCGCAGATGCATGTGCGGGGCAATCGCCAGCAGTTCCGCATGCGGGGGAATCCGACGGACTTTCGCCGACACCGGAAAATCACTCGCGTGCGGCGGGATCTCAAACTCCTGATCGATGCCAATCAGCGTAAAGACTTCATGGGTAATCTCCTCATCCTTGCCGAACATCAAGCCGACTTTGGAAATGTCCTCTTCCACCGATCCGTTCGGCGTGTAGTGCATCTGGAATACGAGTTTGGAACCGGCAGGCACCTTGCGCGCCCGGCCAGGCGGAAGCATGTTGATCCGCTGTCCCGGCACATACGCAGTCAGCCAGCCAATCCCGCGGAAATCAGCGCCGTCGGGAGGACGGATAAACACAATCGCATGATGCACCACCGACCGATTCCCCGGCAGGACCTGGGCACCGGTGACCCACTTGTCCTCCTTGAATCCAGGATCCACTACGAAATACTGATATTCCACAACGCCCTCTTTCGGAACCACAAACGGTCGCTTCCGCATTTCATAGACCACTTCCGGAACCTGGGGCAGGTGCCAGCCTTCGCGGAACTTCGGCAATTCCGGCAGATCCTTGATATCGCCATAAGGCATTCCGCCGGCCACCCATTCCCGCAGGATCTCCTTATCTTTCTCTGACATGAACCGGGCGTTCGCGTAATGACCATACTTCGGGCTGGCGTGCCAGGGGGGCATCCGGCCATCTTCAATGGTCTCCAGCATCGTATCTGCCCAGCCCCGGACTTCATCGTAGTCCGTCAGGCTGAAAGGTGCGATCTCACCTGTGCGGTGACATTCCACACAGTGACGGTGCAATACCCCCGCGACTTCCTTACAGAATGTCAGTTTTGTAGTCACTTCATTCTGCTTCACACGGCCGATGAAACAGCCGTTCGGTTTGGTCTCGGTCACTTCAATTGGTTTGCCCGCGAGCAGCTGATCCAATGCATTCTTCAAATCATGTGTAGTGGTCTCTGCCCGGGAGATTCCCGGCAGGTACTGATTATCGATCCGACCACGATACCGGACGGCCAGCTGCTGATCCAGTACAAAAACTTCAGGTGTGCGCACCGCATGAAAACGATCGGCGACCTCATTGTTATAGTCCTTCGCCATCGGGAATGAGATCTCGTACCGCTTGACGTATTCCTTCACATCTTCCAGCGAATCCTGCTGATTGCTGTTCACGCCGATGAACCGCACGTTCTTTGATTTGTAAGCAGCCTGCATCTCATTCAGCTTGGGACCATACAGCCGGGCCAGCGGGCATTCGGCTCCCAGGAAGCAGACTACGGTCGCTTTCTCCGCAGGGACAGCAGCCAGTTCGACCACTTTACCGCCCGCGGTTGGCAACCGAAACGTGAGTGAAGCATCCTTTGCTGATTCCGTTTTCTCCAGCGCCAGCAGGGGACTGGTAGATAACAGAACCAACAAAAACAGGGTTGTAAAACGACTACGTAACATGCAGCGATCCTTCCTCCAGAACTGGTCATGACGGGAGCGTCCATTCTATCAACTGCCCGGAAAGCCCCGCAACCCCGGTGTACGGATTTGAGCCCGACCAGATTGATTGCGCACTTTCCTTTGGATATACTCGACGTAACTCACAATGGTTTCAGATTTTGGTGATTCCTGCAAATTTAACTTCATCTGAAATTCATACCGTTCACGGCAGTGTGCTCCTGAGGAACAACATAGGAAGGGTCAAAGTGAAAGCTCCACGAAGCGGCGGCGGTTGGAAGGCGATTAAATACAGTCTGACTCTGGCCAACAAAGTTGGCTGGTGGAAGCTCTGGAAAGCCATGCGCACGAAAAATGCCTGCAAGACCTGCGCGGTCGGCATGGGCGGGCAGAAGGGGGGCATGGTCAACGAAGCCGGGCTGTTCCCCGAAGTCTGTAAAAAATCGTTCCAGGCGATGGCAGCCGATATGCAGCCCGCAGTCGCCAATGACTTCTTCGCGAAATACAACATCGACCAGCTCCGCTCCATGTCCTCTCGCAAGCTCGAATACAGCGGTCGACTCACTCAACCACTGCTGCTCTCGCCCGGCGAAAAACATTACAAGCCGATCTCCTGGGAGGAAGCCTTTGATCTGGTCGTCGACCGACTCAAAGCCGCCGGCCCGGAACGCACCTTCTATTATGCCAGCGGCCGCTCCTCCAACGAAGCCGGCTTCCTCTTCCAGTTGATGTCCCGCCTGATGGGCACCAACTTTGTTAATAACTGCTCCTATTACTGTCACCAGGCCAGTGGCGTCGGCCTGGGTTCGAGTATCGGCACCGGGGCCGGCACAATCCGCCTGGAGGACCTCGAACACACCGATCTTTACATCCTGATCGGCGCGAACCCCTCGTCGAATCATCCCCGCCTGATGAAAGCCTTCATGGAAATTCGCAGACGGGGCGGCAAGGTCATCGTCGTCAATCCGGTCAAGGAACTGGGGCTCGTCAATTTCAAGGTTCCCAGCGACGTCCGCAGTCTGCTGTTCGGATCCAGCATCGCTTCCACCTATGTGCAACCCCACGTCGGCGGCGATATGGCGCTGTTGACCGGCCTCTCCAAAGATGTCCTCGAACGCAACGGACATGACACAACCTTCATCCAGGCGCACACGGAAAACTTTGAAGCCTTCAAGCAACAGGTCGAGAACACCAGCTGGGACGACATTATCGCCCAGAGCGGCGTCGACAGGGATACCATCCGGCAGATTGCAGATCAGTACCTCGCCGCCAAAAACGTCGTCATCGGCTGGTGCATGGGGATTACGCACCACTTGCACGGAACCAACAGCGTACAGTCGATCGCCAACTTTGCCTTGCTCCGCGGCATGGTCGGTCGCCGCAAAGCGGGTCTTATGCCCATCCGCGGGCATAGTAACGTGCAGGGCCTCGGTTCGGTCGGCGTGGTCCCCGGCATGAAAAAGGCAATGCTGGAACGGTTCGAAAAACAGCTCGGCATCCAGGTTCCCACCACGCCCGGCTACGACACGATGGCCTGCATGGAAGCCTCCCACCGGGGCGAGATCGACTTCGCTTTCTGCCTGGGAGGCAATCTCTATGGTAGTAACCCCGATACGAAACACGCGCTCGAAGCGATGAGCCGCATCAAAACCGTGCTCTATCTTTCGACCACGCTGAATACCGGTCACGTCTGGGGAACCGGCGAAGAAACTCTGATCCTGCCCGTACTCCCCCGCGATGAAGAACCCGAGCCGACCACGCAAGAGTCCATGTTCAGCTATGTCCGCATGAGTGACGGCGGCAAGTCCCGGTTCACCGGCCCCCGGAGCGAAGTCTCGATCCTGGCGGCCATCGGCCAGAAACTGTTTGCCGGCGATGACCGCATCGACTGGAAAAAACTGGAGAGCCACAGCGCCATCCAGGAACTGATCGCCGATTTGATCCCCGGCTACGAAAACATGAAAGAGACACTCCAGTCCCACAAGGAATTCCACGTCACCGGCCGCGCCGTCGAAGAATACAAATTCCCCACCGAGAGCGGCAAAGCCAAGTTCCACGCCCTCCCGCTGCCTGATCTTTCCGTTGAAGAAAATGAACTGCGGCTGATCACCATCCGTTCCGAAGGCCAGTTTAATAGCGTCGTCTACGATGAAGAAGACATCTACCGCGGACAGGAACGCCGCGACGTCATCCTGCTGAATCGGGCCGACATCGATCGACTCGGCCTCAAACCTGATCAGCGCGTGAAGGTCAAAAGCGAGGCAGGGGAGATGCCCTATATCCTGGTCCGCGAATTCGACATCCGTGCCGGCAGCGCCCTGATGTACTACCCCGAAGCCAACGTCCTCGTTCCACACACAGTCGATCCCTTGTCAAAAACTCCTGGTTTCAAATCGACGCGGGTCACCCTGGAAGTCGAAGCAACGGTTTAAGCGTCTGTCATTTGATTGCCTGATGAAGCACAAAACCGAAACGCAAACCGGTGTTGCAGCAGTGGTATGTTACAGCCTGGGTAGCTCCGGCTGCTTTGGCTTCGCAGGAATTCTGCTTTGCAGTTCTTTTATAAAAGCCTGATCGCCTCCTTCGATAGGTGAAAGGTACAGGAAAAACAGTTCTCCATCGACCGTATCAATTTCGACAATCGTGTCATCGATGTAATTACCTTCTTCCACGATGATCACATCTTCAACGTCTTCATACTTAGCCGCATAGACTCCTAAAACTCCGTCAACCCGCTCATAGGATATGACCCGCTGATCCGTCAGCAGATTTCCGTCATCTGAAATCGATGTAACTCCAGTTGAATAGAAATACAGCACGGTTTCATCCGGAGCAATAATCCCCTCATCAACGAGCATTTGCGAATCACTTTGTGATAACTCGCTACCTGCCACGACCTCAGGGGAAACCATTGTGCCACTCTCAACCATCACCCCCAGGACAACCAGCCCCAGCATGATCGCGACAGAGGGGATCACCAGCGCGATAAACAGGAGTGGAGTAGATCGATAAGTGGGATCTGCTTCCCGACGGATTCGATGGTAAGCGAAGGAGCCTCGAATGCCTTTCCAGTAGAAATAAAGCCAGATCACGGTAAACAGGAGCCCTGTAGGTCGTCCCAGCGTCATCATTGTGTAGAGCTTAGCCAGAATGAAATAGATCACGAGTGTGACTGCGGCCGTCCTTGAATAGAACCGCAAACCGATCCCGCAGGCCAGTACCAGAGCAACTTCAACGAAATTGAGGGGGTCTGCAAACTGATCGAAAGCCCCGCCACGGCCAGAAAACATCGCAAACAGGATGACCAGGAAACTCATCCCCGCCGAGATAAAGGCCGCAATAGATGCCTGCTTCACATCGTGCGCTGCAGCATCCAGTCCGGCTTGATCAATCTGATCTTCCGATTCGAATTCCAGCTCGTCTTCGAATTCCAGTTCGTCTTCCACACCACTTTCCCTGATCTGATTTCAATGACTGATATTCCACAGATGTCCAGATCATTAAACCGAATTCAGATGAACAGCACAAGCATTGATTCACAATTCAACGAACGTCTGCACTGGAAAACAGGCGAATCCGAAATGCCTAAGTCCACGCCAGCCCCTCCGGCAACCGGGCAGCTGAATAAACCACATGCAACACACGACGCCTTAGTGGCAACTGGGAACTGCGCGATCGATGCACCAGCAGGGGGTTCATAAATAGTATTTCACCAGCCTCAACCGGACAGAGTTGAAACTCCGATTCGCTAAGTAAAGCAACTTCCTCTTCAGTGAGCCGTCTTTGATGACTGCGGGGAACGACCTCCAGCGCCCCATTTTCACCGGGGCATTCATCCAGGTGCACGCGCACCGCCAGCATCTGCTGAAAGACCTCCAGCGGCGGCTCCACGTATTGCTGTCCCGCTTTGACAGACCAGTTGGTCCATTCCGGATCTGTCGACTGACCATTAATCGGCACCTGCAGATCCTGATGTGGCGGAACGAACCAGTTGGCACCGGGCCGCTTGTCAAACAGCGTCGCGCTCACCAGTGTGGCCGATTGCCCCAGCGCATCGCACGCCAACTCCCTGAGTGCCCCCGCTGCGAGCAGTGATCGCAGACCTGGCAAAACCAGGTGGGCATTGCGGATCGCATAACGGGTACCGCTGCGCCGCTGTCGAAAACTTTCCTCACCGGCAGAATTCAGCACGGCCTCCAGTTGCACCAGCAAGTCCCGGGACAGAGGCTCCTGCAGGATCTGGTAACCATCGCGGTCGATATCAGCAGTGGAGTTCAATGACATTTCCCTCTGTCCCGCCTGGTGTTCTTCGCGTTACGTATTCGAATCAGGTTGTGTGAACAGGAATGCTATCAATCGGGACGGATCGTTCAAGCCCAGTTTGTACATATCTAACGGTCCGGTATGTTCATGTCCCTACAGACAGTAATGATATTCCGACTCAACGATACGCCACCAGAAACAGCCGCCGAAATGGAAATAAAACGTTCCCGTTCTGCTGCAGCGGATAAGCTTCCGCGTAGCGTTTCAACAATTCACCTTCGAAACGGGCGCGTGTTGCGTCATCCGGCAACGCTTCCAGGTAAGGCCGCAATCCCGTCCCCCGAAACCATTCCATGATCGACTTGACGCTCTCCATGATATGGATGTACTCGGTTTCCCAGAGCTCGATCTCAGAACTCAGCGGCGACAGCAGATCGTAATAGAACGATCGCGATTCACAAGCCAGCGCCTGCCGTGCCGCTGTGGTCTGCTCCCGCCAGTCCGGCAATTCGGACACCTCAACCACACAGCGGTGCAGGGGAGACTCGTAGTGCGCGGGCAGTTGCACCGCCAGGGCACCGTTCGGCTCCAGGAAACTCATCAGCCGGGGAAAGATCGTTTCATGGTCCGGCACCCACTGCAACACCGCGTTCGAAAACAGCAGATCATACCGCTCTTCCGGTTCCCAGCTGGTAATATCCGCCTGGAACCAGCGCTCGTCAGGCTGAGACTCCCGCGCGGTTTCCAGCATCTCAGCCGAACTGTTCAGGCCGCTCAGCTCCGCCTCCGGGAAACGCTGCGCCAGCACCGCGGTACTGTTCCCCGGGCCACAGCCCACATCCACAATCCGCCGGGGGGCTTCCAGCCACACCCGTGCCGCCAGGTCGATGGCTGGCTGCGTCCGCTCACGCTGAAACTTTAAATACTGATCCGCATCCCAGACAGGCATTGATCGATATCCCGCTAGAGGCTCTCACTCAAAAATTCTCGACATCCATATGACAGGAAAACAACCGCTCAGGTTCGCGTTCCTGCCCATGCAAAAAAGACCAGTCATTACCAATTCACAGGGATAATTTTCAGTTCGGAAACAGTCCCATCTTCCATCACCCAAACCGTAAAAATATCTTCCGTCTTCTTATCATCGGGCCCCTGAATCTCTTTAAAATTCACTCCCCAGGCCTTCATCGATTGGAATTTCCCATCAGCTCCCACACTCAGCGGAAGTTCGATTGCTCGACAATCCTGAAACTCAAACTGAACCGGATCCGTTCCCGGAGTGACTTTTACCTTCTTCAACAGTTCCTGAAATGCGGCGCGCCCTCGTTCCTCAATCTCCTGTTGGCTAAGCGTTTTCTGCTTTTTATAATTCTCGGGCAACTTGAGTTTCAGAATGGAACACAACCACTGCTTTTGACCAAATGTAAAATAGGTATCGAACTGATATAAATCCGGAGCAATCACTTTCCCGCGGGCTGTCACCACAGCCCGGTACTCGAGAGGTGGTCCCGAAAAACCACCATAATTCGGATTCAGTTCCCAGTCCACCTGCCACCGATAGCCAATCCGTTTCATTGAAACGAGACTGGCTTCTCGACAGGAAAAATGGAAATCCGGTTCCAGACGCAAATTAATCAGCGCCGTCAATGCTTTGTCTGGCTTCGTACGTCGAATGACCGTTGCGACCGGTACCACATCTTTCAGTTCGACAGGCGGCGAATCCCGCTCATCAATAACGCGTTCAGGGTACGAGATCATCAGCGTACCTATCGTACGGGATGTTTTCTGATCTGCATCGGGAATCAGTTCAGCGACCGATAAATTAGGACCAATAAAGAGTAACCACCGTCTCAGCATCGGATCAACACTTTGTTTCCTGTCGGGATCTCCCCACGCAGACGATGCCGCAGCCGCCATGAAGAACGTGAGTAAAACAATCTTCCGCATCGTTCAATTCCTGTCCCGTTCGTCGATCGGCCGTAAATCAGCCACCGTGCCGTCCTCTTTGCCCCAGACAGAGAACAGCTCCTGAGGCGTTTTCAGTTTCTCTGTCCGTACATCCTGAAAATCGATATCCCGCTAGAGGCTCTCAGACGAAATAATACGATATCGAGATGAAAGACAAACAACGCCACAGGTTCGTTTTCAAAGCTTTACCAAAACAGCCGCACACTACCATTCCCGGGAAAAGAGCTTTAGTTCAGAGACAGCTCCATATTCGGACACCCAGACGGTAAATAATTCCTCAGCTATTTCTGCATCCGCTTTACGCACCTCCTTAAAGTTAACCCCCCAGACTGTCAGAGATTTCACTTCTCCGTCCGCTCCCACGCTCATCGGTAAGTCTACTGTTTGGCAATCAATAAACTCAAACTGCACCGGTTTCTTTCCCGGCGTGACTTTTACTGTACTCAGAAACTTCTCCAGCGCCTTTCGCCCCCGTTTCTCAATCTGCTGCTGAGTCAGCTTCTTCTGCTGTGGTTTCGGCTTGAGATTCAACTGGAGATTCGAACACAGACTCTCTCTCCAGTCAGATAAACTGTACGCATCGTAAATATAGAGATCAGGCGGGATCAGTTTCCCGCGATCCGAAACCAGGGCCCGATAGCGATAAGGTATCCCTGAACCCCCTCCGGGGCTTAGAAAAAGTGTCCAGACCACTTGCCAGCGGTAGCCGATCTGTTTCAGAGAAACGAGTTCTACCTGCTCATGATGGAAAGCATGATTATAATGTAATTGCTGATTGACGAGTGCTTTGAGCGCCTTATCGGGAGCGACAAGCTTCATCACTTTCGCAACAGGTACTACCGCTTCCAGAGCGACGGGAGGTGGATCTCCTGCATTCCGATAAGGCACAGGATAAGCAAAAATCACATGTCCGATGTCAAACGATGTCTCCGGGTCAGCATCAGGAACCAGATCAAAGAGATTCGGGTCGGATCCATAAGAAAATTCTCCGTTATCAAGCATGGGATGGGGAGGCTGTTCCTCATCGGGATCTCCCCACGCAGACGGTGCCATAACCACGATGAACAGTAACAGTAAGACAATGTTTCGCATGGTTCAATTCCTGTCCCGTTCGTCGATCGGCCGTAAATCAGCCACTGTTCCGTCTTCTTTGACCCAGACCGTAAACAGTTCGGGAGGCGTTTTCAGTTTCTCTGTCCGCACCTCCTGAAAATTGACCGCCCAGACGTGCAAATACTCAGTCTGCCCCTCCGAGTTCAGACTCCAGGGCAACTTCGCTCTCTGCAGATTCACAAACCGAAACTGAAACGCTTCGGCTTTGTAGATCTCATGCAGCCTGTCGACCATCTTATTCGAATGCCTGCCGTGCCCGTTTCTCGATTTCAGCCGGATCCAGTCGCTTCCGGGGCCGAATATCTGCCGCTTCCAACTTCAGCTTCGCACAGGGCCAGATCCGGGGACGCTCGGTTTTCCGGTACAGGGGATTCTGTTCAGGATCGATCTCCGGTTTCGGTAACAATAACGGGACGGTATCGATCAGATAACGATCATGCGGAATCAGGGCACCTTGCGAATCGACCAGCACCGGGATCTGCTCTGGCCCTTCCGACAGCCCCCCCAGGACTGGCAACATTTTCCAGATCACCGTCCACTCAGATCCCACATTCATCCAGTTCGTAAGTTCCGCCTTTTGAAACTGAAACGTCTGTTTCTGTCCCAGTTGCTGATTCACCAGGGCCCGAAAGGCCGCGTCCGGTTCCGAAACAGTGACTGCTATACCAACCCGCACCAGGGAGTCCAGCTCCACGGGTCTCTCCCTCTGGCCACTGCGGAGCCAGGCATCAGGGTCGTAAGCAAATATCACATGGCCCAGTCGAAATGTCAGTGCAGAGGAACCATTTCGCTCAATTTCACGGAGACTCGGCATCTGCTCGGCATTCATCTTCCAGTCTTTAAATGCCGTATGCGTCTGCGCAACGGCAGCAACTTCACCAGTAACAATCAGTGTCAGCATCAATAACAAACGTTTCAATTTCCTTCCTCCCCAGATGCGGACCGCCCTGGACGGTCGCGCACTACACTTACTTTTCCTGTTGCATCCCCTCATCCAGCATACCGCGAATCGCATGGGCCAGTTCCCCCATTTTGGTCGGCTTCTGAATGACTTTACTCCCGTTGACGATCGCCGATTCAGGAATCTTTTCTGCGATGCCTGATAGATAGATGACCTTTAAACCGGGACGCACCTGGGTCAAACGTCGAACCAGTTGTTCGCCATTCATGGCAGGCATATTGAAGTCCGTACATAACAGCGAGATCTGCTGCTCCTGACGCGCAGCAGCCTTGATCGCTTCCTCCGGTCCCAGGGCTCTGATCACCGTATAACCCAGTCGCTCCAGGAGAGCCGACACCGTCGACAGCACCGTCGGTTCATCATCACAGACCAGAATGGTTTCGCTGCCACCTGTCACCGGTTCCTCTGCGACAGCTTCCGTCTCCTCTTGATCCTTCACATTGACGCGTTGATGCTGTGGTAAATAAACCTGAAATTCCGACCCTCCGCCTGGTTCACTGGCCACAGTAATAAAGCCTCCAATCTCTGCCAGGTTGCGATGCACTGTAGACAGCCCCAGCCCGGTTCCTTCTGTAACGGGCTTGGTTGTAAAAAACGGTTCAAAAATATGCGAGACAATCTCGGGCGCCATCCCGCACCCGTTATCTGTCACCGACATGAGCGTATAAGCCCCCGGCAGGCATTCTGCATGATCGGCAACCATCTTCTCTGTTACATTCACATTCTGCGTCTGAATCCGAAGCACCCCGCCTTCCGGCATGGCGTCCCGCGCATTGACCACCAGGTTCATCAGGGCCTGTTCGATCTCACCTTCATCCCCCCAGACCAGTCCCGTATCCGGACACAGATTTAAACTGAGTGTCACTGACTTCCCCAGGATTCTCTGCATCATCTTCTGATGACTGGAAATCAGGGTATTCACATCAAACCAGGCCGTATTGGCAGCTTTCTTCCGACCGAATGCCAGCAACTGTTTGACCAGTTCTGCGGCACGCTCACCTGATTTCTGAATATCACGCAACGGTTCCCGAAACCCTTCCGGAATCTCATGCTCCGGTGTGAGCAGTAACAGATCGGCATTCAAATTAATCCCCACCAGAATGTTATTGAACTCATGGGCCACACCGGCCGCCAGCTGCCCGATCGCTTTCATTTTCTGGCTGTGCTGCAGTTGCACCTGCATCTGCCGATTCAGCTCCTCGGTCTGTTTCTGCTCCGTGATATCCTTGACCATCAGCAGCAGCAGAGGTTCATCGGCACTCTCAATCATACACGCGGAACACTGGATGATTCGTTTTATGCCATCATTAATACAGAAAGGCGTTTCCTGCTCATAAACCATATCGTTTTCGTGCACCCTGTGGAGAATCTCATCCCAGCTGCCCGTTTCCGGAAATAACTTGAGTTCGTGGATTGTCTTTCCAATGATCTGCTCCCGTGAATAGAGCGTGGTCTTCAGGAAGGACTCATTCACATCAATCACGCGTCCCGTATTAAAACTGAGAATGACCTTTCCCATCGGATTGAATTGAAATACTTTGGAGAACCGTTCCTCCGATTCCTGCAAGGCCCGCTCATTTTCCTGGCGACGGACCTCATTCCGATAAGCGGTCAACAGGGTCCCCGCGGTCACCAGCAGCGGTTTCAAAAATTCCACAAACGACGCATCATAGCCTGCAGGCCGATTGGCCAGCCCGGCGACTCCCGTCAGTTCCCCCTGCGAAACGACAGGTAACACCAGAAACGATTTCATGCATCCCGCGGCACCATTCTGCATCGCGTCCCCAGCAGGGCGATCATCGTGGCTCTCATCAATGATCAGGGCCTCTTTGCTGGAGACAATCCGCTCAAACAGTTTCTGCTGCTCAAAAAACTCCCGCGCTGCATGTTGCAATCCCACTTCACATTCGCCTGTCTCTGAACCCACAGGCCGAAAACAGTTCGCCCGAGGGATTAGTTGGTACGTCCCTTCCTCTGACTTCTGGACCTCAACAATAAAGCCGGCTTCACTTTCCGAGATATTCAGAAATGTGTGTAACAGGTCTTCAAAGACCTTGTCAGGATTCGCATCTGAAATGTATTGAGACAGCAGAGTGCGAATTGATTCAATCAGATGAATCGACCGGCGCAGCTTTTCTTCATACAACACCTGCTGGGTAATATCAGTCCGGACGCCTGAGATGCCCCCCTCTGCTGTCTTATGTTCCGAAATCATTAGCCAGCGACCATTCCCCAGTTGCTGACGAAAACTGCCCGAGGGATTCTGATGCTGCCGCACCCGTTCCTGCACCCACTCTTCTTCGCGGCCAATGGCATCCGCCACCTGTCCCCGATAAGCTGAAACACGGATGTGATCCTCAAACCTCTGCCCAGGCACCAGTAGATCGGCACTCTCCCTGTAGACTTCCATATATTTGGAATTACACATCACCAGCCGATCCTCGGCATCGTAGATGGCAAAGCCCTCTGTCAGCGACTCAATGGCCTCCAGCAACTGCTGGCGGAGCCTGCTCGATTCCTGCTCGCTTTTGTGTAAATCTTCTTCGATCTTGACATGTTCGATGGCAATTGCAGCCAGGTAGACAGCCTGCTCAATCAGTTGCTCATGGAACTCAGTCGGCGCGCAGGGCTCGTGATAGTAAATCGCAAATGTCCCCAGAACGGCTCCCGTTGAAGATCGAATCGGAGTGGACCAGCAGGCACGCAGATCAAATCGCAAGGCCACATCTTTAAAGTCCTTCCAGAGAGGGTCGGTCTCGATATCCGTCACAACAACCTGCTGGTTGTGATAGGCAGCCGCACCGCAAGAACCCACATTCGGGCCGATGAGAGCACCATCAGTGAGTCGGACATACTCCTCAGGCAGGTGAGGAGCCGCCCCGTTACGCAACCGGCCCTCTTCATCGAGCAACAGGATCGAACAGAACATATCATTGCTTTTCGATTCCAGATATTCGATCAGCGTTGTCAGGGTATCAGTCAGGGAGTTCCCTTTACTGATCAGCTCCAGAATCAGCCTGATCTCAGGTAAGGTTTCTGTTGACCGCTGCACAAGCACCTCACTCCCATCATGATCAATTGTCTTTGGGAAATCGGATGAATGAGGATCTACATCACCTCATCTCTACTCTGCTCTGCTACCTTCATGCTCTCTGCTGCTGATCTCACCGCTCTGATTAGTATGGGACATTCTAATCCGAATTAGATTTCGTCCAATACCACTTTGGGATTCCGTTGATATTTCTCTGCTGATCCTATTTTCCGCTGCTTAAGCACGATTCTTGAGCAACCCAACCTGTCAGGGGCAGAATCTCACCTGAGCTCAGGCTGCCGGAGCCGGGTCAGAAAACCGCTCAATCCGCGGGATCCGAACACCAGGCAGAAACCCAGCAGCAGCCGACAGGCCACCGCCACGCATTCCGACTGCAGCGTCAACGGGATCTGGGCATAGTGACTCGCCTGCTTCAACTGGAACAACTGATACAGTACTTTCCCCAGATCGGTAATTCCCCAGGTCAGCACCAGCAGCCCCACGGAAGAAAACAGCACCGACTGCACCTGTTCCAGTGTCGGTTTGGAAGGGGAAGACGCTATTTGTCCATCCGGCAGCAGGTATTTCACAATCGTGCCGGCCCCGAACCAGAGCATACAGGCAGCAATCGTATAAAACGTGAACGGCATCAGCTGCAGATAAAACATAGCCGCCGTCGATGCGGGAAACTGAGCCCCCGATTTCCACGCCACAAACGTCATCATGAATGAAGCCACTGTTTCCAGTGCCTTGATCGCGTAGTACAACCCCACCAGTCGACAACCAATAAACGCCACATCTTCTTTCTGCATGAAACCCTCTCCTGCCATACCTGGGCCAGCTCCTCTGCCTGCTTTTGAATACTTCTCTCATTTTATCAGAAATCAACCACCAGTGTGAGGCCTGTATTTCACATGAAATCTGAATCATGCAAATCGTCTGACCCGCTTCCCAGCACAAATGGGTAATCCCTAATGCAATTCGGGGCGAGCATCGCGAGCAGGAAACTGACAGAACACCGTTTCAAATGGCCCCCAATAACTCCTACCCCCTGAGCAATCGGGTGCCACTGTCGGCTTGCCCGACAGTGCTGTTGCTCTAAACATATCCCACCTCACAGATCCTCCCTGACTACTGAATAAACTGGACTGGACCCGGAACTGCGTCTGGCCAGAATGCCTGGTTATGCGTCGCGCGCGAGCAACGACTTTTTTGACGGGAACATTCAGAACCAATGCCACAAACACACTACAAAACCCGCTGGTTTCAGCACGATTTGAAAAACAACTGCTCATCAATGCACTCCGTTTCTTGCCAGTTTTTACCACTTTTCTCCCGTTTTTACCGCATAAGACCCGCTTAAAACCATTCAAGTCACGTTTTAGCACCCGGTCCCGCAAAACAGAGAAAAGCAGCTCAATCAAAATCAAAGGATACTCCCGGATACAATCCAGAGTGGTCGCAGACCACAGGAAACTGTCAGAGACTCCGTTCGATTCCGGCAGATTATCTCCACCCAAACGGGGTGCCATCCATGAGGAAGCTTCTGTCAAGACCGTAGTGAGAAGAACGCGGAATTATCCAACCATCCATCCGGCATCACTCGCCTTGGCGAGGCGCCACAAGACAAATTACGGTGACTCCCATTCACAGTTACGGCATCACAGTGTGCCATGGCACCCGTCGGGATGTCACCTGAATCCCACTTTCGATCTCAACGTGAAACTTAAGTCCGACACAACTCTTTGAATTTACTTATCGAAACTGCAGTCGCTCAGACTGCCAGGCTCCGTTCTTTCCACAAGGTTCCATTTTTCAACATGGACCACATCACACGCACCAGGTAATGCGATGTGGCTACAATCGCAATCTTTTTCCTGTCTTTTTCCTGTCGATGAATCCGCTCATAATAGGCTTTAATCGTCGGTGAATATCGAATCCCCTGCCAAACTGCTTCGGTAACCAGGTGCCGGACCTCTGCACATCCTTCGCGCGTGATATGCCCCAGTCGATTAGTACTCCCTGACTGATCCTGGATCGGGATCAGACCGAAGTAGGCCCCCACTTTCTTACTGTTGGCAAATCGATGCGGGTCATCCACAAAGGCCACGAATGCCTCAGCAGTGCGTAAGCCGATGCCGGGGATACTCTGCAATTGCTGCACGGCAATGTTCTCTTTCGAATAGCGGGCCAGTTCCGTTTCAACCAGCCTGGTTTGCCTCGTCAGTGTTTCGATCTCTTCTACCAGCATGTTCCGTTTCAGATTTTGCATCGGCTGTTTCAGATCTTTCTGTTTTAGCCATTCCATCCCCCGTATGGTCCAGAGACCAAACTCTTTGGGAACCCTGCAACCAACACTTCTCAGAAGCGAGCGAATTCCATTTTTAGCCCGGGTCCGTTTCTGAATCAGTTTGCCTCGGAATGTAATCAACTCTCTCCAGGCCCGCACGTCTGCAGTCGGGACATGAACGGTCGGAACTTCATCGAGAAACAACAGTTTGGCCAGTTTCTCTGCGTCCGCACGATCATTCTTTTGTTTGGAACGAAAAATCAGTTTCAACAGTCCTGGATGGGCCACGGCAACACGAGAAGCAATCTTACTCAGAGCTTCAAAGTAGATGCCATAACCGGTACTGGCTTCAAAACAGACTTCGCATCGTCCTTGCAGGTTCATCAGAAATTTAATCACATCATCCAGGCATGGCAGCTGACACCGCTGCAGCAGCTTACCATGCTTATTAAGTACACAAATCGTAATATGCTTGACATGCACATCCAAACCAACATACAACATCATTGCCTCCGGAGGTGAGATTTCGTGAAACAGATTGTGAACGAACTTGTTCCACGATAATCGATCCGACGGAGGCTTCCTACATAGTTTCACAGTTGGCTTGCCCAACTGTGCTGTCACCAATACATCCCACGACATAATCAAAGGGTAAGCCCGGATGCAATCCGGGCCGAGCGCAGGAGGTCACAACTCCCGCGCGATTCAATTCAGCCCCCATTATAGCGATTGGCGCGCCACCACCGAGATGAACCTGGATCACTACTTGTCTAAGATCAGGCCCCTGTCATCAATCACACCAACAATGAATCATCAACCGGCAATTGGTAAAAGTTCTATCGACACTAATCAGAAAAACCATAAAGACGAACGCCCAGTTGACTTGCCCAACAGTGCTCAAGCCAAAACTCTCCCACCAGCCCCCAGACCACTCAGGCCTGAAACGCGGCACGCTGTGCAATCAGTTCCGACAAATCCCGAAACGTACGCAGCTCTCCGAAGTCGACTCGTGCATTAGGGGCTTTTTCATCCCCCCAGGTATCTAAGTTCAACACCAGATAAAATATCAGGCAAAAGAGTAATAAAACTGGAAAACGGCTAACGAACAAGAATCCAATCATCAGCGGCAGGTGCAAGAATCTTCGAATCATCTCTCTACGAAACTTGCCCCCATCATCGATCTCCACATCCGGGAGAGCCCCAGGCGCCAGCCGGGCAATGGGCCCCAGGAACGCATCGGTGTAATAGCGGGTGTATTCCTTTAATAAACTAGAAGGTCCGATTTCACTCACTTCGGCCCCCTCTGCCGCCAGCAGAGAACGAACCGCCAGAAAGGCTGAAGCCGGTTGGCAGTTTTGCCCACAGATCGAAACTAGAGGAATCTGCGGCATCGTGGTCCGCGAGGCAATCAGCTCACAGAAATCGAGCGTCGTTTCGATATGGGAAGTAAACAGCACATCAAACCAGTCGGTTCCCCACAAATCAAACCACTGGAGCGTTGAATAGAAGATATCATCACCACTATCGCAAGCACAGGCCTCGAACAGAGTTTCCACCGGCGAATCCAGCGCCACGGGAATAAAATCGGGATGAGTACAGGACAGCGCCCCCATTCCGCGTCGAGAATGATCCAGCAGCACCGCCAGCACATACTCCGGCGTCGCCGGCACTTCGACAATAGAGGATAAACGTTTCAAAGGGTCACCTCCTTTAGGGGCTCTCAACTGGTTCGGCACTGTTTTCAGGCAACCTCAGGTGCCGAAACAGCCGCCGCAGAATCGCCTGTGCAACCAGGATCACAATCACGACTCCCACGACCAGGTACAGAAGCATCTGTTTAACTACCGTGTCCATGGAAACCGGAGTCAGACTCGTCGCATTGCTTGCCAGAATCGGCTCATCCGCGTAAGTCTCTGAAAACTGCTGATTCAGATCCAGGCCAGCGGACAGCCACTTTGATTCGTCAACAGCAATCTGCTGAAATAATTGCTCCGCCTGTTCGATTTCCTGTTTGAGATCCGCCTCAACGTCACTTAACTCAAAATCGATGGGAGCAGCCAGCGCTGACTGTGCTTTTTTCCGATACTCCCGGGAGGCAGCCGGATCCTGAACCTCATACGATGCTGACAGATAAGCCCGGGCCGCCAGCATTCTGTCGTATTGATCTTCCTGCTCTGCCAGCAGCAAATCTCCCAGGGCTTCCAGCAGCGCGGGGGAGCGATGATTCCCGAACCACATCATCCCCATCACCCCTTTATAGGCTTCCCGCAGTGCAGACAAACGGTTTTCGTCACCGATCTGCTGCCTGCGAAGCACATACTCAGCAAACCCACCCTCGCCGGCAGCCTCACCCTGAGAGAGGGGGAACTGGTACCCCCGGTCCTGTTGTGCCAGCACATACTCAACCAGATACTTCTGATAAATCTCGCGACCAAAATGGCCATCCGGGTTTATCTCCAGCGCGCGGTCAATGTGTGTCAGGCCCTCTGTATATCGGCCCGCGTGAATCAGAAACGTCCCCAGGTTCGCCTCCGATTCATAACGTCCCTCCCGGGGCCAGCGTTTTATTTTCTCCTGGATGAGTTCAATCGCCCGATCATGTTGCCCCAGCTTTTCATAAGCGACCGCCAGGATATCATAATCACCCGGACTCCGATCCTCGCGAGCAGTTTGACTTCCCCGCTCGATCCGCCACTGATAATAAGCTTCTGAGTGTCTCAGAAAATGACCGGCAATCAGTTCACGGGCCACGGGAAACCGCTGTTTTTCACGGGCGATCGTATTACTGTCCCACAGACAGGCGAGCAGGGGAGTCGGCACCAGCAGTACACAGATCAGCATCAGCACCATTCCCGTTCGCATTGTTAATGCTCCTTTGCATAAGCCCCCATGCCTCCGCGCTTACTCCCAGTCTTCGGTCGCTGCTTCGAAATGATCGACCTCAAATCGAGCTGCGCAGGCGCGACTGACCGTGATCACCAGCAGGATGGCTGCCAGATCCAGGAACACCGCGCAGGCATCGGCAAAAATGGTGACCTCCGACTTTGTCAGCAGTTGATCCAGCGTATCAGACTTTGTAACAACCCGGGTTGAAATCCGGGCCATGATACTGGCCAGGATCCAGGCAAACCACCAGAGCGGCAGTATCTTCCCGTCATTGGGACGATTGATAAACACCTCGTAGATTTCCCTCATCGCCTGGTAAGGTTTCCAGAGGTTGACGATCGGAATGAAATACCAGCCAACCGCCCAGCCGGGGGAATATCGAAGTTTCGCATTTTCAATGCTGTGCGCATTCCTGCTCATACGATATACCCATACCAGGAAGACGACACCTACGAAAATGGAGGCTCCCAGTTGTGCGCCGCCGATGACTATCTGACGCTCATTGTGAATTCCTGCCTCTACCGCAGTCACTTCAGCGCCTTTCTGCGCCGCAAGAATCATTCCATGCATCATCACACTACTGCCGACAGCCACACAGTTCAACACGGCTGACAGCTCGATCAGGAAAACTAAAAATCTGGAAAAACCAGATTCATTCCGGTAAGCAAATACGCTCATCTCAGTTCCAGACTCCCCGCATTGCCTCTCCGAGTCAATACTTCATCCCCTCGCCACTCACATCCCACTCTGAAATACACCCCGGAAGAACTGCACCGCCCCAAAGATAATCGCCCCCCAGGCCACCACATACGTGCCCCCTTCAGAGGCAGTGGAATAGGTCAGCGCGGTCACCACGATTCCGCCGATACACCACAGGGCACCGAACATCATGTGTTTCTGGGCGGCTTCTTTGGTCTGTTGATCGCGCAGTTCATTCAGCTGCGAAACAATGATCCCCGCCGACTCCGCATCGACACCTTTCTCCATCAGGGCCGACTGAATCTGCTGATTCGAGGCACCGTCCCGCATCTGTTCTGCAGCAAACTGGTACAGCGCCTGTACGACTTCATCCTGCGTCATCGCTTCTGCGTTACTCATAGCTCATTCCCCCTGATGTGATTCGTTTGTATTCTGAAAGAAAGGCAGAAGGCCCCGTTGCGCTGACGTCCTCCTTCAAGGTCTGCACTGGAACCAGCACAGAAGTACTCACATTTATATCATACTGATCACGGGTTCAAAAACAATTTCAGAAAGAAACGCCCTGAATCTCCGGAAAACCGAAAGTTCACGCCGCCCCGGAACTGCAGGATCCCGGACCTGCAGGATCATTGCATATGCTCGCGCAGTGTTTCCGTGTTCTGAAAAATCGATTCCACGCACTCGCTCAAATCTTCGGAAGCGATATGCGAATGCCCGATATTCACCAGTTGTGAGTGCACGGACTGATCCTCTTCATTGATGAAATGTTCAAACGCAGCCTCGGCCAGTCCCTGGGCATATTTGGGCCCCACTCCCAGAGCGGCCAGCTGCCCCGCCACACTGGCATTGATGTCTTCCACATCCATTAAACAGATGATCCGCCCCAGAGCAAACGCATAACCATACAACGTAAATCCCAGCACCTGCACCATCAGCTCGTCTTCCAGCACCCACCGCGGGTCAGATATGACCGCTTCAACCAGTGGATCCGTTTTGTCTTCCAGTCGGCCTAACAATATTTCCCCCTCTGTCTGATCTCAGTAACAACTCCGTTTTCATACACGCAGTCCACAATCCCGTGTGCTTCCACAAACCCTTTATCTTTGAGGTGAAAGGAAAACCTGACAAACAGACGCCCGTTTTCCTCTCGAACCACTTTCCCATACAGGAACACGGTCAGGATCGCCGTCATGCCGTCCAGAAAAGTCCAGCCGCGTTCCATACCGGCAAAACATTCATCCAGCACGCGTTCCTCGCATTCCTGTAACTGCGACCGGTATTTGCGTGTCAGATAGATCGATCGAAAAAACGACAGCACAACTCAGTCTCCCCGTCCCTCTACAAAGTGCGACAGGCGGCTCAACAGCTCTCTCACCGTCCGGGACTGACTTAAGGCTTCATCATCCACATCAGCAATGAGAACTGTAACTTCTCCCTCCAGCAGCATCACCAGTTCTACTAAAACCAGTGATTCAAAATCAAGTTCGCTTAACCGGGTCTCCAGAGTCAATGGTTGGGAAAAAGAGAGTTCGATCGCCGTCCGCTCACGTTCCCAGAACTCCAGCAGCAATTTCGCTCCATCCATCCGGCAACCGCAGGACCGGCAGCAGGCTTGTTCTACAGCGTCATGCATTTCCTGCGTCACTGGAGCCCCACATAGCGGGCAATGGTCCGGCACTCCCGCAGGCTCCCGCGAGACAGAATTCATTCCGTTTTTGCTTTCACTGGTTTTTCTTCCGCAGGTTTTTCTTCCGCAGGTACCTGGGGCGGCCCTGCAGGTGGCTCAGGCTTCTGCGGCGGAGGTTCTGCGTTACCGGCAGGTGGTTTGGGTGGTATCTTCGGCGGAACCTGGGTTTGCGCCCCGTTCGCCGAGGGCGTCTGATTTTGCTCCTGTTTCTGATCTGCCCTCTGGTTCGGCTTGTCATTCCCTTCATTCGGCTTATTATGTTCGGCAGAACCAAAATAGAAGCCTACGATCGTCCCAAAGATCCCGATCAGAATGATTAGCACATCCTTGGCTTTATCGAGATCATTCTTGCGAATCGCGACGTAGGCCAGTCCCCCCGCCACAGCCATGGTCCCCAGGCAGAATACAATCGTAATGAGATTGCGGGCATTATCAGGATGGGCTTCCAGTAAATTCATCAACCAGAAAATCAGTAACGCAGGCAGGCCGATGGCAGCGATCACCAGATACAACAGAACGGCACGTGCACCACCACTCGATTTTGTATAAATTTCGGCCAGCGAAATCACTTTGGGAGTGCGGTGGGGCGATCGCTGTTCCAGCGCCACGATCCGTTCCGGCAGCTCGCTGAATTCGTCAGTCTGGAGCAATTCTTCCAGCGCATCCACTCGACTGCGCAACGCGGCAAACTCTTCATCAGATACAGGCATGATCGACTCCTTACACAGCGGGTTCCAGAGCAAGGTCGTAACATCTGATAGAGACTAGTGCCAGCTTTAAAGTATCGCCTCCCTTCCCGGACTTCAAGAAATTTATAGAGAACAGGGCTCTCTTCAAGAAAACGTCCATCAGAACTGATAACATCACCGGGTGCCCCTGTCAGCTTGCCCGACAACGAATACCAGACAGTTTTCATCCTGCTAAAAAAAGAGCAGGGGAGCACCGGAAACAAACCGAACTCATATCCGTTCTTCAGCATCCTGTCTCTGTTCCAGACGCTCCCATTCAGGAGAAACCTCCTGCACAACAAACGTCTGCTCCTCTTCTCGATAACAATACTGGCAACCACAGTGCGGACAGATCGCATCAACGGTACGGACCAGCCTTAGTCTGATTTCCGAATCATTTTCAGATCTGATTTTTTCTACAATCTTTGACCAGCGCTCATCTGCCAGCCGAATTGCCTCCGCTCCGATCACTTCCCCGCATTGCTCACAGACAAACCGACTCGCCAGTTGTCTGCGTCTTCGCTTCTCAACCTGATCCTTTAAC